>NZ_JBHTJR010000051.1:0-378015 GCF_042676005.1 Tenacibaculum geojense | reverse complement strand
ACCAGAGAAGCTAGCTTCTCTGGTTTAAATATATTTTTTAAAACTGTCAACCTATTTTAGGACGACTCATGTAAATCAAAACCGATGTCTTTTCGGTAATTCATTTTATCAAAAGATATTTTATTAATGTTTTTATATGAAGTTTCAAGAGCTTCATTAATGGTGTTGCCAAAAGATGTTATAGCCATAACACGTCCTCCATTACTTACTATATTATCATCTTTTAATTTAGTACCCGCGTGAAAAACAATTGAATCTTCTACCTCATTAAGGCCAGAAATGAGCTTACCTTTTTCGTAAGCTTCTGGATACCCACCAGAAACTAACATAACAGTTGTAGCTGTTTTATCAGTAACATTAAAAGATTTTTCTGATAGTGTTTGCTGTGCAACACCTTCAAATAAATCGTATAAATCAGAGTTTATCCTTGGAAGTACTACTTCTGTTTCTGGATCTCCCATTCTAACGTTATATTCAATTACAAATGGGTTACCGTTTACATTCATTAAACCTATGAAAATAAAACCACGATAATCAATTCCGTCTTTTTGCAAACCATCAATTGTTGGTTTTACAATTCGTTCCTCTACTTTATTTAAAAAGTCATTATCAGCAAAAGGAACAGGAGAGATAGCTCCCATACCGCCAGTATTTAAACCAGTATCGCCTTCACCAATACGTTTATAGTCTTTAGCAGATGGTAATACTTTATAACTTTTCCCATCTGTTAAAACAAAAACAGAAAGTTCTATTCCATCTAAAAACTCTTCAATAACTACGGTAGAAGACGCTTCACCAAATTTTTGATTGGTTAACATTTCTTCTAATTCTTTTTTAGCTTCTTCTAAAGAATTTAAAATTAAAACTCCTTTACCTGCTGCTAAACCATCAGCTTTTAAAACGTAAGGAGGGTTTAATGTTTCTAAAAAAGAAAATCCTTCTTGTAAATTATCAGCAGTAAAAGATTGATATTTTGCAGTAGGAATATTATGTTTTTCCATAAATTGCTTAGAAAAATCTTTACTTCCTTCTAGTAAAGCACCGTCTTTTTTAGGACCAATTACTGGTACTGACTGCAATTCTTTATCATTTAAAAAGAAATCATGCACACCTTCAACTAAAGGTGCTTCTGGGCCAACTACTACCATAGCTATTTTTTGATCTATAACAGTTTTTTTTACAGCTGAAAAATCGGTTGGATTTATGGCTATGTTGGTGGCAATTTTTGCTGTTCCAGCATTTCCTGGAGCTACAAATAATTGAGATACTTTATTACTTTGAGCTAATTTATAAGCAAACGCGTGTTCGCGACCGCCCGAACCTAAAATAAGAATATTCATTAGTATTGTTGTTGTGTTGTATGTGCAAATATATAGTAAGTAAATGGTATTTTATTAAAAACCCCACTTCAAAAAGTATTTTATTGCAGATGAAAAATGATAGAATAATAATTTGATTTTTTTTGAAGAACCTTCTCTTTTTACATGTTTTACTTTTACCAATGGATAGTAAAGTTTCTTTTTTTCGAGCTCATCTATTTTTTTACATATATCAACATCTTCCATATATAAAAAATAACGCTCATCAAAACCTTTTAGTTTAATAAAATCTTTGGTATTAAATAACATGAAACACCCATGAATAAAATCAGGATAAAATGGTTTTGACAAATCTTGAAACTGATATTCTTGTTCCTTTTTTCTTTTAGAAAAGAAAGGAATTCTCCTTATTATTAAATCGAAAAAACTCGGGTATTTTCTGGCTGTATATTGATGACTTCCATCAAGATAAATAGCTCTAGGAGCTATCATAGCTAGATTTATATCTTTTTTTAATTCAGAAATAAGCTTACTAATAACTTCTGAACTGAAAACAACATCAGGATTTAAGATTAAATGATATTTTGAGTATCCATTGATTTTTCTTATGACTTGATTATTTGCATTGGCAAAACCAATATTTTTAGCATTAAATAAATATTCTATGTCAACATGATCGAAGTTGTTTTTATTTTGTTTGGGAGAATTGTCTACCAAGAAAAGCTTTTTAGAAAGTGGGATGTTAAGAAATGAATCTATAGTTTTTTGTAGTTCTTCAATAGGTTCGTTGTAAAGAACGATACATGCAGATATTTCGACTTTATAATCCATTAATAAGCGTTTTCATCACCTTTAAAAACATTGAATATTGTTTTAATAATAATTTTAATATCTAATAAAAAAGACCAATTTTCAATGTAAAAAATATCTAGTCGGATACGATTTTTGATATCAGATTTCTTTATTATTTCTCCTCGGTAACCACTAACTTGAGCCAAACCAGTTATACCAGGTTTTACAGCATGACGCTCCATATAATTTTCAACATCTTTTTGATATTGGTTTGATAATGTTTCCATATGAGGTCTTGGACCCACTACACTCATATGACCTTGTAATACATTTAAAAATTGTGGAAGCTCGTCAATACTTGTCTTTCTCATAAATGCACCAATTTTAGTAACTCGCATGTCATTTTTTGAAGCATGAGTTGTATTAGCTTCTTTGTTTATTTTCATTGATCTAAACTTGTAACAAACAAATTTTTGCCCGTTTAAACCTTCCCTTTCTTGTTTGAAGAATAAAGGTCCCTTAGATTCTATTTTTACCAAAATCCACAAAATAGGAACTAACCATGATAATACAAAAACTAATACTAAAAACGAAAAAGTAACATCAAAGCATCGTTTTAGTATCCTATTTTCATGATGATCAAAAGGAAGTTTTTTTACTGCAAAAACCTTTAATGTATCATCATAATATTCTTCCTGTACTTTTTTACTATAAAACTCTTTTGTGTTTGGAATTAATTTTAGTTGTATATTATGATAACTGGTAAACTTTGTTATTTTTTTTATTTGATTTTTATTTAATTGAGATTGAGTTGCATAAACTTCGTCAATATTATTTTGAATAATGTATTGATATAAATATGCCTCGTCACCCAAATAATCATTAAAGTTTTGATTGGGTTTATTAGTGAAAAAACCAAGAAAATGATAACCTAATTCTTTTTTGGTAGTAAATAAATGTATCATTTTTTTAGCGGTGCTATCTTTTTCATAGAACACAACTTTTCTGTAATTATTCCCTTTAGCACGGTAAACTTTTAAGGCATAAAAAGACAAGGTTTTTCTAGCTAATAAAGTACTACCTAATAATAGTAATGTTTCAAATTGAGTATTAACAATAATACCTTCTTTAAAAATTCCAAAAAACGCAAAAAAACCTAAAGTAAAAAATAGAATTTGAGCAATAAATAGCCCTAATAACCTAAAAATATTAGAATATCTGTATAATTTATAATATGAAGATATAATACTTGAAATTACCCAAAAAATATTTAAGAATAAGAAGAAAAATCCCGTTTGGTGTTTTTTTTCAAAAATAAAAAACACTACAGTATTAATGATAAAAACATCAATAATTAAAAAAATAAAAGGTATGTATTTTGAATATCTATGTTTCAACGTTTAGCTACCGATTTATAAATGTTTTCTAATTTTTTATAGTTGTTTTTTAACACAAAATTACGCTGAAATTTAGTGTAAGAAGCTTCTTCCATTTTTTTACGAACAGAATGGTTTGTGAGTAAATACTTAATTTTTTCAGCTATTTTACTTGTGTTTTGTTCCGTTAAATAACCATTAATAGTGTTATCTACAAGGTCTTTATGTCCGTCTACGTCTGATAAAACACATGCTTTTTTAAGCATTAATGCTTCAATACCGGCATAAGGTAAGCCTTCGTATCTAGAGGTTGATACAAAAAGATTACTTTTTTCCAGTATAGCCAAACAATCTTGCCTATTAATAAATGAGATTAAGGTAACGTTGGATGTTAAATTTAAATCATTTATTAATGATGTTACTTTTTTTAAAGATGGTGCATAATACCCAACTCCCAAAATAACTAGATGAATATTAGGAATATCTTTTTTTACCTGATAAATTGAATTAATAAGTAATTCAGTATTTTTTTGATAAGACGGTCGACCGATATTACATATATAATTTTCAGGTAAATTGTAATCAATTTTATTTGCTACTGGTTTTATTTCATCAATAGCATTATTCCATAAAAAAACTTTATTAGGGTCGAACTTAAGATCGTTGATAGTTCTGTAGTATTCAGATTGTGAACAGGCTAATGTTTTACCAGGTAGGTATTTAAAGAGTTGTTCAGTTAGTTTAAAAATGGTTCTTTTAAAATAACTATTTGTACTTAAATATGAATACGCATGAGGAGTATATAATACAGGGATTTTTAAGAAAAAAGCGGCTAAACGACCTAAAATACCTGCTTTTGCACTATGACAATGAATTAAGTTTGGTTTTTCTTTTTTTAAAACCCGAATACACTCAATTAAAGATAGTATATCATTAATTGGTTTAATTTCTCTTATTAAATTAACATGATAGCTTTTTATTAATTCTTCTTTATCAGTAACAATTTTAAGGTTTTTATCATTTTTATTCTGGATAATGATATGTTCATATAAGTTACTATCAATTGTTTTAGCTAACAATTGAATATAAACACCAACACCTCCAATAGGCTTAGCAATATGAACCACTTTAATCATTCCAAATTTTTCTGTTTACAAAAAGTAAATTAAAAAAGGTAAATAATAAAATCCCTTTACCTCTAACTAAAATAGATTCTGTAAGCATTACAATTAGCAAAAATAGTAATACATATAGGTTATTATCATGATTTATAGCGAATTTTAATAACAAAAAAATAAAAAAGCTAAAACCGAATATTCCCATGCCTATAAAAAAATGTAAATATTGATTGTGAGTATTTTTCGGAAGAAAATAGATATAGCCATCGTCTACAATTTTATCTGATATCTTATCTACCACATTTTGCATTCCTATTCCAAGAACCCAATGTTTTTTTAATTCACTAAAAGTATACTTGTAAGTTAAATACCTCATAGGTATATTCTTCCAAGATTCTTTAACCAATGCTTCTTTATCGTTATTTTTAATAATGGTAGTAAGTTTTTCAACTTCATTTAAACCTTGTTTAAATCTGGGTGATTTTACAATTAGAAATACAGCTACACTCATTAATAGTATTGTTACTGTAAGTTTTTTGATTAATGTATAGTTAGTTTTCTTAAAAAAAAGAATAAAAAGAACAATACCAGTAGCTAATATTGAAGTTCTTGCGCCTATATAAAGTAAAATTACAGTGTGAAATAGTACTAAAAGCAAATCCCAATATGTAGAAAATATCTTTTTACGGGAGTTTATCCATGAATAACTTATTAATATTATAGATATAGCCAAAAACATGCCATAATACACATGGTGTAAATCAATAAGAATTGAAAATAAAGGATTTGTTTTTTTTATTAAAGTACCATTGATTAAATTAAGAACAACTAATAATAACGATTGCGTAAAACATGATAAAACAAAAGCTTTTATTGTAGTATTAACAGAAATAAGTACATTTTTCTTTTTTAATAAAATAAATAATAAAGGAATTAAAAAAAAGTAAATAAGAATATCTAACCCTTTAAAGTGAGGCGAAAATAAAGCAAAATTAATAGTAATTAATAAGAAAAATAGCAAGGTCAGTTTCTCATAATAATGTTTATACTTCAGTTTTTTTTTACTTAATGTTAAAAAAAAGATTAAAGCAATAAGAATTATTTTGAAGATGTGTCCAGATGATGTAGAAGAAAATATTAATGTATAAAAAATTAGTTTGTAAAAATCATCAAGTGCTATTTTCTCTTTTTTAGATAGAAAAAATAAATAAGTAATAATTATTGGTATTGTTACTGTACTAATAATTTGTAGCTTATCAAAGCTAAATGTGATGAAGATAAATAGTAAACCAACTATTAGTTTAAACGGAGTGTAATTACTTTTTATTATTAAATTCATGATAATACAAGGCAAAATAAATGAATGGAAAAATACCAATTTTGTGTCTTACTGCCGAACCTAAATCAGGTTCAAATATTCCTTGAACAATAAAAAAAGCAAAAATTACATAAAACACCCAAATTGCATAATTGTCTTTAATTCCTTCTTTAAAACATCTCTCATACCTTATGAATAAAATGATAAATAAAAGCAGTTGCCAAAACACAAATGCAATAATTTGTGGTGATGTAATATAAGTTAACCCATTAAAAGGCAAGTTAACTGTAAAAAAACCATATACTATTCCAAAAGACTCACCATACCACGTATCTGTTTTAATAGGTGAATATATAGCAGAATTATTTTCTCCATCATTTTTTCTTAATTCATTAATTGATTCTCGTGTTTTTTGAGAAATAAACTCACCTTTAATAAATCCGTAACTTAATGAAAACCCAATTGCTATAATTATTCCATAAAATATAGTAGCTATTTTCTTATTCTTAAAATTCACAAAACTCATTGTGTAAAAAATTACTGTTAAAAGAGCTATTAACATGTAATATTCTCTGAAAAAAAAACCAAAGAAAATCAACAAAACAACGATAATAAATCCAGTATTTTTTGCTGAAAAAAACTGTTTTCTAATAAAGTAAAGCACAAATAATAAATAACAATAATTGATAAACTCTTTTGTAGGCATGCACAAAAACACACCTATTAAAGCTATTGAAATATAGGTTATTGAGTTTTTGGTGGTTATAATATTAAACTTTTTGGGTACACCAATTTTATAGGTAAAGTATAATACAATAATTGTTTGTATGGCTCCAACAATACTAAAGTGCAAATATTTTAACTTTGTTAAGTTATAGAATAGTATAGTAAAAGGATAACTACCTCTCCAGCCAATTTCATTGTGATAATCATTAATAATAATAATAGTATCATTAAAAAATCTACTTGGTAAAAAATAACAACCAAAAATTCCAATTAAAAAGCTTAAAAGTGAAAAAAATAGAAATGTTAATTTATTTTTCGGTAAACTAATTTTCATGGTTTGCTAATTTATTTTTCGTCCATGGAAACAATACTATTTTATCTTTTATATATATTAAAACTGCACTAGATATGTTCCAATATAAAACACTTATTGAGAAAGAAATACTTGCTCCAAAAATTCCATATAATGGAATTAAATATACATTTAAAATTAAATTAATTACAACGGCAGATAGCAGTATAAACTGAAAGTAATGTTGTTTTTTTGTCATGTTTAAATAAACAGCACTAACACCAAATATAGAACTACAGGATTGGGCTATAATCATTAATATTAAACTATTTTTTGCTACTAAATAGTCATAACCAAATATTAATAAAATGTAATCAGATAAAAAAACTAAAGGAATTGCGGTAAGAAAAGAAATTAATGTCATGATCTTACTTGCTTTGGTAATGTTTTTTTGAAGCTCTTCTATATTGTTTTTATTGTAAAGTTCTGCTATTTTAGAAGCCAAACTAATATTTACAGCATTTACAATCATAATTAATATTAAAACAAGTTTTACTGCAATGCTATAAAATGCAACGGCTTCATTATTTATATATTTTTTAATTAAAAAAACATCGATACTTTGAAGTAAAAAAAAACCAATACCACTCAAAGCCATAGGAAATGACTTTAAAAATATCCTTTTTTTGGTGAAGTTATGATTTTTAAATTTTGATTTTTTTTTACTGAGTATTTGAATATAAAGATGAGTAGAAGATATTAAAGCAACCACTAAAAAACTGAACAAGTAAGTGTTTATTAATAGTTCTTTCTTTTCCAAAATAACTATTGAAATAGCACAAATTAAAAAGGGTGTATACTTAACGATGTTTCTGTAAAACTCAGCAATTGAGATTTTACCTACAGCTCTTAACATTTCAAAATTTAAAATAGAAATCGCATAAAAAGGTAATATGATTATACATTTAATAATTAAAGAATAAGAGTTATTATCATTAAAATAATTGTTTATAAACTCTTTATTTAGAAAAAAAAAAGGAACTAATAAAAAAGCATAAGCAATTAAAATGAGTGATATCATTTTAACGTAAACAACATTTAATGCTTCTGTATTTTCTGAATTTGTTCCAGCAAAGTATAGAATAGATTGCTCGGTACCTAATAAAATTAGAGCGCTAAAAACAAAAATCATTGTTCTTAAAAAATCATACCTTCCAACCGTGTCAGGTTCAAAATTATTAGTTAAAAACAGGGTTAACCCGAATAATAAAATGACACCAATTACTCTTAAAAATAATATTTTTAAGGTTTTAAAGGATAAATCGTTTCTATTTATCTTTTTAAATAGCATTATAAGAATTTACCGAGGTTTTTATCCTTTTCAGAAACCAAAATTTCATTTTTATCAAGCATCCAATCAATATTTAAAGTAGGGTCATTATAAATTATTCCTCCCTCAGACTTCGGAAAATAATAGTTGTCGCATTTATAGCTGAAAATGGTATTGTCTTCTAAAACAACATATCCGTGTGCAAAACCTCTAGGTACAAACAACTGTTTTTTATTTTCACCTGATAGGATAATAGAAAACGTTTTACCGTAAGTTTTAGAATTTTTTCTTAGGTCCACAATTACGTCTAAAACTTTTCCAGTAACAACTCTTACCAGTTTAGCTTGTGCATGTTCCTTTTTTTGAAAATGTAAACCTCTTAAAACACCACGATTAGAGTAAGCTTCGTTATCTTGAATAAAATTTATATCGACACCTGTTTTTTGGAAGAATAAATTTTGATTAAAGCTTTCAAAAAAATAACCTCTACTATCTCCAAAAACCTTAGGTTCTATTATAAACGATTGTGCTAAAGGTGTCTCAGAAACAATCATGATTTATATTTTTCTAAATATGTATTTAGTTTTATAAAAAGTAAGAAGGCAATCATTAAAATAGAAGAAATTAGCGCATATTGAAAAGTACTATTTCTTTGAATTTCTTTAATTTGATGACCAATCGGTTGAAAGTTAGATATTATATTTATAATTTCAGACTTCTTAGTTAAATCATCACTTATTTCCTTTAGCTCTTCATCTAGTAATAAATTAGTTTCAAATAATGCTAACTCTTTTACCATTTTATTAGTGTTATTCATGTTAATTTGAGTAGAAGGAACACCTTTTTGAGCTTCTAACACTAACGTCTTCTTATAAACTTCAAATAAAGAGTCTGTTTGAGAAAGGTTTTTATTTAATAGGTTGTTACTTTTCTCTAAGCTTTCTTGATTAAGTTTTTTAAGTTTTTTAAAATATTGATTTTCTGTAATAGAACTTATTATAGGGTTACTAAGTTTACTAAACACATTATTTTGTGTGGCAATTACTCTAATATTATGCACATCATAGTCATAATATGTAAATGCATTTTTATAATCATTAAAAGTAAAACTCTTAATGGTGGTAGTGTCTATATTTTGTAATAGTTCGTCGTAAGCAGCAATAATATCGTTATTGTTAACGATAGGAGTTATTTCAAACTTTTTTAATGATTTTGCTTCTTCAACAGAAATATTAAATGTACTTGCTAATAGCAGGGTGTCTTTTTGCTTAACTAAATCATTGTAATAGGCTATATTGTTATATAGCTGTCTACTACTTTTAAAATTAGGTTTAACCAATAAGTTAGCTTCAAATTTATGATCCGATTTTAAATGCACGAAACCTCCTATAATGGCGCCAAACAATGCTGCAATACCTATTTTAATAATATTACCTTTTAAAAAAAGTAGTATTTGAATTATAAAATCAAATAAACCTCTAAATATAGAGGTTATAAAGTTAATTAACTTTGTAAATGCTTTACCTATTAATATAAATAAAGATCCTAAGTCAACTTCTTCTTGTTCGTTATTAAGTTGAGACATTGTTTGGTTTTTAAGCTTTTAAAAGATTTGTTCTAATATCTTTTGAGTAATAGCATACGTAGGTGTTACTCCACTCATTCCTAAACCACCAGAGGCTAAAGTAGCTCCTGTTTCTAGTGGGTTATCTGAAGCGTAATAAGCATATCTTACTTTAACATCTTCGGTAATATTTCCTCTAATTTTAGAGGCTGCCTGAATGGCTTTTTGATAATGAGCCCCTTCCATTTCAAGACCAATAACATCCCAAGTAGAATCATGGAAAAACTTTAATAAGTCTTTATTCTGTAAAGATGTACCTAAAACGGTAACCATAGCCCCATCAAAAACCTGTACACCAAAACCTTCTAAATCTTCTTTTGAAAGCTCATTTTTAAAAGGATAATTATCAGCAGTACCTTCAAAAATATGAGAACTAGGAATCATGATATCTCCTTTTCCTCCATCTAAAATACCTGCTTTACCCATTATTGAAACAGACTCAACATTAATGTGTAAGGATTCACCGTCTTTTTTGTAAGGTTTTAATAACTCATCCATTGTTTCATATGCTTGTTCACCAAAAGCATAGTCCATAACTATAATAACAGGTTTTTTATCAACAGAGTTTACCTTGTTAAATTCAGATATATCAAAATTTATTTTTTCTGTATCAATTACTTGTACGTTAATGTTCGTTCCAGATTTATCTTTAATGTAAATTAAGCCATTTTCAGAAGCATAGTTTTTAACTTTTGTTTGTAAGGTTTCGCTATTGGCGTTGCTTAATAATCCAAAAAGTTTAAAACCTTCATTTTTCTTTGCTTCTTCGGGTAAGGCATTTTTAGCATAAATTGTATTCATAACACTATGCATGTTAGCACTAATGATATGAATAGGTCTATCCATTAAATTGTTCTTAAATAAAACTTCTTTAATGTCGTTAGCCCACATTTCTCCATAAAAATGATGACCTATTTCATCGATTAAATTTGCACTAAATCTTATAGAACGTTTTTTATCCTCTAACTCTTCATTTATGGCAAGTTTACCTAACCAGTACATTAAATGGAAAAATCTATGTGGATTTTTTTCTGTGCTAAACGTATTATAAGCATCATATACTTCATCATAAGTTCTTCCCAGAATACTACCTAAATGAACTACTAAAACGTCACGTTCATTATCAGATAATTTTTTGTTGTAAATAACAATATCTTCAAGGTTTTTCCACTCTCTAGTAGTGTCTTTTCCGTCGTTAATTAACACTCTATCCTTTATTTTATGAGACTCTATAAACAAGAATGTTAAGTGTGTTAAAATATCATATATTTCAGATCTACCACGTGTAATTTCGATAATCATTTGATCTTTATCTATACGATAGCAGTTTCTTCTTCTTTTTGGAGGAATGATTGGTGTGAAGTTAGAATTTCTATATCCTTCATCGGCAGTTAAAGTGATATACTGACACTCTTCAATACCTACAGGTAAACGTTCTATAACATAAGTTAAACCGTTTAATTCTGATTTGTCTTCCGCAATAGAACCATAAATTTCTGGCCTTAGTAACAATAACGATTTACGTAATGTTTCTCCTGAAACTCCCATTGGTTTATAAAACCCACGTGTAAATAAGTGACGCATTGAAATGTATAATTTTTCAATGGCATTGGTAGATTCTTGTGCACGTGTACGTGCTTTTTGTATTGGTTTTGACATATATTTTTTAAAATTCAAAGATACAAACTTAAGAATTAGCTTTATTTAGCTAAAATTTTATTGTATTCTTTAGGGTTATTTAATAAAGCAGCAGCCTTTTGTATAGTAGTATCATGTTTTAAGTAATACGCATACAATCCTTTCTCATAAAACAATTGCTCTATAATTTCATCTTCTATTTTAGGTAAAATAACATCTATGTTTTTAGAAATAGAAGCTACTTTTTGTTGCTTTAACGTATTTACAATGTTAGTATAATCATTGTTAATTGAGTTACTATTTTCAACGGTTTCATAAGCTTCTTTAAAGAGTTTTTCTTGAGGTGTAACAAAAGAAGTATCTTTATTAATTAGGTATGAGGTAAAATCTGAGAAATCAGTTGATGTAAACGAAAATCCATCAAAATTATCAAGTGGATTTTTTTTAACATAATTAGTTGCGTAATTAAAGATAGCTCTAGATTTTAATAAGCTTTCTGTCTCTTCTGTTTTTTCAGATAATTGTATTAAAACGTCTGGAGTAACACCTCCGCCATCATATACTTTTCTTCCATTTTCCGTACTAAATTCATTAACAATATTATCAGAAAATTTTGGAACTTCACCGGTTTTTAAGTCCCTACTAGCATAATCTAGCTCTTGAATGCATCTACCACTAGGTGTATAGTATTTAGAAATGGTAGCCTTCATTTGAGTACCATAACTTAACGTATAAAATCGCTGAACTAAACCTTTACCAAAAGAACGTTGCCCCATAATTACAGCTCTATCATAGTCTTGTAATGCACCAGAAACTATTTCAGAAGCAGAGGCAGATCTGTCGTCAATTAAAACTACAATTGGAATTTCAATATCCAATCCATCATTACTGGTTTTATAGGTTCTAGAGTTGGCTTTAATCTTTCCCTTAGTGTCTACAACTTTTTTTCCTTTAGGAATAAAAATATTGGTAATATTTACGGCATCAGAAAGAGACCCTCCTGGATTACTACGTAAATCAAAAATTAACTTTTCCATACCTTTTTCTTTTAATGAGAAAAAAGCATTTTTTACGTTTTCAGTTGCTTTACCGCTTGTAAACTGTGTTAACTTGATATATCCTGTAGTTTCGTTTACCATGTCAAAAAAGGGAACAGGATCTACAATTACTTTGTCTAGCTTTAAATCAACTTTAAAAACCGTATTGTTTCTATTAATGGTTAAATTAACAGGCGTTTCTGGAGTTCCTTTTAACATTTGAGAAAGCTCATCATTTTCAAGCCCTTTTAAAACCTGATTGTTTACTTCAATAATAATATCACCCGGCTTTAGACCAGCTTTATCAGCAGAAAAACCTTCTTTAACAGCAGCAACTACAATTCCATTATAGGTATAAAAAGAAGAAATACCAATACCGCCATATTCACCTTCTCTTCTAATTCTAGCTTCTTCCATTTGCTGTTCGTTGTAAAAACGAGTGTAGGGATCAAGGTTTTCGAGCGTATGATTAATAGCGTTTTTTGTGATTTCTGCTGGATTAATTTCATCAATATAATTGATGTTTATGGTTTTAAAAACCGTATTGTATATTTCTATTTGCTTAGCAATTTCAAAAAAGCGAGATTGAAATGAAAATGAAACAGCAACAATACCAATTAATAGGGCTATATATATTTTTTTATTCTTGTTCATTGGTTAAAATTTCATTCATAAAAATAGAAAGTAATTTACTCATTTTCTTATCAATGTCATCATACTTCCATTCGTCTTTTGCAAGATAAGAAATCATAAAAACATACGGTTTATCTACATTATCATAAACTGTAAATTTTTGTTTACGATAACTTTCACGTAATAATCTTTTAATACGATTTCTATCTACTGCTTTTTTAAAGTTTCTTTTAGGAACAGATACACCTACTTGCACAGGGTAATCAGAAGTATGTTCTGTTTGTATATAAACCATTCGTAAAGGAAAAGTTTTTATGGTTTTTCCTTCGGTATAAAGCCTTCCAATTAGTTTTCTGCTTTTTAGTCGTTCGTCTTTTCCTAAAGTAAATTTCATCAATACAAACATACGTAAACTAATAGTAAAAACGCTTTTTTTGGTTATTTTTGAAGAAAACAAATACCCATGAAAACCGATTTATTTCAAGCTCCAGATTATTACAATGTAGATGACTTATTAACTTCAGAACATATTTTAGTAAGAAACAGTGCTAGAGAATGGGTAAAAAAGAATATTTCACCCGTCATAGAAAATTACGCTCAAAAATCTGAGTTTCCCGTTAGCCTTGTTCCAGGTTTGGCAGAAGTTGGTGCGTTTGGTGCCTACATACCTCAAATGTACGGAGGCTCAGGTTTGGATCAGATATCATATGGTTTAATAATGCAAGAATTAGAGCGTGGAGATAGTGGAATTAGATCTACAGCATCGGTACAAACCTCTTTAGTTATGGGGCCAATTTATAATTATGGAAACGAAGCTCAAAGAAATAAATACTTACCAAAACTAGCTTCAGGTGAATGGATAGGAAGTTTTGGGTTAACAGAACCAAACCACGGAAGCAACCCTGGAGGAATGGAAACTAAGTTTAAAGATATGGGGGATTATTATTTGTTAAATGGAGCAAAAATGTGGATCTCTAATGCACCAATTTGTGATGTAGCTGTTGTTTGGGCCAAAAATGAAGAAGGTAGGGTTCATGGCTTGCTAGTAGAGCGAGGGATGGAAGGTTTTACGACTCCAGAAACTAAAAACAAATGGTCTTTAAGAGCTTCTATAACTGGAGAATTAATATTTGATAATGTAAAAGTTCCTAAAGAAAATTTATTGCCCAATAAATCTGGTTTAGGCGCTCCTTTATTGTGTTTAGATGCCGCAAGGTATGGAATTGCATGGGGAGCAATTGGTGCTGCAATGGATTGTTACGATACCGCTTTGCGATATGCAAAAGAGAGAACTCAGTTTGGAAAACCTATAGGTCAATTTCAATTACAACAAAAAAAATTAGCAGAAATGATAACCGAAATTACTAAAGCTCAGTTATTGGCTTGGAGACTTGGTACTCTAAAAAATGAAGGCAAGGCTACTTCTGCACAAATTTCAATGGCAAAAAGAAATAACGTAGCAATGGCTTTAGATATAGCTAGAGAAGCACGACAAATTTTAGGTGCTATGGGTATTTCGGGGGATTATTCTATAATGAGACATGCAATGAACCTCGAAAGTGTAGTAACTTATGAAGGTACACATGATGTACATTTACTAATAACAGGTTTAGATATTACCGGATTAAACGCTTTTAAATAATATGTGTTGGTAACCCATCAATACTGGTTTGATTTTTTTCTTTCCAGTATTTTTGGATACCATCTTCACCTTTGTTTTCGGCCCATTCGTTTAATTCATTACGTTCTCCTTTATATTCATAGAAAGGAACAGACATTCCACATGAAGTTTGAACGCTCGCCACAGTAACATCAAAAATTTGACGAGCACCTGGCAATTTCGGTAATTTACTGCATAAAACTTTCCAATCATTATCAGATGGTTTAACTTCTCTTGCTTTACCGTAAATGCGAACAATGTTTGGAGCTCCTTCAAAAGCACAAAACATAATAGTAATGTTACCATTTTCATTTATATGCGCAGCTGTTTCGTTGCCGCTTCCTGTAACATTTAACCAAATTAGTTGATTTGGAGTTAAAACTTTTAAACTATTCATGCCTTTTGGTGATAGGTTTATTCGACCTTTTTTTGGAGCTGTTGCGACAAAGAATACGTGTTGTTTTTCTATAAATTGTAGAGTTCTTGATGTTATTTTAGTTAAAATTTTACCCATATTAATCTAACCAATTTTTGGTTCTTTCTACTGCTTTTTGCCACTTCTTATATAATCTATTTCTTTTTTCTGATGAGAATTTAGGAGTAAATAAAGTGTCTATTGCTCTATCTACTGTGATATCCTCTTGCTTCCACATGCCAACGGCAATTCCTGCCAAGTATGCTGCTCCCATAACAGTAGTTTCTGTATTTTCAGGCCTTTCAACAGTAGTATTTAATATGTCAGCCTGAAACTGCATTAATAAATCATTTGCACAAGCACCTCCATCAACTTTTAATGTTTTTAATGGAACTTCACTATCTTTTTGCATTACGTCTAATACATCTTTTGTTTGGTATGCTAAAGATTGTAATGTTGCTTTTATTAAATGGTTTTTTCCAGTATCTCTTGTTAATCCAAAAACAGCACCTCTTGCATACATATCCCAGTAAGGAGCCCCAAGGCCAGCAAAGGCAGGAACCACATATACGGGGTTTTCTTCGGTAACTAAATCAGCTAAAGCTTCACTTTCTTCAGCTGTTTCAATTATTTTTAATCCATCTCTTAACCATTGTACAGCAGAGCCAGCAACAAAAACACTACCCTCAAGGGCATAGTACACTTTATTATTAATCCCCCAAGCAATAGTGGTTAACAATCCGTTTTTAGAATATTGAATTTCATCACCAGTATTCATTAACATAAAACAGCCAGTACCATACGTATTTTTAGCTTCTCCTTTTTTAAAACAAGCCTGACCAAATAAAGCTGCTTGTTGATCTCCTGCAATTCCTCCAATAGGTATTGAAACGCCATGAAGATTGTAAAATCCAAATGTATGAGAAGATGGATGCACTTTTGGAAGTATGTTTTTAGGAATCTCTAATTCTTCTAATATTTTATTGTCCCATTGTAAGTTTTTAATATCGTACAACATAGTCCTAGAGGCATTACTGTAATCTGTAGCATGAACCTTTCCGTTGGTTAAATTCCAAAGTAGCCATGTATCAATAGTGCCAAAAAGTAAATCGCCAGATAATGCTTGTTTTTTGGCGTTTGGCACATTGTTTAAAATCCAATGTATTTTGGTTGCAGAAAAATAACTATCTATAATTAAACCAGTAGTTTTTTTAATATGATTTGCTAAGTTTTTACGTTTTAATTCTTCACAAATATTTGCAGTACGTTTATCTTGCCATACAATTGCGTTGTATATTGGCTCACCTGTATTTTTATTCCAAATAACAGTGGTTTCTCTTTGGTTGGTAATGCCAATACCAGCTATATCCTCTACAGCTATTTTTGATGAGGTTAGTACTTTATGTAAAGTATTTAATTGAGATTTTAAAATAGCTTTAGGATCGTGTTCAACCCATCCAGAATTTGGGAATATTTGTTCAAACTCTTCTTGTTCAATAGCAATAATTGTTCCTTCATTGTCAACAATAACTGTTCTAGAGCTTGTGGTGCCTTGATCTAACGCAATAATATATTTCGACATGTAGTTGGGTTAAAGAAGCAATTTAGTAAACTAATGGCAATAAAAAAACCTTTCTGATATTATCAGAAAGGTTTTCAACCCTTTTTTAGCAATCTTTTAGTTTCTTATAGCGTAGCTAGCACCTTTCCCACACACAGAAAGTAATACTGCGAAACTTTCAAAAGATTTACTAACATTTTTAATTAAAATCCCCATAATAATTAAAAATTAAATTAATCCCCAGTTGTAATTAAATAATTACACTACAAATATACAACTGATTATTAGTGTTGTATAATGGTTTTCTGCATTTTGTAAAGTGGATTTCCGCATAGTTAGTTTTTAAAATAAAAAAACCTTCTAACGAATTAACGTTAGAAGGTTTATAATCCCCCCAAATAAATCTTAGAACAATGTTATAAGATGATTCAAATGTAGAATCCTTTTCGAGATTTAAAAAAGGGGAATTCACAATTTTATATGTGGTTTTCCGTAAATTGTATTAAAATTATCATAAAAAAAAGCCTTTAAGTAACTACTTAAAGGCTTTTTTTACAGTTTCAATTTCTTTTATCAAGTTTTCCCACATGAATTTTTAAATTCAAAACAAATGTAGATTACTTGATTTTTATCTGAAAAGTGATTTCCGCAGGTTATTTTGTGGATTTCTGTATTATTAATCAATAATTCCTAATTCAATGGCTTTCAGTACTAAATGCGTATTGTTGTTAGCCTGTAAATCGGTTCTTAATTTTGCTAGTTTGTTTTCTATTGATCGGATTTTTAGTAAGCTTCCGTCATCTTTTTTAATAACACCTTCTAAGTTGCTAATTTTTGGGTGTTTAGGAAGTTCTTTTAAAATTTGGATTGCCACCTCATCCATTTGAATTTCTACCAAAGCTCGTTTTAATAACTTTTGATGAACTTCATGAGAATAATACATTTCATTTTTCATCATCTTACTAATGGCAAATTGGAGTTCTTCAGTATTACATTTATCTTTTAGTAAATAAGTAATAGGTTCTAGATTTTGAACTACGTTGAAAATTCTGTTAGTTTCGGTATGTCCAGTAATGATACCTACTTTAATATCAATATTTAAATTTCTTATGGCTTTTATTAAGCTTTCGCCACCATCAAGCGTAGAGTTTTCGGTAACATTATCAAAACTTAAGTCAGTAAATAAAATATCAAAAGGTACATCATGAACCGCGGTTTTTATTTTACTAAATGCTTCATCACAATTATTACATGTTTCTGTAGTTAAACCATCAATATTTTTTAAAGCGGTTAAAATACCTTCTATAATTAATTGGTGGTCGTCTACTATTAAGATTTTAATATTTTTAGCCATTTAACGGAATTTGAATTCGGGTTTGGGTTCCGCTACCAATTTCACTTTCAATCACAAAGCTTCCTTTAAGCTCTTCAACACGACTTTGTATGTTATGTAAGCCAATGCCTTTTTTTTGTGTTTGGGTATCAAAACCTTTACCGTTATCAGTTATTTCCAAAAATACATTTTTTTTGTTGTGTGTAAAATGTATGTTCACTTTTGTTGCGTTGGCATGCTTTTTACAATTTTGAATACTTTCTCTTATACTTAAAAACAGTAATCTTTTTATAGAATTGTTAACTAAACTCCAATCTATTTCTTTTAAGCCAGTTACCTTTATTTTAAAATCAAGTTCAAAATAATCTGAGATTAAATTAATTATTTGATCTTTAAAACTTACTTTATCAAAACTTACACTACTTAATTGGTGTGATAGATTTCTTACATTTTCTTTTACACTTTCTAATTTTGCTGCTTCTGTATGTAATGCTGATTTTTGTAGTTTTAGATGTAGTAAACGTAAATCTCCTGCCACCTCATCATGCAAAGACTTTGCAATTTGTTGGCGTTCATGCTCTCTTGCTTCTTCTTTTTGAAGCTGTGCATTAAATACCAATTGTTTTCTTCTAATAACAAAAAATGAAGCACTTAAACTTAAGCCTAATAAACTAATAGCGGCAAACAACCAACCAATTGTTTTTTGTTGTTTTTCATAGTTTATTTGTACTTGTTTTTGTTCATTTTCAGCTTTTAATAGGTTGTTTTCTTGCTCTTTTTTTTCTGTTTGATACTTAATTTTGGCAAAGCGGTTTTTTAAGTTTCTTTCTTGCCTAATTAAACTATCATTCAAATTAATATATTCTACTAGATAATTTTTAGATTTTTCTCCAGTATGTAAGTTAGATAACTTATTTAAAGCTTCTAAATAACGCTGATTATTATGAGTTTTTTTAGCGAACTCTAGGCTTTGTTGCGCGTGATAAATAGCTTTTTTTGTATTACTTTTTAAAATATAATAGTCTGTAATTAATAAGTGACTTGAAGATATTTCATAATAATCTTTTAGTTGTTCTCTTATACTTAAAACTTCTAAATGATAATCTAAAACTTTTGCATTATAGTTAAGTTTTAAAGTGCTAATGGCAAAGTTCTCTAATAAAAAAGTATATTGTGTAGGATATTTTGTTTTGATACTATCAAAAGCGAGGCCTCTTGTAAAATAAGTAAGAGCTTCTTTATTTTTGTTATTTTTTTGATAATTTAAACCAATGTTATTAAGTAAGTATAAATAACCAACAGGATTGTTGTTTTTTTTGTTATACTCTAAAGCTAAATTGTAGTACATTAAAGCCTCGTTTTCATTTAATAAGTAATTATGTATTGTTCCTAAGGAATTATAAACACGTTCTAGATATTTGTTAGATTGTATGGGTTCTAAAAATTTAAGCGCTTCAATTAAGGTTATTTCTCCACCAATATGATCGTTTAGTTTATGCTGCAGTATTCCAATACTTAGCAAGCGTCTTCCTGCAGCTAGAGAGTCTTTAATTTTTTCAGAAATTATTTTAGATTCATTATAGTAATAGAAAGCACTATCATTTTTAAAATGAAGTTTAGAAAGCATTGCTTTGTATTGGTAATAATAGGCAAGTGTAGTAGAGTCTTTACTTGTGTTGTAAAGAGATTTTATATTGTTAATTTCGTTAGCTAATAACTTAGGATGTCTATTAAAATAAGCAGTATAGCCTTTATCTAATGCAATAGTTAGTAAACTGTCAGTTTTTTTTTGACTAAAACTTAGCTGAACACTAAATAAAAGCAGTAAACTTAAAAGTTGTTTTTTAAAACCAGTATGTAGCATACTAAAAAAAGAAAACCCTATTTAAAGGGTTTTTAATAGTTATTTTTTTCCGTCTCCACCTTGAGTACCACCTCCTCCAGTACTTCCGGTACCCCCTGTGCCACCAGTACCAACTTGAGTGCCGTTACCATTTCCGTTATCGTCTTTTCTAAGACTAGCTACATAGTTTTTGTAATTGTTTTTCATTTTTCACAAAATTTAAAAGGTTAATATTATTTTTACTTTTTTAAATATAATGTTTTTCTTGTAAAAAAAGGGGTTTTAACATGTTTTTGTGCAAAAACCACTACATTTTTGCGGTTTTTAACATATTGTAATTATTACATCAATACCATGTTAGTACATTAATAACGTATTTTAGAAAATAAATCCCATAAAACAACTCCACAGCTTACGGCAATATTTAAAGAGTGTTTGGTTCCTAATTGTGGTATTTCAATACACATGTCTGCATTGTTTACTACGTTTTGTTGTACACCTTTTACTTCATTACCAAATACAACAGCGTATTTTTGGTTGGTTTTAGGTGTAAATTCATGTAACATAGTTGCATTTTCTGCTTGTTCTATGGTAGCTACCTTTATATTATCTGCTTGTAATTGGTTAACTAGTGTTAAGGTATCTTCTACATATTCCCAAGCTACAGATTCTGTAGCACCCAAAGCAGTTTTATGAATTTCTTTATTAGGAGGTGTGGCAGTAATACCACAGAGGTAAATTTTTTCTATTAAAAAAGCATCAGAGGTTCTAAAAACAGCCCCAACATTGTTTAAACTTCTAATATTATCTAGCACCACAATAATGGGTGTTTTTTGGGTTTGTTTAAACTCATCAACAGTAATTCTACCAAGCTCGCTGTTTTTTAATTTTCTCATTTTTTTAGGGTATAACTTTTAAGATGTTAAGGTAAAAGCTAATGTGTAAAGCAATAAGCTAAAGACTTTTTTCTATCTTCGCAAAACTAAATTAAAAAATCCATAAACTTGGCAAAAACAAAGGCAAAAAAGGTTACTCCATTAATGCAACAATATAACGGAATTAAAGCAAAATATCCTGATGCTATGCTGCTTTTTCGAGTAGGAGACTTTTATGAAACCTTTGGAGAAGATGCCATTAAAGCATCACAAGTTTTAGGTATTATTTTAACCAAAAGAGGTAACGGAAGCGAAAGTGAAACGGCCCTGGCAGGTTTTCCTCATCATTCACTAAACACGTATTTGCCAAAATTAGTTAAATCAGGCTTAAGAGTTGCTATTTGTGATCAGTTAGAAGATCCCAAAATGACTAAAAAAATAGTAAAACGTGGGGTAACAGAATTAGTAACTCCTGGTGTAGCTTTAAATGATGAGGTATTACAATCTAAAACCAATAACTTTTTAGCAGCTGTTCATTTTGGAAAAAAACAACTAGGCGTATCATTTTTAGATGTATCTACCGGAGAGTTTTTAGTAGCAGAAGGTAATGAAGAGTATATAGACAAGTTACTTCAAAACTTTATGCCAAGTGAAGTATTGGTAGAGAAAAAACACAAGCAACAATTTTTAGAGTTGTTTACAAACCAATACCATACTTTTTATTTAGATGACTGGGTTTTTCAAAAAGATTATGGATATGAACGTTTAACCGATCATTTTAATGTTAAAAATTTAAAAGGATTTGGAATTGAAGATATTACGCAAGGTATTGTAGCAGGTGGAGCTGTTTTGTATTATTTATCTGAAACGCAGCATAATAAATTAGCACACATTCAACGTATTAATCGAATAGCAGAAGACAGGTATGTTTGGATGGACCGATTTACTATTAAAAACTTAGAGTTATATGGCGGTAATGCTGTAAACTCTGTTAGTTTATTAAATGTAATTGATAAAACAACGTCTGCCATGGGAGGTAGGTTGTTAAAACGCTGGTTGGCCTTGCCTCTTAAAAATTTAGAGGAAATTAAAGAACGACATGAGTTAGTTAAATATTTAATAGGTAATGATGCTTTTTTAGAAACAGTAACGTATCAGTTACAACAAGTATCAGATATTGAAAGACTAATTTCTAAGGTAGCTACAGGAAAAGTTTCTCCAAGAGAAATGGTATTGCTTAAAAACTCATTAAAGGCAATTTTACCAATAAAAGAAGCATCTGAAAAAAGTAAAAACTTAACAGTTCAAGAGTTAGGAAAACAATTATTTTCATGTGATGAGCTTATTAATAAAATAGCTGAAACTTTACTAGAAGAGGCACCTGTTAATATTGCTAAAGGTAATGCTATTGCTAATGGTGTTTCTGAAGAGTTAGATGAGTTAAGAAGCATAGCAAATTCGGGCAAAGAATACTTAGATCAAATGTTGGCTAGGGAAACTGAACGTACAGGAATTCCTACTTTAAAAATAGCTTTTAATAATGTTTTTGGTTACTATATTGAAGTAAGAAATACTCATAAAGACAAGGTTCCGCAAGAATGGATTAGAAAGCAAACGCTTGTTAACGCAGAACGATATATTACAGAAGAGTTAAAAGAGTATGAAACCAAAATTTTAGGAGCAGAAGAAAAAATTCAAGCATTAGAAGTAAGCTTATTTACTCAGTTAGTTCAATATGTAATAGGTTTTGTTAACCAGGTACAACAAAATGCACAAGTTATTGCAAAGATAGATTGTCTTCTATCTTTTGCAACGTTAGCTATTGAAAATAATTATGTACGTCCTACAATGGATGATAGTACAGATTTAGAAATTAAAAATGGTCGTCATCCTGTAATTGAAAAACAACTTCCAATTGGAGAAGAATATATAGCGAATGATGTTGTTTTAAATAGAAATCAACAACAAGTAATTATGATTACTGGACCAAACATGTCTGGTAAATCGGCTATTTTACGTCAAACAGCATTAATAGTATTGTTGGCACAAATGGGAAGTTATGTGCCAGCTCAAAACGCTAGAATTGGTATTGTAGACAAAATTTTTACAAGAGTAGGAGCTAGTGATAATATTTCTATGGGAGAATCTACTTTTATGGTAGAGATGAACGAAACGGCTTCCATTTTAAATAATATTTCAGAGCGCAGTTTAGTATTGTTAGATGAAATTGGAAGAGGAACTTCAACCTACGATGGTATTTCAATAGCCTGGGCGATTGCTGAGTACTTGCATGAACACCCAAGTAAAGCAAAAACCTTATTTGCCACACATTATCATGAGTTAAATGAGATGACAACTACTTTTGAGCGAATCAGAAATTATAATGTTTCAGTTAAAGAGTTAGAAGATAGTATTATTTTTTTAAGAAAACTTGTCGCCGGAGGAAGCAATCATAGTTTTGGTATTCATGTTGCCAAGTTAGCAGGGATGCCAAACAGTGTAATTCATAGAGCTAATAAAATTTTAAAAGAGTTAGAAGAAAGTCATTCTCATAAAGAAGTAAAGGAAGTGTTAAAAGATACGCAGCATCAAGATATGCAAATGAGCTTTTTTCAGTTAGATGATCCCTTGCTAGAGGATATTAGAGAAGAGATTTTAGCAACCAACATAGACACTTTAACGCCCATTGAGGCTTTAATGAAATTGAACGAAATTAAACGTATGTTGGTAAAGAAATAAAAATATGCAAAAAGAGAAAGAAAGAATATCAGAAGGAGAAAGGTTTATTTCCGACTATTTCAAAAACGAAAATTTAAATTTTGAACGAGAAAAAAGAATTTTCAATTTAAAAGGAGATTCAAAATCCTATCGTGACGTTGATTTTTTCTTAAAAGATTACGGTATTTATGTCGAGTTTTATGGAAGGTGGAACCATAGTAAAGCAGAAAGAGAAAGATATAGAGAAAAGAAAAAAGCTTACTCATTAAATAAAATTCCTTGTATTTATCTATATCCTGAAAATTTAGGTATCATTGATTTTTGTTTTTCTAAAAGAATGGTAGAAACTCTTGAAAAACATGGTATGAAAAAAGAGCTTTTTAAGTATAGATTAAAAAGACTATTACTTGATAGAGGAGGTTTATTTTTTTGGATTTTATTATCAACATTAATTTTGCTATTTGGAAATAGCAAACATGAAAATAATGATTTAAATATTCTTTTTTTTGGTATTATTATCTATCAACTTTATAGATTATATGATGGTTATAAAAAGTTTTTTAAATCTACTAAATATTACGTTTAATAAACAAAGATATCTTGGAATTAGATGTTTACCATGCACAATATCAGTTTTAAACATATTAACAAACTGGCAATTCCTGCATTAATTGCTGGTGTAGCAGAGCCTTTGTTATCCACAACAGATTTAGCTATTGTTGGTAATGTTTCTTATGATGCTACTGAAAGTTTAGCAGCAATTGGTATTGTAGGTGCTTTTTTATCAATGTTAATTTGGGTTTTTGGGCAAACACGTAGCGGTATTTCTTCAATTGTTTCACAATATGTAGGTGCAAATAAAATAGGAGCAATTAAAACCTTACCGGCTCAAGCTACTGTTATTGTTGTAGCTGCTAGTTTGCTAATATTACTACTAAGTTACCCTTTTGCAGAGCAAATTTTTAGATTTTACAACGCTTCTGGTAAAGTGTTAGCTTATGCTGTAGCTTATTATAAAATTAGAGCATTCGGATTTCCTTTTACCTTATTTACAATAGCTGTATACGGTACTTTTAGAGGTTTGCAAAATACTTTTTATCCTATGGTAATTGCATTAGTGGGTACATTGGTTAATATTTTGTTAGATGTTGTGTTGGTTTACGGAGTAGATGGTTTTATAGCTCCAATGCATATTCAAGGAGCAGCATATGCAAGCGTTTTAGCACAGGTTATTATGGCATTATTGTCATTAGTATTATTATATAAAAAAACAGCGATAACACTACGTTTTACATTGCCATTTCATGAAGAAATACCTCGTTTTATAAACATGGTGTTAAATTTATTTGTTAGAACCATTGCTTTAAATCTAGCTCTTTATTTCGGAACATCTTACGCTACAGCGTATGGCAATCAATATATTGCAGCATATACTATTGGGCTAAATTTATGGTTAATGGGTGCTTTTATTATAGATGGTTATGCATCTGCAGGTAATATTTTATCAGGTAAATTATTAGGAGCAAAAGCTTATTCAACACTAATTAAACTTGGCAATAAGTTGTTGTTATATGGTTTTTTATTAGGTCTTTTAATGGCTTTAATAGGTTTTGTTTTTTACAATAAAATAGGGATATTATTTACGCAAGAAAATGAGGTTTTAGTTGCGTTTTACGAAGTTTTTTGGGTGATATTATGCATGCAACCTTTTTGTTCATTAGCATTTATTTATGATGGAATGTTTAAAGGAATGGGAGAAATGAAGTATTTAAGAAACCTTCTATTATTCACCACATGTCTAGTTTTTATTCCTGTGTTATTAGTTTTTGATGCGCTTAATTATAAGTTATATGCTATTTGGATTGCATTTTTTTTATGGATAATAGCACGTGGCATTCCCTTAATTATCAAGTTTAGAAGTAAGTTTTTACCGTTAGTTAAAGAGTGATTAAAGTTTTTTCTCAAAAACTATTTTTTGCTCACCAAGCTCGTTGGTGTAAAAATTAGTAATATCAAACCCGTTTTTTAAGTTAAAAATAAGCATAGCTTTATATTGATTCATTGATTTTGTAGCTATCTTTTGATATCCCTTTTTTAGCACAATAGCTTCTTGATGTTCAGCCAAAACCTTGGCAATCCCCTGTTGCCTAAACGCTGGTAAAACACCACCAAGCCAACTGTAAAAGGTGTTTGAATTTTGTTTATAGCCAATTTTAAATCCAACAGGAATTTCTTCCTTATAAGCAATTAAAAAAACTAAATCGGTTTGATTTTGAATTCTATCAACAAAATAATCGTTGGTATTAACCTCAAAAATAGTTTTGTAAAGACATAACAGTTGTGTTAAATCATTATTATTTGGCAGACCAAATATTGATTTTATTTTAAGGTTTTCAGCTTTCATAATTTTTCAAAAAATAAAATTACCACTATTTTTGAAGAAACAACTATATTCATGACACTTACTACAAGAACCAACGGAAGTTTATTTACTAAAATTCAAAATAAAATAGCAACTATAGAGTTTGGTCATCCAGCAAGTAATTCTTTTCCTTCAGAATTATTAGCCAGATTAGCTAATGAATTCAAACTATTAGCTACTAACGATGAGGTTGCTGTAATTATTTTAAAATCGGAAGGTGAAAGAGCATTTTGTGCAGGAGCCTCTTTTGATGAGCTAGTAGCTATAGATAATTTAGAAGACGGGAAAGCTTTCTTTTCAGGCTTTGCTAATGTAATAAACGCTATGCGAAGCTGTAATAAATTAGTTATAGGAAGAATACAAGGTAAAACTGTAGGTGGAGGAGTAGGTTTAGCAGCAGCTTGTGATTATGCTTTAGCAACAGAAGCAGCAGCTATAAAATTATCTGAATTAACCATTGGTATTGGTCCTTTTGTAATAGCACCTGCTGTAGAAAGAAAAGTTGGTGTAAGTGGCTTAGCAGAATTAACGTTAGATGCTACAAGCTGGAAAAATGCTTATTGGGCAAAAGAAAAAGGTTTATATGCTAAGGTTTTTGATACAATTACTGAATTGGATAAAGAAGTAGAGA
Source organism: Tenacibaculum geojense (assembly GCF_042676005.1). NCBI lineage: Bacteria > Pseudomonadati > Bacteroidota > Flavobacteriia > Flavobacteriales > Flavobacteriaceae > Tenacibaculum > Tenacibaculum geojense. Next base: position 351,354 of record NZ_JBHTJR010000051.1, on the reverse strand, counting down.
TTTTATCAGAAAAAATAGCTCAATATAATCCAGATGCTTTACTTGAAATGAAAAAAGCACTATGGAAAGGTACCGATCATTGGGATGCATTATTAATAGAAAGAGCTGAAACATCGGGTAAATTGGTGTTATCTGACTTTACTAAAAACGCCTTGGCTAAATTTAAAAAGTGATAACAATAGAAAGAACAACAGCGGAAAATGATATATTTAAAGAGCTCGTTATTAAGTTAGATTCATTTTTATCAATTACAGATGGTGACGAACATGAATTTTATGATCAGTTTAATAAGTTAGATACAATTCAACATGTAGTTTTAGCTTTTGATAATAACAAAGCTGTTGCATGTGGAGCAATAAAACCTTATAAAAATGCTGTTATAGAAATAAAAAGAATGTTTACCTTGCCAGAATGTAGAGGTAAAGGAGTAGCTTCAACTATTTTAAAAGAGCTTGAAATTTGGGCTTTAGAACTCAATTTTACAAGTTGTATTTTAGAAACAGGTGTAAATCAAGTTGAAGCAATTGGTTTATATAAAAAGAATAACTATACAGTAATTGCCAATTATCCGCCTTACGAAAATGCTGAAAATAGCATTTGTTTTGAAAAAAAATTAAAGTAATATATGTTTTTACTACAAAAGTCAGATTATAATGCTGCTTATCAAAGCGGTTATCAAGCAGGTAAATGGATTGCACACAACCCAACATTAGCCGTTATTTTAGCTGTTGTTTTATTAGGTGGTTTAGTGTTTGGAATTACTAAAGTTGTTAAACAAATTCGTACATTCGGCGAATAATTAAAAAAGAGTTTATAATGGATAATTATTTATTTCTATTCTTAGCCATAGCTTTAGTAGTTGTGTATTTTTACAACAAATTTAGAAACAGACGATAATGAGTACTATACGTATAACCAAACAGTTTAATTTTGAAACTGGTCATGCATTATATGGTTATGACGGAAAATGTAAAAATGTTCACGGACATAGTTACAAGCTTTCTGTTACAGTAATTGGTTCGCCTATTACAGATGCTAATAATGTAAAGTTTGGAATGGTGATTGATTTTGGTGACCTTAAAAAAATAGTAAAAGAGGAAATAGTAGATGTGTTTGACCATGCTACTGTGTTTAATAAAAACACCCCTCACGTAGAGCTTGCAAAAGAATTACAAGATAGAGGACATCATGTTATTTTAGTTGATTATCAGCCAACTAGTGAGATGATGGTGATTGATTTTGCTCAGAAAATTAAAAATAGATTACCAGATAATATTAAGCTTCATGCCATAAAACTTCAAGAAACTGAAACTAGTTTTGCAGAGTGGTTTGCTGCTGATAATTAAAAAAGGAAAGTTATTAACTTTCCTTTTTTTATTTACCGTTAAATTCGTTCATAGTATTCGATAAACCCGCATTTATAAAAGATGCTATTGCTTTTACAGAAGTAGGAATTCTTTCTATCAAAGCGCTTTGTTCTTCGTTATTCCAGGTGCCTAATACAAAATCTACCTGATTTCCTTTTCGATAATCTGCCCCAACACCAAATCTAAATCTTGGGTAAGTTCCAGAGTTTAGTTTATCTTGAATATCCTTTAAACCATTATGTCCGCCAGCACTTCCTTTTGCTTTAATTCTGATGGTTCCAAAATCAATATTCAAATCATCAGTAATAATTAAGGTGTTTTCAGTTAAAATATTTTCTTTCTGCATCCAATATTTTACTGCTTTTCCGCTCAAATTCATGTAGGTGTTTGGCTTTAAAACGATAACCGTTTTACCTTTTACACGTACTTTAGCAACATCACCTAGTTTTTCTGTTTCAAAAGTACCTCCATGCTCTTTTGCAAAGGCGTCTACAATTTTAAAACCTATATTGTGGCGAGTTTCGTCATATTTTTCACCAATATTTCCAAGTCCTACAATTAAAAACTTTTTCATGGGATTTTCAGTGGTATTCTTTTTAAAGTTAAATAAGTTGAGTAAGAAATTCATTTTATAAAAATAAAAAAGCGCTACACAAGGTAACGCTTTTATACTTAGTAATATATACTATACTATATTATTTCTCAGCTTCAGCAGCAGCTTTCGCAGCGTTACGAGACATACGTACTTGTGCAACCACAGTGTTATCTGGGTGTAAGAATGTAAAGTTTTCGTTTGCTAATTGAGTAATGTAAAGTTTGTTACCAATTTCTAACTCAGTAATATCTGCTTCAATGAAATCTGGTAAATTAGCTGGTAAAGCTTTCACTTTTAACTTACGCATGTTGTGACGTAAAGCACCACCAACCATAACACCTTTAGAAGTTCCTACTAATTTAACAGGAATTTCCATTGTTACAGGCTTATCTTCAAATAACTGGTAAAAATCGATGTGTAAGATTTTATCAGTTACTGGGTGAAACTGGATGTCTTGTAAAACAGCCGCATAAGTTTGTCCTTCAAGCTCAATCGTTGCCGTGTATACATTTGGAGTATAGATTAAGTTCTTGAATGATTTTTCATCAGCAGAAAAATGAACTGGCTTGTCTCCTCCGTATAACACGCAAGGAACCTTTCCAGCATTACGTAAGGCTTTCGTTGCAGATTTACCCACGCTTTCTCTTTGAGATCCTTTAATTGTGATTGATTGCATTATATAATTATTTATTAATTTACTACATTAAAAACTGATCGCTTATAGATGTATTTGACTGCACTTTGTGCATTACATCAGCGAATAAAGCGGCGCAAGATACAACTTTTATTTTAGAAACTTGCTTTTTTAAAGGAATTGTATCTGAAACAATTAACTCTGTTAATTGAGAGTTTTGAATTTTTTCATAAGCATCTCCAGATAAAATAGGATGCGTACAAATTGCTCTTACAGATTTTGCTCCGCGTTCCATCATTAAACCTGCCGCTCTGGTTAAAGTTCCACCAGTATCAATCATGTCATCAACTAAAATAACATTCTTGTCTTTTACATCACCAATTAACTCCATATGTTCAATTACATTGGCTTTTTTACGTTGTTTGTAGCAAATTACTACATCACTTTGTAAAAATTTAGAGTAAGCATAGGCTCTTTTAGATCCTCCCATATCTGGTGAGGCAATGGTTAAATTATCTAATTCTAAACCATGGATGTATGGTAAAAATATGGTAGAAGCGAATAAATGATCTACTGGTTTTTCAAAAAAGCCTTGAATTTGATCAGCATGTAAATCCATGGTCATAATTCTAGTTGCACCAGCAGCTTGTAATAAGTTGGCTACTAATTTAGCACCTATAGCTACTCTTGGTTTATCTTTTCTGTCTTGACGCGCCCAACCAAAATAAGGCATCACAGCAGTAATATGACGAGCAGAGGCACGTTTAGCAGCATCTAACATTAATAGCATTTCCATTAAATTATCTGCCGTAGGGAATGTTGATCCAACAATAAATACGCGTCTTCCTCTTACAGATTCTTCAAAAGCTGGTTGAAATTCACCATCACTAAAGTGAGTGGTTTTTACGTTTCCTAGTGGAATACCATATTCTTTGGCTATTTTTTCTGCTAACTCTGTACTTTGAGAACAAGCAAAAATTTTAGGTGATAATGTTTTAGTAGACATTAAAATTGATGTTTAATTGTGTTGTTGTTAACCGCAAAAGTAAAACTATTTTAACGGGAATTAAAAGATTTTTTTAACGAATTACGATAAAATTATTTAGCTTTGCAGCTCTTTAACAATTGCCAAAGTGGTGGAATTGGTAGACACGTCGGATTCAAAATCCGATGTTCGCAAGAACGTGTGGGTTCGAGTCCCACCTTTGGTACTAAAAGCTTGGTTTATCTAGGCTTTCTTTTGTGTATTTATACTTCAATGGCTTTGATGTTATTAACTTTGAGATTTGTATGAGGTATGGTAAAATAGAAAGCACTTCCTTTTCCTTCTTTAGATTCTACCCATATTTCACCTTCATGTAGTGCTACAATTTTTTTACAATGAGCTAAACCAATTCCAATACCTTCAAAATCTTCTCTGTTATGCAGTCTCTGAAATATTATAAATATTTTATCTTTGTGTTTTTCTGAAATTCCAATTCCATTATCTTCAACACAAAATAGCCAATGATCCTGTTTTTTTTCTGCGGAAATTTTAATTATTGGGCTTACATTTTGCTTTCTGAACTTTAGTGCATTGCTGATTAAATTTTGAAATAATAGACGTAATTCTGTTGCATAACAGTTTATGTTTGGTAACTTTTCATATTGAAAAATAGCATTAGTATTTTGTAAAGCACTACCTAAATCATCAATTACTTGATTTATTATTTCATTACAATCTACTGTTATTTTTTGTTCCTTTTTACCAAGCAATCCGTAATTAAGCAATCCCGTAATTAAGCTTTTCATTCTCTCGTTAGCACTTAAAATAAAGTTTAAATAAATATTTGCTTCTTCATCTAATTGTTCGGCGTATTTTTCATTTAACAGATTAGAGAAATCATGAACAGTTCTTAAAGGTTCTTGTAAATCATGAGAGGCAATAAATACAAATTGCTCTAATTCTTTGTTTTTATTTTGAAGCACTTTATTAAATATTTCTTGCTCTTTTTGTAGTTTCTTTCTTTCAGAAATATCTCTAATAGCAATTATAATTAGTGGACCTTCAAAAGTTTTAATAGGGTTTACGGTAATTTCAATTGGGAATTCTATTTCATCTTTATTTAATCCATGTAGTTCTTGCTTGAAGTGAGTTAGATTTTTATGAGGTTTTGCAAAGTAATTTTCAATATTTCTACGGTGTTTTTTATGAATTAATTGTGCTGTCTTTAAGCCTAATAATTCCTCTTTTTTATATTTAAAAAGATGTTGAGCTTGTTTGTTGCTAATTATAATTTCAGCCTTATTATTAACAATCAAAATGGCATCAGGTGCGCTTTCTAATAATGCAGAAAATTTATATTCTAAATTTTTAATCTCTGTTATATCAAATAAACTAGATCTGCTGTAAATAATTTCTCCGTTTTCGTCTTTAACGGACGATACATTTAAAATAGCTTTTATGGTTTTGCCGGTTTTAGTTTGTAATGTTACTTCTTCATTTTTGATGTAACCTTTACTTTTAAATAGCTTTAGTAAATTTTTAATTTTATCTTCAGAGTTGTCACTATAAATTTTAAATACAGGTTGTCCTATTAGCTCTTTTTTAGAATATCCTAATTTTTTAGCTAATGTAGTATTACACTTTAAAATAGCTCCGTTTTCAGGAGATATACTAGCATACATTTCATTAGCATTTTCATAGAGAAATTTATACAGTTGTTCACTCTCTTTTAGATCTATAGTTTTACGTTTAACGGTTTTTTCTAGATTGTTTTTTATAATTTCTAACTCTTCAAAACCTCTTTTAGCTATTGTCACAAGGCTTACGGTAATCCATAAGGTAATGAGTGAAATAGTAGTATTGATACCTACTAAATCTGTTGATTGATAATCATTATAACTAAATAAAACTGCTGTAAATATTAATATGCTACAAATGATCCCTGCATAAATTGCAGTATTTTTCCAAGGTAATAACCAACTGTATAATATTACCATGCAGTACAATGCTCCAAACGGAATATTTTTAGAAATATTTATGTGAGCTATAAATAAAGTACACGTTAATAAGGTTGCTAAAAAAAATAATATTCCATTTTGTATCCAATCTTTATTTGTATAACTAGTAGTCATTACTTTTTAGTTTGGTAATTTCTTCTTTTAGTTGCTGTATTGTTTCCTCTTGATCATTAATTTTTTTGAGTAAATCGTTATCTTCTGTTTGAATATTTAATGCTTTAGGAAGATCTCTTATTAATGCAAAAACAGTTAAAAAGCTTACAATTGCTGTTAAAAATTTTACAACAGCACTAATTCGGTAATGGGGTTTCCAAAAAATAATAGCATCAATAATATGTGTAGCACCACAAAGAATGATGAATGCACTAAATAACCAAAAAACAGGTAAAAATGGAACGTTAGGTTTTCTTTGTAAAAACCAAATAAGAATAACAGGTATTAAAAAATAGGCTAACCAAATAGCAACATCACTTCCAATATAAAGCCATCCATGAAAATCACTCCATTTACCACAGTGCCATCGAGGAGGCCAGTCAGAGGTATTAAAAAACTTTTCAAAAAACTCATACAATTGATCCATTTTTAAAAATATTTTTTTTAAAGTTAGAAAGAAACTTTAGTATAAATTTAAAAAAATAAACAACTAAAAACTAAATAGTTGTAAGTTTTTTATTTCTTATTATTTCCTTTTTAGCGTTTAAATATTCTTCTGGAGTGTTAATATTCTGAATTAATACATTTGGAACATCAATAACTTTAACATCACTATTAATCAACATTTTTCTAGGACATGAATATCCTTGGGCCAAATATTGCAATAGTATTGGATATGCTTTTGGTTCGTAAATAGTGATTAATGGTTCAGGAAACTCATTATCTATACCTTTTACAGTAGTAGCTACTTTGCTTGGGTCTCTTTCAGTAATTATTTTTTGAATTAGAGTTTCATTAACAAAAGGCAAATCAGTTGCCAATACAAACCAAGCAGTATTAGGATTTTGTTGAAATGCTGAGCATATTCCACCAAAAGGGCCAAGGTTTATAAAGCTATCAGCAATTTCTGCCTCCTTATTTGTGGTGTTTTTTACAGAAAAATACACCTTATCTAACTTTTGATTCAAAAGGGTTTTAGCATGCTCTCTTTGGGGTTTTCCATGGTAGTTTAGTAAAGACTTGTCACTACCCATTCTTGTGCTTTTTCCACCAGTTAAAACCAACCCATTTACAGGAGGTGTTAAAGCCTCAACTATAGCTTTTGTATGTTTAGTAATTGCATCAATATCATTGATGTGATAAGTAGTAATATTTTTTATATGAGGGAACTTTTCTTCTAAACACGGAAAAAAAACAACGTCATCAGTGAGTTTTATAATAAACTGAATATTGGTTATTTGACTTAAACGTTTTTCTACAGAGGCTTCTTTTTTTTCGTCTAAAATTAAAATTTGTTTAGCACCTTGATAGTGATTTCCATTTATAAAAACAATGTCATGTTGAGAAAATTGAAGGCGCTGTACATATTTGTTGATAGGTAATTTAGAGGCAATGTCAACATTACCTTCATGATGAAATGTGTATGTAGAAAGTGTGTTTGGAGCTACATCTTTAGCGTGTGATGCATCAAAGTACCCAATATTGTATTGAGATAAATTTTGGCTAAGCTTGTTTACTAAATCGGTTATAATTGTACAATTAGTACCTAGTATAGCAATTTCGTTTGGCGCAAAGTTATCGGTATGTTTTTTGGTAATATTAGTGTGTTTTTGATGCTTTGTCATTGTTGTTATATTAATTTTTAGAGATGGAGAAATCAGCTTTTCCTCCAGTTTTTTCAATTAGTTTAACTTCTTTAATAGTAATGTTTTGATGTATGGCTTTACACATATCATAAATTGTTAAGCAGCTTGTGGTTGCGCCAGTGAGCGCTTCCATTTCTACCCCTGTTTTACCTTCAATGGTAACTTTACATAATACTTGAGCATGCTGATTATCAGTAATATTAATTTGAATGTCAACTCCGTTAATTAGTAAAGGATGACACATGGGTATTAAATCTGCTGTTTTTTTAACTGCTTGAATACCCGCAATTATAGCTGTTTGAAATACAGGCCCTTTTTTAGTAGTAAGTTCATTATTAGAAAACTTGCTAATAATTTCTTCTCCTAAAAACATAGTAGCTTTGGCTGTTGCTGTTCTCTTGGTGATTTTTTTATCGGAAACATTCACCATTTTTGGTTGATTTTCATCATTAATATGAGAAAAACTGCTCATTTTATAAAAAATTAAATAAAGTTAAATAGTAAAGTGTTTATATAGTATAATTTCATGTACACTATCTTTTTTATAATCTGTCTTATTAGATTTTGGAAGTGTAAGAAAACCATCTGCATTAGTAAGGCTTGCTAAATCACCAGATCCGTTAACTTTCACAGGTGTGGCCATTAATTGACCGTTTTCACTTTTAATTGTAACAGGAAGAAAATAGGTTAATGCTGGTTTAAAGTTTACGTTTTCAGTTAACGTTGCTGTTAATTTTTTCTGTGTGTTTTGAGTTGCATTAAAATACCAAGGATAAAAATAAACCAAACAATTTACAAAAGTAGAAACAGGATTGCCTGGGAATGCAAAAACAGCGGTATGTTTAGTATTGTTTTCGTGTTTTCCAAACCAAAAAGGTTTACCTGGACGTTGGGCAACTTTATGAAATAATTTTTCAACACCTAAATTAGTCAAAACTTCCGGTAAAAAATCAAACTTACCTTTACTAACAGCACCACTAAAAATTAGTACATCAAAAGTATGTAAATAGGTAGCTATTTTTTGTTGTAAAATCTCTTTGTCATCTTTTAAGTGTGCTACTTCTGCATCAATATATAAGTTTTTTAATAATGCAGCTACCGTGTATATGTTACTTTTTCTAATTTGATGAGGCTGTGGTTGCTCATCAACAGCTACTAATTCATCTCCAGTAGCAATAATTAATACTTTAGGAAGTTTGGCTACCTTAACGGTTACTTTTCCTACGGTTGCTAAAATTCCAATTTCTGCAGCTGTAATTGGAGTATTTTTAGGAATTAATATTGTGTCTTTTGCTTTATCTGTTCCTTGTAAATGAACATTTTGACCTTCGTTTATTTGGTCAATATTTACAGATGCCATTAGAGTATGAATATTTATGTCTTCATATCTAATAACAGTATCGCAATTGTTAGGTAAAACAGCTCCAGTCATTACTTCGTAGCAATGTGCAGCATTTTCTAATGTTTCTTGAGGTGACCCTGCGGCTTGAATTCCTTCTATTTTAAAATCGCGTACGCCATATTGAAAAAACCGATAGTTGATGGCAATTCCGTCCATGGCAACTCTATTAAAAGGAGGGAAGTCTCTGTCTGCAACAATATCTTCTTTTAGTATTCTTCCTAATGAGTTTAAAAAAGGAATTTCTTCTACACCAAAATCCTGAGTGTTTTGTAATATAATTTCTTTTGCTTCTTCTACTGTAATCATTCTTAAAAGTATTGGATGGGTTGTGCTTATTTATCCACCAATTGTGCTCATGCTTTCACTTACATGTTGTTTTCTATTGGCTTCAGCAACAAAACCATTTTCTGGTTTTTGTTTAACTAATTGTAAAAAGAGGTTTTTTAAGTCGTTATTACTAGCACCCTTTCTAATAAAATCTCTTAAATTAAAAACACCATCATCAAATAAGCAGTTTTTTAGCGTACCCGTTGAGGTGATTCTAATTCGGTTACAATCGTTACATATTGTTCTTGTAAAAGCTGGTATAATTCCAACGGAACCTATATGTCCGTTTATTTTATAATTTCGGGACGTTGAGCTTTTTTCAGGAGTAATTTCCTGAATTTCATAATCGTTTTTAATGGTTGTAAGTATTTTTTGAAAAGACCAATTTTCATTGGTTGCTCTTAATCCGTTACCGTTAAAAGGCATTTCTTCAATAAACCTTACGGCTATATTTTTGTGCTTTGTTAAAGCAACAAAATCAGTAATTTCATCGGTGTTAATACCAGATTGAATCACAACGTTTAGTTTGAGTTGTAACGAACTTTTTTCTAACGCATAAAACGTATCCATTACCTCATTAAAAACATCACGACGCGTAATTTTTGCAAATTTATCCGCCTGTAAACTATCAATACTTAAATTGATGTTTTTAACCTTGGGTAGTTTTTCTAAGGTATTAATATGTTTTTTTATTAGCGCTCCGTTGGTGGTAATGTTAATATCGTGTAATAGGTCATTGTATGATAACATTTCTAAAAACGACATAAAATCTTTTCTAACAAATGGCTCACCACCTGTAAGTCTAACTTTTTGAACACCAAGTTCTGTGAGCACTCTAATAATTCGGTACATTTCTTTGTAGGTAAGTAACTCTTTTCTAGGTACAATTTCTATTCCGTTTGCTGGCATACAATATTGGCAACGTAAGTTACAACGATCAGTAACTGCTAATCGAACATAATTAATTTGCCTGCCAAAATTATCTACCAATGTACTCATAATGTAAAAATACTAATTCTATACCGAAGCAGCTTAAAAAGCTAAAAAATCGTAACTTCGTTGTATGCCAACACCGTTAGAATTACAAGTAAAAACACTACCGAACTCGCCAGGAGTTTATCAATATTTTGATAAAGATGATGTGATTATTTATGTTGGAAAAGCAAAGAATTTAAAAAAACGAGTTGCTTCCTATTTTACTAAAAACCATGATAATGCAAAGACAAGAATTTTAGTAAAAAAAATTGTTAGGTTAGAGCATATTGTGGTAGATACAGAGACTGATGCATTATTGCTAGAAAATAATTTAATTAAAAAATACCAACCACGATATAATATTTTATTAAAAGATGATAAATCTTATCCGTGGATTTGTATTAAAAAAGAACGTTTTCCAAGAGTTTTTACTACAAGAAGAGTTATTAAAGATGGATCTGAGTATTTTGGACCCTATACTAATATTAAAACCGTTTATACGCTTTTAGATTTAATTAAAGAGCTATACCCATTACGTACTTGTAATTATGATTTAAGTGCAGCTAAAATAGATGCTGGTAAATACAAAGTGTGCTTAGAGTATCATTTAGGAAATTGCAAAGGACCTTGTGATGACAATCAATCCGAAGAAGACTATTTAAATGATATTAAAGCTATCCGGAATATTATTAAAGGAAACTTTAAAGAAAGTTTACAAAGTTTACACGATTTAATGATGGGGTTTGCTGCTGAAATGAAATTTGAAGAAGCACAAAAAATTAAAGAAAAATTAGAAGCGCTTCAAAATTATCAAGCCAAATCAACTATTGTAAACCCTTCTATTAATAATGTAGATGTTTTTTCAATTATTTCAGATGAAACACATGGATATGCTAACTTTTTTAAAGTTATGAACGGAGCAATTGTTCAAGCTTACACAACAGAAATTAAGAAAAAACTGGATGAAACAGATAAAGAGCTGTTAGAAATGTTTATTGTAGAAACAAGACAGCGATTTACCTCACTTTCTCGTGAAATATTTGTTCCTTTTAAGGTTAACGTAGGCTCAAATATAAAAGTTACAGTACCTAAATTAGGAGACAAAAAACGTATTGTAGAATTATCTGAACGAAACGCAAGATATTACAGACAAGAGCAATTTAAGCAAATTAAAATTGTTGATCCTGATAGGCATGTAAAAAGAATCATGTCTCAAATGAAAAAAGATTTACGTTTGCGAGAAGAACCAAGACATATAGAGTGTTTTGATAATTCAAACATACAAGGTACAAACCCTGTTGCAGCTTGTGTAGTTTTTAAAGATGGGAAACCAAGTAAAAAAGATTACAGACACTTCAACATTAAAACAGTTGAAGGTCCAGATGATTTTGCTTCTATGGAAGAAGTTGTTTATAGAAGATATAAACGACTTTTGGAAGAAGAAAAACCTCTCCCGCAGTTAATTGTTATAGACGGAGGTAAAGGGCAATTATCATCAGCATTAAAAAGTTTAGATTTATTAGGCTTACGAGGTAAAATAGCTATAATAGGGATTGCTAAACGTTTAGAAGAAATTTATTATCCTGGAGATTCTGTACCGTTGTATTTGGATAAAAAGTCCGAAACGTTAAAAATTATTCAGTTTTTACGTAATGAAGCACACCGGTTTGGAATTACTTTCCATAGAAATAAGCGTAGTAAAGGTGCCATAAAATCAGAATTAGAGCAAATACCTAATGTTGGGCAACAAACTATTACAAATTTATTACGTACATTTAAATCAGTCAAACGAGTTAAAAACGCTACTCTAGAAGAACTAACCAATGTGGTAGGCTCGGCAAGAGCCACTGCTATATATAACTACTACCACCGCAAATAATTATGAAAAAACTGCTACTAATTCTCTTTATTACAACGAGTATTTTACATGCGCAAAAACAACCCAAAGTTGGTTTGGTGTTAAGTGGTGGTGGTGCCAAAGGTTTTGCTCATATTGGCGTAATTAAAGAGTTAGAAAAAGCCGGAGTGCAGGTTGATTATGTTGCAGGAACGAGTATGGGAGCTATTGTAGGAGCTATGTATGCAGCTGGATATTCTGCAGATCAAATAAACTACTTAGTTGATAACACTGACTTTTCAGGTATTTTACAAGATATTATTCCACGAAGAGATAAACCGTATTTTCAAAAAGCATATCAAGAAAAACATGCAATATCTTTACCTATCAACTTAAAAGAAGGTTCTGTAGGTTTACCTTTAGGTTTATCAAGAGGTCAAAATGCTCTTAATTTATTAACTCAGGTTTTTGCTCCTGTTCAAGAGGTTGAAGATTTTAAGTTATTACCAATTCCTTTTTTTTGTATTGCAACAGATATTGAAACCGGTGACGAAGTTGTTTTAGAAAAAGGTTCATTACCACTAGCTGTGAGAGCTAGTGCTTCATTTCCAACGTTATTAAATCCAGTTGAAATTGATGATAAGATTTTAGTTGATGGGGGAGTTGTAGATAATTTTCCTGTTGATAAAATGAAAGAGAAAGGTGTTGATATTATCATTGGAGTAAATGTACAAGGTCAGTTATATAATAGAAATGAACTTTCATCGGTTTCATCTATTTTAAGTCAGATAATTAGCTTTAAAATCTATGAAAAGGTTGATGAACAAGTAAAATTAGTAAATATATATATTAGACCTAAAGTTGCAGATTACGGTGTAACATCTTTTGAGGATAAAGATGAAATTTTGGCAGAAGGTGTTAAAGCAGCTGTTAAATATAGAGAGGTTTTTAATGAAATTTCAAGCCTACAAACTGATAAAAAACCTGTTAAAAGAGTAGAGGTTAAGCAAGGTAATTTTGTTGTTGACAGAATTAACATTAAAGGAAATAAAAACTTCAATAGAAACTATATTCTTGGTAAAATGCAATTAGCAGAAGGTGATTCTGTTTCTTATAAAAGTATTTCAAGAAAAATTAATACACTCGTTGCGACTAATAATTTTGAAAGGATTGATTATAGTTTTAAGCCATCTTTTCAGGGTAAAAAATTAGAATTAAGCTTAAAAGAGGATATTAAAGCATATTTACGTCTTGGTATTCACTATGATCAGTTATACAAAACAGGTGTTTTACTAAATTATAACCATAAAAAGTTACTTTTTCAAAATGATGAATTATCTGCGGATTTTGTGGTTGGTGATAAAGTTAGATACGATATTCAATATTTTATTGATAACGGATATTTATTAAGTTACGGAATCTCATCTAGGTACAATTCATTTTCGTCTAATGTGTTGTTTAATGCTAATAATATAGATAAACTTAATATTGATTATAATGATTTTACTAACCGATTGTTTATTCAAACCACTATTGATAAAAAGTTTGCTTTCTCACTGGGCTTAGAACATAAGAATGTAGAAATTACTTCTGAAACCATTTTAGACAATGATGAGCGCTCTTATTTTGAAGACAGTAACTATATAAACTCCTATGCTTCATTAGTTTTAGATACTTATGATAAAGCAATGTTTCCTAAAAAAGGTTTTTATGCAAATTTTGGTTTTAGATGGTTTATGTGGTCAGATAGAAACACTTCATTAAATAGATTCGCTAACAATAGTCAAGTACCATTTAGTCAATATTCTCAACTTAGCGGAAGCATTGGTTTTGCATCAACTATTTGGGATAAGTTAACATTTCAAAACACAAATAATTTTGGATTTTCATTAGGAAAAGAAAATTCTGGAATTTTTGACTATAGGTTAGGTGGATATAATCAAAACTATATAAATAATTTTGTACCATTTTATGGTTATGAAATAGGAGAATTAACGAATCAATCATTTATAAGAACTTCATTAGATATAAGATATAATATTTTTAACAAGCATTATGTTTCTTTAATTGGGAATTTAGCAAGGGTAGAAAATGATATTTTTAGCAACACTAATTTTTTTGAAAATATTAAATCTGGATATGCTTTAGGTTATGGTATTGAAACCTTTATTGGTCCCGTAGAATTGAAGTATTCATGGTCTCCAGATCATAGTAGAGGTTTCTTTTTGTTTAATTTAGGATTTTGGTTTTAAGGCATAAAAAAACCTCCAAAACATAAGGTTTGGAGGTTTGTTTCATAATAAGATATGCCTTATTTACTACTTTTTTCGGTTTTTAAATCGAATTTATATTGTAGATATTGATAAGCATCTCTAGGTAAAATTTTAATCCACTTTTTGTATTTCTTAAACCATTTAAAACGGATAGAACTAACACCTTTGGTTAAATAAGCTGTAACAAAAGGATGAGCATTTAGCGTGATACTCTTATAGTTTTTGTTACTATTCATTATTTTTTCTAGTTCCGCTTCAATTTTATCAACCAAAACAATTGGAGCTTCAACTTCTCCATTTTCGTTAGGGTTTGGTTCGCGAGTTTTTATTTCTAATTCAGGTCTTACACGCTGGCGTGTAATTTGTACTAAACCAAATTTACTCGGTGGCAGTATTTTGTGTTTAGTTCTGTCTAAAGACATGGCTTCTTTTAAATGCTGATATAACTTTTGTCTGTTTTCTGCCGATTTCATATCAATAAAATCAACAACAATTATACCTCCCATATCTCTAAGTTGTAATTGTCTGGCAATTTCTGTTGCCGCAATTAAATTAACTTCTAAAGCAGTTTCTTCTTGGCTTTTGGCTTTGTTAGATCGGTTACCACTGTTTACATCTATAACGTGTAAAGCTTCGGTATGCTCAATAACTAAATAAGCACCTTTGCTCATAGAAACTGTTTTGCCAAACGATGTTTTTATTTGTCTTTCGATACCGTACTTTTCAAAAATTGGTACTTGTGATTTGTGTAATTTGACAATCTTTTCTTTTTCAGGATATATTTCCTGTAAATACTCTTTAATTTCTAATTTTAAAGATTCATCGTTTGTAACAATGCTTGTAAAAGTGTCATTCATAACATCTCTTAAAATAGAAGATGCTCTATTTAACTCGCTTAATACTTTGGTTGGTGTGTTGTTGTTTGGAATTCTTCTACACATTGTTTTCCAACGCTCTAACGAGTTTTGTAAGTCTTTGTCTAGTTCTGCTACTTTTTTACCTTCAGCAACAGTACGTAAAATAAGTCCGAAACCTTTTGGTCGGATACTTTTTGCTAATTTTTTCAAACGTTCTTTTTCTTTGTTGTCTGATATTTTTTGTGATACAGACACTCTGTTAGAAAAAGGAACTAAAACTAAATATCTACCAGCAATAGAAAGTTCTGAGCTAATACGTGGCCCTTTGGTAGATATTGGTTCTTTTACAATTTGTACTAATAAATTTTGACCTGATTTAAGTACATCGCTAATACCTCCGTCTTTGTTGATATCTTCTTCAAAGGGGAAGTTTTTTAAAGTGAAATCTTTTAATTTACCTGAGCTTACTCTTTTAATGAATTTGTTTAAAGATTGTACCTGTGGACCTAAATCATGGTAATGTAAAAAACCATCTTTTGGGTAGCCAACATTAACAAAAGCAGCATTTAAGCCGGTCATTACTTTTCCTATTTTAGCAAGAAAAATATCACCAACAGAAAATTTGTTATCGCTTGTTTCTTTATTTAATTCAACTAATCTACCATCACGCAGTAAGGCAAAATCAATATCAGAAGAATTGGCACGAATAATTAATTCTGTTTTCATTCTGAATGAGTTTTGTGCCATCGTACTAAGTACGGTGACGGATTAAAATTGTAATCAGGTATTTAATTTTTAAATACCGGTTGAGGTTACACCTCAATGTCAATGAACGTTTCGTTTAAGCAAACGAAAAAGTAAGCGTTAGCTTACTTTTTCTTCTTGTGGCGATTTGCTCTTGCTCTTTTCTTTCTTTTGTGAGTAGAGATCTTAGCTCTCTTTCTTTTTTTACCACTTGGCATAGTTATCTGTTTTTAGCAACCCATAAGGGTTAATTAATACTTTAGTTAATTATTTTACAACAACTTTAGTTTTTACACCTTCTGTAAAAGTTTTAGCTGGTTTAAATGCTGGAATGTTGTGAGCAGGTATTTTAATAGTTGTGTTCTTAGAGATGTTTCTACCTGTTTTTTCTGCTCTCTTTTTGATAATAAAGCTACCAAAACCTCTTAAATATACATTATCCCCACTCTCTAAAGAATCTTTAACTTCAGACATGAATGCTTCAACTATAGCTAATACATCATTTTTTTCAATGCCCGTCTTGTCTGAAATATTCGATACGATATCTGCTTTTGTCATTATAATATATTTTATTTATTGTATTTAAATTTTTCAAGGCTGCAAATATATGATAATTAATCGATTCCGAAAATAAATGTACTTAAAAATATCTTAATAAAAAGCATTATTTTCGTGCCTCTAATTTACAAAAATGATTTTTCATAAAACTCTTATTCACTGGTATTTACAATATAAAAGAGATTTGCCTTGGAGGAAAACTACCAATCCATACTATGTTTGGTTGAGTGAAATTATGCTGCAACAAACTCGAGTTGCACAAGGTTTGCCATACTATTTAAAGTTTATAGAGGCATTTCCAACAGTACATGATCTTGCTAATGCTAACGAAAGTTTTGTGCTAAAATTGTGGCAAGGGTTGGGTTATTATTCTCGAGCAAGAAATTTACATTATACCGCTAAATATATATCTAACGATTTAAAAGGAATTTTTCCAGATAATTTTTCCGATTTAAAAAAGCTAAAGGGTGTTGGTGATTACACAGCTTCTGCTATAGCGTCAATATGCTTTAATGAATCTACGGCAGTAGTAGATGGTAATGTTTATAGGGTTTTGTCTAGGTATTTTGGAATTGCAACTCCTATTAATATAACAAAAGGAATAAAAGAGTTTAAAGCATTAGCACAATCACTTATAGATGATAAACAACCAGGGATGTACAATCAAGCAATAATGGACTTTGGTGCAACTTTGTGTAAACCTCAAAATCCGTTATGTAATGAATGCCCTTTTGCTCAAAGTTGCCTGGCATTAGCTAACAATACTATTTCATCATTACCAGTAAAGGAGAAAAAAACTAAGGTTAAAAAAAGATATTTTAATTATTTAGTTTTAAAATCTCCTAACAATACAACAATATTGCAAGAAAGAACTAGTAGAGGTATATGGCAAGGTCTTTATCAATTCCCATTAATAGAGACATTAAAAGAAGTTAAAGACTCAAAAGTTATAGAAGATCACAGTGTTTTTAAATCATTATTTAATAAAGAGGCTTCTTTGGTATTATATAACATTGAACCAGTAGTTCATAAGTTGTCGCATCAACATTTATACACTAATTTCTGGATTGTTAATACAGAAAACGCTTCAGGTCAGGAGGTTGCGGTTTCGGATTTGGAAAAATATCCAGTTCCTGTTTTAATTGCTAACTTTTTAAACCAATTTTTTTACTAAAAAACTAATTTTGTACCTTTGGTTTAACACATAAATTTTTTGCTATGGCAGGAACAATTAATAAGGTAATATTAATAGGTCACTTAGGAGACGAAATAAAAATGCATTATTTTGAAGGAGGTAATGCAATAGGAAGATTTCCATTAGCTACTAATGAAAGTTATACCAATCGTCAAACGGGAGAAAAAGTTACCAATACAGATTGGCATAATGTTGTTGTTCGTAACAAATTGGCAGAAATTTGCGAGAAATATTTAACTAAAGGTGATAAGGTTTATATAGAAGGAAAAATTAAAAATCGTCAGTATGAAGTAGAGGGTCAAAAAAGATATACTACTGAAATTCATGCACAAGAAATGACGTTTTTAACAACTAAAAAAGACCCAAATTCAACGCCAATGGCAACCAATGCAGGTCATTCACCAAATCCTCAACCAGCACCAAATACCATGGAGCCGCAAGAGGAAGATGATTTACCATTCTAGTTTAACTAAAATTTGAAATTTGGATCCAGAGCCCCAACTTTTACTTACAGGTTTTAATTTAATTACTACACTTCATTTTTTAGCATTATTAGTGCTGCTTATATGTTCTGCATTAATATCCGGAACAGAAGTAGCTTTCTTTTCATTATCTCAAACAGAGTTAGATCAATTATCAGAAAAAACAAAAGGAGATAGTTTGGTTGTACAATTGTTAAACGATCCTAAAAAACTGTTAGGTACCATTTTAGTAACTAATAATTTCATAAATATTTTAATAGTACTGCTTTTTGCGTCTTTAGAAGAATTTATGTTTGGCGGCATTAATTTCTCAATAGATTTGGGTTTTTATACCATATCAGCATTTTTTGTAAAAGCTGCTATTCAAATAGGATTAGTAACTTTTTTAATATTGTTGTTTGGGGAGGTTTTACCAAAAGTGTATGCAACAAGAAACTCATTAGAGTTTGCAGTTTCTATGTCTAAACCAATTCATATTTTAAATATTTTTTTAACTCCAATAAGTAAACCGCTTACTGGTTTAACCAATAGTATTGAAAATAAATTAGGGAATAAAAACAATATTTTATCAGTAGAAAAATTATCACAGGCACTGGAGTTAACCTCCGATGACGCTACAACCAAAGATGAACAAAAAATTTTAGAAGGAATTGTGACTTTTGGAAACACAGAAACCGTACAAATCATGAAACCTAGAACGGATGTATGTGCTATTTCTATTGATGAGCCTTATGATAATGTATTGAATATTATTCTTAAGAATGGTTATTCAAGAAATCCAGTTTATAAAGAAAATATAGATAATGTAATTGGTGTTTTGTATGCAAAAGATTTATTAGCACACTTAAACAAAAAAGATTTTAATTGGCAAGAGTTGTTGCGTGATCCGTTTTTTGTTCCCGAAAATAAAAAGTTGGATGATTTATTAAGTGAGTTTCAAGAAAAGAAAAACCATTTAGCGGTTGTTGTAGATGAATATGGCGGAACAAGTGGAATTGTAACTTTAGAAGATGTAATAGAAGAAATAGTAGGTGATATTAATGATGAGTTTGATGATGAAGATTTAACCTATTCAAAAATAGATGATAATAATTACGTTTTTGAAGGTAAAATAACCATTAAAGATTTTTGCAGAGTATTAGATGAAGATGATGAAGAGCAATTTGAAGAAGCCAAAGGAGAAAGTGAAACAATTGCAGGGTTTATTCTTGAGGTCTCTGGAAAGTTTCCTAAAAAAGGAGATAAAATAAACTTTAATCAATATACGTTTACCATAGAAGCAATAGATAAAAAACGAATTAAACAAGTAAAAGCTACCCGTAATGTATAGATTGTTATTAGTGTTGGTGTTGATTTTAGTAGTAAGCTGCGAAAAAGAATTTGTACCAAAACCTAAAGCTTATTTAAGTCTTAATTATCCAACAGTTCCATATAAAAAGTTAGAAGTTAAAAGACCTTATATTTTTGATGTTTCTACAAATGCAACTGTAAAAAAATTACCTAAAAACTGGTTAAAAGTAGCGTATCCATCGTTAAAAGCATCTATAGATATAACATACAGACCTGTTAATAATAACTTAAAAGAGTTATTAATTGAAGCCGAAAAATTAGTTTTTGAGCATGCTATTAAAGCGGATCAAATTTCTTCAAATAACTTTGAAAACACTAAAAATAATGTTTACGGAACATTATATGATATAGCTGGGAATTCTGCTTCACAAGTACAGTTTCATGTAACAGATAGTACGAATCATTTTTTAAAAGCTTCATTGTTTTTTAAAACCAAACCAAACTACGATAGTATATTACCAGCGGTAGATTATCTAAAAAAAGATATGGTACGAATTATGGAGTCTTTACAATGGCAAAAATAATTTAGTGCTTTCTTAAAGGTTTCGTATCTTTTCTCTATTTGTTTAGTATTTGTTTTTTACATATATCTATTGAAAATAAGATTATGTAATTATTATTTGTGCTGATGTTAAAGTGTTGTAATTTAGATAAAAAGGTTGGTTTATTTTATCTTTTTGCTTTGTAGCCACAAATAAAATTGCAAACCAAATAAAATAGCCCCAGCAAGTAAATGAACTGCTTGTGTACCAATAGGAAACTCAGCATAATACATTAAAATTCCTGTTATGGTTTCTAAAAAAATCAAGAAAACAATCCAATTTACTAGTCTAAAACCTAAGTTTTTAATTTGATTTAGGTAAAACATACCAAAGTTTACTAAAACAATAGCAATGGTAAAAGACCTATGAAAATAGAATTTAAAACTAGGGTTTAACAAACTATATTGTTTGTTTTCAAAACCATATAATTTTACTTGCTCATCAATAAATTGCCTTACTTGTGTTCCCATGGCTATTTGAATTAAAGAGAATACTACAGAAATAATTAAAAGTTTATTGAATAAAGCATGGTACTTGTAAGTGGTGTTTTTTTCTTTTACTAAAAATAATAACCATAGTAATAAGGCAACAATAATAAGTCCAACAACCATGTGAATGGTAATTACTGCAGGTTTTAAATTGGTGTCAACAACGGTTTTACCTAACCAAGCTTCAAATAACATTAAAAAGAAAGCAAAAAAAGCAATTAAAGTATAATTTTTCTTTTCTTTCCAAAATTTTGAGGCTACATAAACAAAAAATAAAAACACGAAGCCAGATAAAACAGAAGCTAATCTATTAATGTATTCTGTCCATGTGTGATACTTATTAAATTTAGCATAGTTATGTTTTGTGTATTTACTCCAATTATCAATATTGAATTTTAGTGCGGTTGTTAAATCTTTTTCAGCAACAAATAGGGTTTCATCTTTAACTATAATGGTTCCTTTTTGGTATGCTTTATTTGGTTGCCATGTAATTTGTTCTTCAGAAGTAGGAGGGATATAATATCCAAAACATTTAGGCCAGTCAGGACAACCCATACCAGAGCCCGTCATTCTTACAATAGCTCCCGCTAAAAAAATTAAATACACAGAAATTAATGTGATTTTTACTAGTAACGGAAAGTGTTTTTTCATCTAAAAAAAATTTATACAAAGATACGGCAAACAAAAAAAAGCTCTCTGTTTTCAGAGAGCTTTTTGTTATTAAAAATAATTTTAAATTATGCTTTTTTAGTAGCGCAACATTCTTTGTTAGCGTCTAGGTTGCAAGCTGTAGTTTTTGCTGTTTTTTCAGTTTTACCTTCTTCACAGCAAGCCATTTTACAGTCGGCAGCACACGCTTTTTTCTCTTCTTTTTGCTCACAACAAGCCATTTTACAATCAGTAGCACATGCCTTTTTACCTTTGTTTAGAGTAACTTTATACATTTCACCTGTGCCAATACCTTCAACTAAAGCAATTAAATCTTCTTTACTTGTTTTATTAGCGTCGTATTTTACAGTGGCAATACTGTCTGTAAACACAACTTTAGCATCTAACACTCCTTCTTTAGTAGCTAATTTAGATTGAATTGTTTTTGCGCATCCAATTTCACAGGTCATACCAGAAATATTTAAAGCAACAGTTTCTGCTTTTGCTTCTTTTAACTCTGTGTTATTTTCAGCATTGTTTTTTGTTGTTTCATTTTTACAACTGATAGTTACAAATGCAACTAACACTAATGCAAATAATATCTTTTGAATTTTCATACTTTCTGACTATTAAATTATTATG
Source organism: Tenacibaculum geojense (assembly GCF_042676005.1). Classification (NCBI taxonomy): domain Bacteria; kingdom Pseudomonadati; phylum Bacteroidota; class Flavobacteriia; order Flavobacteriales; family Flavobacteriaceae; genus Tenacibaculum; species Tenacibaculum geojense. The sequence continues at coordinate 329,636 of NZ_JBHTJR010000051.1, read as the reverse complement.
CAAATTTATTAAAAAAACAAATCTAAGAATATAAAATACCCGACTTTTGTATCAACAAAACCAAACAAATGAAAAACGATCAATTAAAATGGGTGTTTTTAATAGTGCTTTCTCTAGTATGGGGAAGCTCTTTTATTTTAATGAAAAAAGCATTAAACGGTATGTCTCCTGTTCATGTAGGTGCTTTACGAATTTTAACAGCATCTGTTTTTTTAGTGCTTATTGGTTTTACGAGTTTAAAAAAAATAAAAAAACATCAATGGAAATATGTTTTTTATAGTGCCTTATTAGGAACTTTTTTTCCAGCTTTTTTATTTGCCTATGCAATTTCTGGAATTGATAGCTCTATTGCGTCTATTTTAAATTCATTTACACCTTTTAACACACTAATTATTGGAGCTTTGGTTTTTGGTTTTGCTTTTAAAAAACAACAGTTATTTGGTATTTTAATTGGGTTGTTTGGAACGATAATTTTAATAGCTAAAGGTGCAGATATGAATCCTAACCAGAATTATTGGTTGGCTTTATTGCCAATTATTTCATCTTTAGGTTATGCTTTTAACGTTAATATTATTAAAAAGTATTTACAAGATTTAGAGCCATTAGCGATTACAACAGGGAATTTTGTGTTAATAATTATACCTACCCTTTTAGTGTTAGTATTAACAGGTTTTTTTAGTTCTTTTGAATGGAATACCACCACGCAATCTTCATTTTTTTATATCGTAATATTATCATTATTTGGAACTAGTATAGCTAAAGTGATGTTTAATAAACTGATTCATATGAGTTCACCAGTTTTTTCAACTTCGGTAACTTATTTAATACCAATTATAGCAGTGATTTGGGGAATTTTAGATGGAGAAGAACTAAGCATTATTCAGTTACTAGCAGGAGTTGTTATTTTAATTGGGGTGTATTTAGCAAATAAAAAGAAATAAAAAAACCCAAGCCTTACGTTAGACTTGGGTTAGCGTAGTAGTAGTTTAGTTACTTAGTAACTATTTAAAATCAGCGTCCGATACACCTTGGTTAATACTAATGCTTTCAACATTAAATACTAACTTCATTGGTCCCATTGACTGAGTTACGGTATGTGGAAATTTAATTCCGTTTACTTCTTTGTAATTTGAATATTCTACAGGAACCTTTACTTCACCTTGAGGTCCTTTTTGAGTTTTTACTTCTTTGATTTTTAAGCCAGTTTTTGCGTCGTAAAAAATTTCTTTAGTACCAGCAACAATAACATATGCGTTGTTGCCATCTATTGGCTCTATTCTATCTAATTTAGCAGTTTTGTATGCTTCATCAGCAAAAGGAGTGGTACTTTGTTTAGCTTCGGTTAAATCATCTCCGGTTAAATCAATTCTTTGACCTCTAGCCTCTGTATATCCTGCAGCCCCATCAAAAACAGTTTTTTGCATTACATTACCCATAACACTAACGGTAGTTAATGATTTGTTAGGGTTTGCATACTTTTGAGTTAAAGCTAATTCTGTACCTTGTATTTTACCTTTAGAAGAGATTACTAAAGATTTTACGCCAGCTACTTTGTCTTTTCCTCCAATAGCTTTAAAATAATCGTTTACAACAGAGGTTGCAGTTACTCCCGCTGGAATTGGAAGAGTCATAGCTGGTTTACTTGTTGGGTTTCCGTATTTATCAAAGTACTTGATAGTGTAATCAGCTGTTTTTTCTAAATTTTTAAGTACGTCAATACCTTTACCAGTAATGATTATTTTTGCTTTATCACCTCTAAAATATTTAATAGCTGCATTTTGTACATCTTCTAACGTAACAGCATTAATATTTTTTAAGTAGTTTTTATAATAATCTTGAGGCAACTTATTAGTTAAAATATTTAAAGCGTAAGAAGCTACAGTTTCAGGTCTTTCAACATTTCTTACAAAAGAACCGATGTATTTAGCTTTTGCTATTTCTAACTCTTCTTTAGTGACACCTTGATAACGTATTTTGTTTATTTCTTTTAAGGCTTCAACCATTGCACTATCTGTAACCATATTTCTTACAGAAGCACCTGCTTTGAAACGGGCTACATATCTGCTAGATCCAATTCCAGAATACGCACCATAGGTGTATCCTTTGTCTTCACGTAAATTTTTATATAATCTTCCGGTACCACCACCACCTAAAATTTGATTTGCTAATAAGGCAGCGTAGTAATCTTTATCGCCCATTTTTAAATTAACGGTATTAACTATAGATAATTCTGACTGAACAGCATTAGGCATGTCAATAAAGTTAATTTCTGTAGTAGATGGAGCCTTTGGTTGAGGTAATACGTTGTTTGGTAACATTCCTTTTTCCCAGTTAGAAAATAATTTGGTTACTAGCGTTTTAGCAGTTTTTAAATTAATGTCACCAACAATAATTAAATAAGCGTTATTTGGCTTGTAAGTTTTATTGTATAAGTTTTTTACATCCTCTAGAGTTACATTTTTTAATGTTTCTTCAGAAGTAAATTCACCATAAGGATGATCTTTACCATATGTTAATACATCTTCAACACGACTTGCAACAGCAGTAACACTGTTCGCGTTAGATTTAATACCATCTAAAGTTTGAGTCATTTGCTTATCAAACTCTTCTTGAGTAAATACAGGGTTAAAAGCAGCATCTGCCATCAAGCCTAAAACTTTTGGGAAATATTTAGTTAATGAACTTGCTCTGGCACCCTCATCCCAAAAAGAAATATTAGCACCTAAAAAATCAACTTCTTCGTCGAATTTACTTTTAGGCATATTTGTAGATCCAGTACCTAACATTCCGCTTAATAAACCTTCTACTCCTTTTTTATTTCCATAAGTCATAGGAGGATTGTCAATGGTTAATGTAGCAGCAACTCTAGGTAATTTATGGTTTTCAACAACTAAAACTTGTAGTCCGTTGGGTAAAGTAAACTTTTCTGGTGAACCTAAATTAATTTTAGGAGCTGGACCTGGTTTTGGTTGTTTTGTTCTATCAATCTGTGCTGAAACAGTTAATGATAGAAATAATATTGTTACGATTGAAAATATTTTCGTTTTCATTAAATTCAGTTTAATTGATTATTTCTTTTTTGGTAAATATTCGATTACTACTCGACGGTTTTTTGCTAAATACTTTTTAGCTACGTCTCTAATTTCTTCTTTGGTAATAGAGTTAATAATTTCTAACTCTTTATTAATTCTATTTGTATCTCCAACTAACATGTAATTTCTAGCTAAAGAATTTGCTATACCTTGTACACTTGCGTTAGAGGCAACATAGTTGTTTTCAAACTTGTTACGAACTTTTTGTAAATCACGGTCCGAAATTAACTCTGTTTGTAACTTTTCTATTTCCTCGTCCATTTCTTTAATTAAATCTTCTAAAGAAGTTTTACCTAAAGGAATCGCACCAATATTATATACGCTATAGTCTTCAAGTTCTCTAGCAAAAGAGAATACTTGTAAAGCCTTCTTTTTATCGTCCACTAACTTTTTAAATAATCTTGAACTTTTTCCGTTACTTAAAACTGTAGAAATAACGCTTAATACAACAGCGTCTCTTTCTTTCATTGAAGGAGTTTTGTGAGCAAGTAGAATTGCAGGTAATTGAATATTGCTATCATATTCTTTAACTCTCTTCTCTTGAGTTCTTTCTGGTTCTACAATTTTTTCACGTTTTGGTAATGTTCTTTTTGGAATAGGGCCAAAATAATCTTTGATCATTTTTTTTGCTGCTTTAGATTCAAAGTCTCCGGCAACCACTAAAACTGCATTGTTTGGCATGTACCATTTGTCATAAAAAGCTTTAAACTCTGATAATTTTGCAGCGTCTAAGTCTTCAATATAACCAATCATTGGTCTTCCATAATTGTGTTTGTCAAAAATATGACGGTATACATCACCGTAAATTATTTTTCCATATGGAGCATTGTCCATACGTTGTCTTTTTTCTTCTTTAACAACCTCATTTTGTGTGTCTACAGCTTTTTGGTCGATGATAGGATGAAGTAACCTTTCAGATTCCATCCATAAGGCTAATTCTAGATTATTAGAAGGAAAAGTTTCATAATAATAAGTTCTATCCCAGTTAGTATTAGCATTTCCAGCGCCTCCATTAGCAGCTTCTATTTTATTCCATTCGCCACGGCCAATATTTTTTGTACCGGTAAATAATAAATGTTCGTAAAAATGAGCCATACCTGTTTTTCCATCAGCCTCATCTTTTGCACCTACGTGGTACATAACTCCAACAGTAACTACTGGAGCTGATTTATCTTGATGTAAAATTACATGCATACCATTGTTTAAACCGTACTCTTCAAAATCTACTTTCTGAGCGTTTGCAACAAGGGCAAAAGCGGCAGTAGCAAGAGTTAAAATTCTTCTTTTCATTGGTTATTTTAATTTAAAATATTTGATTGAATTGTATATTTGACGTCAGCTGTTAACATTTGTTACGTTTTTTTTAAAAAAAAAATAATGCAATCAAAAATACTAAAATAATCATTGTTACTTGCGTCTGTAAAATTCTGAAAAACAGATTGTATTGTAATAAAAAAGATGTATATTTGCACCCGCATTTTCTGTTTAAGAAAGTGTAATTATTTAAAAATAAACGCATAAACAAATTAGTATGTACGCAATCGTAGAGATAGCAGGGCAGCAATTTAAAGTAGCAAAAGACCAAAAAGTATACGTTCACCGTTTACAAGAGGCAGAAGGATCAAATGTAACATTTGATAAAGTAATGCTTATTGAAGATAACGGAAATGTAACTGTTGGCGCCCCAGCTATAGAAGGAGCAGGAGTAACTGCAAAGGTTTTAGGTCACTTAAAAGGTGAAAAAGTAATCGTTTTCAAGAAGAAAAGAAGAAAAGGTTACAAAAAGAAAAATGGTCACCGTCAGTACTTAACTGAAATCCAAATTGAAAGCATTGCTGCTTCTGGAGTTAAAGCTGCTAAGAAAGCTGAACCAAAGAAAGAAGTAAAGGCTGAAGATTCAAATGATTTATCTAGCAAAACTGTTGCTGAATTAAAGGCTATCGCTAAAGAGAGAGGAATCTCTGGTTATACGTCTTTAAAGAAAGCTGAATTAATTGAAGCTTTAAATAAATAATTTTTTAACCTAATAAACTCACAAAGAAATGGCTCATAAGAAAGGTGTCGGTAGTTCGAAGAACGGTCGTGAATCAGAATCGAAACGTTTAGGAGTAAAGATTTTTGGAGGACAAGCTGCTATTGCAGGTAATATTATTGTTCGTCAAAGAGGAACTCAACACAATCCAGGTGAAAATGTTTACATGGGTAAAGATCATACTTTACATGCTAAAGTTGATGGTGTTGTACAATTCCAAAAGAAAAAAGATAACAAATCATATGTTTCTATAGTTCCATTTGAAGCTTAAGAAATTAACTGATAAGAAATAAAAAACGCTCAACTTTAAAAGTTGAGCGTTTTTTTATTCTTGGGGATTATTAATACTTGGGGATTATGTATCAACAATGTAAATATAACTTATTTTAATATATGTGCAAACTTTTTTTCAAAAAAATGAAAAATTTTTAATAAAAAACGATTTTTATTAACTACTAATTAACGAAACTCAATTTCCATTCCATTCTTTAAAAAACTGATTTAAAAAGGTTTGCATAAAATTATGCCTTTCTTCAGCAATTTTTCTACCAGTTGTTGTGTTCATTCTATCTTTTAATAATAATAACTTTTCGTAAAAATGATTAATTGTTGGTGCAGTTGATTTTTTATACTCTTCTTTAGTCATATGTAAGTTTGGTAAGATATCTGGATCGTATAAAGCTCTGTTTTTAAAACCACCATAATTAAAACATCTGGCTATACCTATGGCACCAATTGCATCTAATCTATCTGCATCTTGAATTACTTCCAATTCTTTAGAAGTGAATTCTTTTTTAAAGTTCCCTCCTTTAAATGATATGTTTTTAATAATCTTTTCAACATGAATTATTATCTCTTCATTAACACCTTGTGCTTCTAAAAACTTTCTTGCTTTTTTAGGCCCAATAGTTTCATCACCATTATAAAATTTACTATCAGCAATATCATGTAATAATGCTCCGAGTGCTACAATAAAATTATTTACATTTTCTGTTTTAGCTATTGTTAGGGCAGTTTTGTATACCCTTTCTATATGAAAGTAATCATGACCACCTTCAGCTCCTTGTAGCGTTTCTTTTACATAAAGAATAGTGTTGTTTATAACTTGTTGTTTATCCATAGGTCAAAATTACACATAAAAAAATCCTGTTAAATTATTTTAACAGGATTTTCATCAAGAATAAAAATTATATCTATTTATATAGAAATAGAACTTTTAATTAAATTATTAGCTACTAAATATTCGGCAATTTGAATAGTGTTTGTAGCTGCTCCTTTGCGTAAATTGTCTGCAACTATCCACATGTTTAGTGAGTTCGGCTGAGATAAGTCTCTACGAATTCTACCAACAAAAACATCGTCTCTTCCTTCTGCAAAAAATGGCATTGGATATATATTATTGTCTATATCGTCTTGTAAAGTAACTCCATCGGTTTGGCTTAAAATATTTTTAACATCTTCGGTAGTAAATTCATTATCAAATTCGATATTTACAGCTTCAGAATGTCCACCAACTACAGGAATTCTTACAGCTGTTGCAGTAATTCCAATGCTTGGGTCGTTTAATATTTTATGAGTTTCTCTAACTAGTTTTAATTCCTCTTTTGTGTAACCAGCTTCTTCAAATACATCACAATGTGGTAATGCATTTTTGTGAATTTGATATGGATATGCATTGTCGCCATCTATACCATTAGCTTCATTTTCTAATTGTTGAACTGCTTTTACACCCGTACCAGTAATTGATTGGTAAGTTGAAATTACTAAACGATTAATAGTGTATTTTTTGTGTAAAGGAGCTAATGCTACGACCATTTGAATGGTAGAACAATTAGGATTGGCTATTATTTTATCGTCTTCAGTTAATTCTGATGCATTAATCTCCGGTACAATTAATTTTTTTGATGGGTCCATTCTCCAAGCAGAAGAATTATCAATTACAGTTGTTCCTGCCTCTGCAAACTTTGGAGCCCATTCTAATGATGTGCTACCACCTGCTGAAAATAAGGCTATATCTGGCTGCATGCTAACAGCTTCTTGTAAGCTTACAATACTGTAAGCTGTTCCTTTAAAATTTATTTTTTTTCCAACGGATCTTTCAGAAGCAACTGGAATTAATTCTGTTACCGGGAAATTTCTTTCTGCTAAAACTTGCAACATAACGTTTCCAACCATTCCTGTTGCACCAACTACTGCTACTCTCATGTTTATTCATTTAAAATAAGTTGCCAATAACCTACGTCAACCCATTTATTAAATTTGTATCCTATTTTATTAAAATGAGCTGCTTTCACAAATCCAAACTTTTCATGAAGCCTAACACTAGCTTCGTTTGGTAATGAAATGCCTCCCATTAACACTTTTATTCCTTGTTTTTTAACATCATCAATTACTTTTGTATATAGTTTTGTGCCTATTCCTTTATGATGATTATTAGGTCTTAAATATACAGATAATTGTACGCTATTTTTATAGCCGCTTCTTTCTTTCCAAGGGCTAGCGCTTGCAAAGCCAATAATTTCTTTATTAACTTCATAAACATACCATGGGAATTTTGGCGTAATAGTCTTGATAAGATTTATAAAATACATTTCTGAAATTTCAGTTTCTTCCAATGTTGCAACAGAATGATTTATATAATAATTATAAATGTCTTTCAGTTGATTAGCATCTTGTAATGTTACTTTTCTTATCATACAACAGGTGTATTTTCTTGATGCAAATTTCAATAAAAAAAACATCCGAAGCATTTAAAAAATAGTAAAAATTAACCAACTGTTTAATTTTAAACAAGTTTTGTAAAAGGCTATTAAAAATATATAAAATCCCTACATTTGCAGCTTTAAAATAATGTTTAACTTAAAAGGGTATAGCATGCAACTGTACAACAAGTTAAGCGCAGAAGAACGCGCTAAATTAATTGATGAAGCGGGCAAAGACCGTATTACAATTTCATTCTATCAATATTTCAAGATAGAAAATCCACAAATTTTTAGAGATAAATTGTTTATCGAGTGGGATAAACTAGATGTTTTGGGAAGAACTTATGTTTCTTACGAAGGAATAAATGCTCAGATTTCTGTACCAGCAGAGAATTTCTTAGCCTTAAAAGAACAATTAGATAGTATTTCTTTTTTAAAAGATATTCGTTTAAATGTAGCTGTTGAACAAGACAATAAATCATTTTTAAAACTTAAAGTTAAGGTTAGAAATAAAATTGTTGCTGACGGTTTAGATGATGATACATTTGATGTTACGAATAAAGGTGTACATCTTTCTGCAAAAGAGTTTAATGAAATGTTAGCAAATCCTAATACGATTTGTGTAGATATGCGAAATCATTATGAAAGCGAAATTGGTCATTTTGATGGTGCAATTACTCCAGATGTGGATACTTTTAGAGACTCTTTAGATATAATTGAAGAAGATTTAAAAGAACATAAAGAAGATAAAAACCTATTAATGTATTGTACAGGAGGTATTCGATGTGAAAAAGCCTCTGCTTATTATAAACACAAAGGTTTTAAAAATGTTTTTCAATTAGAAGGTGGTATTATAGAATATACGAGACAAGTTAAAGACGAAGGGTTAGAAAATAAATTTTTAGGGAAAAACTTTGTTTTTGATCACCGAAGAGCTGAGCGTATTTCTGATGACGTAATTTCAAATTGTCATCAATGCGGAAAACCTTGTGATACTCACACAAATTGCGCAAATGAAGGTTGTCATTTATTATTCATACAGTGTGATGATTGTGCTGAGAAAATGGAAAATACTTGTTCTACTGAGTGTCAAGAAATAATTCACTTACCATATGAAGAACAGAAAGAATTAAGAAAAGGAAAACACGCAAGTAATAAGATTTTTAAGAAAGGAAGATCCGAAAAGTTAAAGTTTCAAAAAGGAAACTCCTGTAGTATATAATATGAAAAAGCGCTCTATTTAGAGCGCTTTTTTTTAATTTTACTTTATGGAACTTCAGCCACCATATCGTAAAATTATTCATGTAGATATGGATGCTTTTTATGCATCAGTAGAACAATTGGATAACCCTGATTTAATTGGAAAACCTGTTGCGGTTGGTGGTAGTGAAGTTAGAGGAGTAGTGTCTGCTGCAAGTTATGAGGCCAGAAAATATGGGGTTAGATCTGCAATGAGCGGTTTTTTGGCAAAAAAAAAATGTCCCCATATTATTTTTGTACCTCCACGTTTTTCACGTTATAAAGAAGTATCTTCTAAAATAAGGGCTATTTTTTATGATTATACAGATTTAGTTGAACCATTATCTTTAGATGAAGCTTATTTAGATGTTACAGAAAATAAAAAAGGGAACCCTTCTGCAAGCCTAATTGCGCAAGAGATAAGAGATAGGATTTGGGAAGAGTTACAGCTTAGGGCTTCGGCAGGTATTTCTATTAATAAGTTTTTAGCTAAAGTAGCTTCTGATATTAATAAGCCAAATGGACAAAAAACAATCAACCCTGAAGATGTTATTCCTTTTCTAGAAGATTTACCAGTAGCTAAATTTTATGGAGTAGGTAAGGTAACCGCAGCTAAAATGCATAATTTGGGTATTTTTAATGGTAATGACTTAAAAAAAAGAACATTAGAAGAACTAACAAGTCTATTTGGAAAGTCCGGCTTGCATTATTATCAAATTGTAAGAGGAATACATAATGGTTTGGTAAAGCCTAACAGAATTAGAAAATCAATAGCGGCTGAAAGAACTTTTGCAGAGAATATATCATCTGAAGTATTTATGTTACAGCGTTTAGAGTTTATTGCTGATGAATTAGAAAAAAGAATGCTTAAAACAGGAACAAAAGGGAAAACGATAACCTTGAAAATTAAATATTCTGATTTCACGCAGCAAACAAGAAGCAAAACAGTTGCTGAGTTTTTACAACTTAAAAATGATTTTTTTCCGTTGGTTAAAGAGTTATTGTATCAAGATGTATTAGAAAACTCTGTTAGATTATTGGGTATTTCTTTTAGTAATTTAAATACCGAAAAAAAAGCACCCGTTTGGGTGCAATTGAAATTCGACTTTTAATTTAATGGAAACACTAATGAAACTTTAGTGCCGGTTGGTTTGTTGTCTTTATCTTTTAAATCAGTGTAAATTACAGAGCAATCACCTGAATAATCATTAGCGAATGTTTTAAGTCTTTCTTTGGTTAAATCAATCCCTATAGATTTTCTTTTTAATGATTTTTCTTTTTTAATGGCGCCTGCTGCATCTCTACCAATTCCATTATCTTCTATAGTAACCTCTAATAGGGAGCTTGATATTTTTCTAACTAAAAGATTAATTTTTTTTACCCCTTTTTTTGAGGATAATCCATGCCAAATAGCGTTTTCTAAAAAAGGTTGTAAAATTAAAGGAGGCACCTTTATGGTATCTGTATTTACTTTTTTATCAACGTCAACTATATAGTTAATTTCATTATTAAACCTAATATTTTCAATACTCATATATAAATCCATAGTATTGAGTTCCTCTTTTAAAGCCACTTCTTTTATTTTAGAAACATCTAGTATGTTTCTAATTAGTTTAGAAAATTTATTTAGGTAATAAACAGCATTTTTTTGCTCGTTATTAATTATGTAGAGTTTAATTGAGTTTAATGCGTTAAATATAAAATGAGGATTCATTTGTGTTTGTAACGCTTGTTGTTCTAATAATAATATTTTTTGCTCGTTGGTTAACATTCTGTGAATGTATAATGAATACAGAGCAACACTAATTAGAGCAAGAGTAATTAATGTAATTATTAAAATATTTCTATTTCTTGCTAATTGTAGGGTTTGTATTTTACTTCTGTTTTCTAAAGTGTTTATTTCGTTGGCTTTAGATTGTAATTCGTGTTTTGATATTAAATTGTTTACGTAAATTATATTTTTTTGTAAGGTGGTTTTCTTTTGAAGTTTATCAGCTCGTTTGTAATATTTAAAAGCCAGTCTGGCTGAATCTTGAGCTTCATAAAGTTCAGATAAATGAAACGAAGCATTAATTTCATTCTCAATAAAACCTCTATCATTGGCTGTTTCTAAAGCTTGTTTTAAAAAAGATTTTGATTGGTTGTAGTTTTTTAATTTTAATTCTGTTAAGCCTAAGTTAGTTAGCGTTTGAATAGCGAAAAATTTATTTCTTAACATTTGACTTTCAGGAAATATTTTAAGAATGGTATCATAAGCAATTTGATAATCACCTTTTTTTACCAATGCACTACAAATACTATTATAGCAAATTACTCTTCCTGTTTTAGAGCTTATATCATTATTAAATTCTAATGATTTTGTGTAGTTTTCTATAGCTTCATCATAACTTCCCATTAACTCTAAAACCTTACCCATGTTTTGATAGTTGATAGCAAGTCCAGTTTTATCGTTGAGTTCTTCTTCAATTTTAATACAAAGAAGAAATTTCTCCAAAGCTAATTCGTATTGATTGATGCTGATATATATATTACCAATGCTATTGTGTGCAACACTAATGCTTTTTCTATTTTCTAGAGATGGATTTTTAATTTCTTTTGCTATGGAAATTGCCGATTGGTAATAGTCTAATGCATTTCTAATATCATCTTGACTTTTGTAAATACCTGCAATTATGTTTTTTGTTAAAACCTGAGTGGGTTTGTTATTGGTAATTTCAGAAAGCTTTAAAGAGCGAAAATAATAGTTTAAAGCTTCTTTAAAATTACTTTGATATTTCTCGTTTCTACCAAGCGCGTTTAAAGCGAAAATTTGACCAAGTACATATTTGGTTTCTAAACTTTTATCAAACAGTAATTGTGCTTCGTCTGAAGATAATTTAGCATTGTCGAAATAGTCAAACAATATAAAATAATCTTTAGGTTTTTCATCAATTACTGTGTTTATACTTTCAATAACTTCATCATTATCTTTTTGACTAAATGTCGTAAAAGAGAATAAAAAAATTGTTAAAAAAAGTAAAAACGTTGTTCTCATTAAAATTTGTCTAAAAACTCTGATTTTCGCTGCCTAGAAACTGGTATTTTATGGTTTTGTTCAATTACCACGTAACCATCTGTTTTGTAAAACTCTTTTACTTTATCTAAATTGATGATGTATGAGTTATGTATTCTAAAAAAACTATCATCAGGAACTAACTGATTAATTTCTTTTAATTTTTTTGTGATAACTATTTTTTTACCATTTGTAGTGTAAACAGTAGAGTAGTTACCGTCAGATTCTATATATAAGATTTCACAAGGATTTAAGAACAGTAATTTACCATCAGCATTAATAATAATTTTTTTACTGTTAAATTTCTCGTTAAACTTTACAAGAATTTCTTCAAACTTCTCGTTGCTTTCAAATTGAGTTTGCCTAGTGCTAAATTTTTTAATTTTATTTAGGGCTTTTTCAAGGTCATCAGTATCCACAGGTTTTAAAAGATAATCTATTGCCTCATTTTTTAAAGCTTCAATAGCATAATCATTATAAGCGGTGGTAATGATAACAGCAAAATCTTTTTTCTTTAATTTGTTAATAAACTGAAAACCGTCCATAGTAGGCATTTCAATGTCAAGAAACAAACAATCTATTTTATTAGAATCTAAATAAGTTAGAGCTTTTTCAGGTTCAGTAAAAGTTGCTTCAATTTCTATTTCTTCACTAAAATTGGAGAGCTCCCAAGATAAACTCTTGATAGCTTTAGATTCATCGTCTACAATTATACACTTTATCATGTGCAAGCATTTTTTTAAGCTATAAAAATAGTATTTAATGTAGAAATAACAATAAAAAATTAACATTAATCATGAAAAAATTACAATTTATAGCATAATTATTGCAATTTATACATAAAAAGTTGCAATCTACCTCTTTCTTTTTTTTTAATAAAACATTAGATTTTGATTGTTTTAATTAAATTATTACCAATTATGTATTTTTTACTACCAATTATACATGTAATGTTTTAACAATCAGGTTGTAATGTATATTTGCTTCGTGGTGAGGTTACCCTCGCTAATCATAGTTGATAAAATGGGGATTATTTTAATTATGGTATTATAAAACGCCGCTGATTTCAGCGGCGTTTTATTTTTTTTAAGAAAAGTTTTGTTTTTTAAATAAACAATTAATATGTTTACATCGTTAACAAAGTAATGTTAGAGTATTTAATCCCCAAATAAAATAAGGTTCCCGCATTTATTGAGAACCTTATTTTTTATTTTATTACTTACCTGGAAACTCAGCTTTTCTTTTTTCCAAAAATGCTGTTGTTCCTTCTTTAAAGTCTTCTGTTCCAAAACAATTACCAAACTCTGTAACTTCGGTTTCGAATCCGTTTACATTTCTAAAACTATCATTTACAGCTTTTATAGCTTTGCTAATAGCTACAGATGAGTTATTCATTATTTTACCAGCAATTTTGGTTGCTAAGGGTAATAATTCTTCTTGAGAAACAACATAATTCACTAAACCTAAACTTTTTGCTTCTTCTGCAGAAATCATACCTGCAGTCATGATTAACTCCATAGCTTTTCCTTTACCAATTAGTTGTGGTAAACGTTGAGTACCTCCATAACCAGGAATTACACCTAACGAAGTTTCAGGTAATCCCATTCTAGCATTATCTGTTGCGATTCTAAAATGACAAGCCATTGCTAATTCTAAACCTCCACCTAAAGCAAAACCATTTACTAATGCTATTACAGGAGTATTTAAGTTTTCTACAAAATCAAATAATATTTCTTGACCTTTTGCAGCTAATTTCCCTCCTTCTTCCACAGAAAAATTTGAGAATTCAGAAATATCTGCACCGGCAACAAAAGCTTTTTCACCACTACCTGTTATTAAAATTACTTTTACATCAGCATCAGCATCTAAAGTTTTAAAGCCTTCATGAAGTTCTTCAATAGTAGCTTTATTTAAAGCGTTTAATTTTTTAGGACGGTTAATGGTTATGGTTGCTAATTGATTGTTTTTTTCAATTAAAATGTTTTCAAAAGTCATATCTGGTTAATTTTTTGGTAAAATTACAATAAATTGAGTTCCTACTCCTTCTTTAGAAGTAAATGAAATAGAGCCATTATAGGCTTCTATAATATTTTTTATCATTGGTAAGCCTAATCCCATACCACTTGTTTTAGTAGTGAACTTAGGTTCAAAAATTAGTTTTTTGTTAGCTTCTGAAATCCCTTTTCCGTTATCAGTAATTATAATTTTTACATTATTTACTTCTGTTAAAACTTCTATCTTAATTTGTGGATTTTCATGATTTGTATCTATCGCTTGTGTAGCATTTTTAACTAAGTTAGTAACTATGCGTACAAGTTGTGTTTTGTCTAAATGTGCGTAAATTTCTTTTTCATGAGGTTGATAGTTTACAAAATCTTCTTGAAAAATATCTAAAGCATGTTTTACAACATCAACAACATCTAAATTTTCTTTTCGTTGAGAAGGCATTTTCGCAAAATCTGAAAAGGCAGAAGCAATGGAGCTCATTACATCAATTTGTTGAATTAATGTTTGGCTATATTCTTTTACTTTCTCTTTGATATTTAGGTCTTCAGGATCAAATCTTCTTTCAAAACTTTGAACCGTAAGACGCATTGGGGTTAATGGGTTTTTTATTTCGTGGGCTACTTGTTTTGCCATTTCTTTCCAGGCTTGCTCTCGTTCACTTTGGGCTAATTTTGCAGCACTATCTTCTAATTGATCAATCATATTATTATATGATTCTATTAATGAGTTTATTTCGGAGCTTGCAGAGGCTAAAACAATTTTTTCGTTGCGTTTATTTAAGCGTGTTTCTTTAATTTTTTGAGAAATTTCTTGTATAGACTTTGTGATGTAGCTAGATAATAGATAAGCTAATAAAATGGCAATTAAAAACATTAAAAGGTATACCAAAGATAGCCTTGAGATAAATTCCCGAAGCTCTTTTTTTTGCAGTTCATTGTCTTGAGCTATTTGTAATTCTAAAATACCAATTCTTTTAAAACGTGTATCGTTTATATAAGTGTAAGATGATTGGTAAGTAGTACCTTTTTCTTCTTTATCTCGAGTAATTCTGTACTCTGAACTTTTTCCTAAATCGTATAATATATCTGGAGATAATGAGTTTTCTTCAATTTTTTCAAAAGCAACAGGTACTGATGATTTTAATAAACAACCATACATATCATACATACTTATGGTAAGTTTATGTACTCGTGCCATTTCATAAATATTACTTTCAAAAATATTTGCAATATTTTCTGTAGTTATAGGAAATGTGGTTTGTTGAAGTTTTATTTCAATATCTTGCTTTGTAGCATCTTCTTTTCTTCCAAATCGTTGAACATTGTAATCTTTGGTTTGTTCATCGTATTGAATAATAGTAACGGTAACAATTAATATTGATGTTAATAACACCAATACAATCATTGATAAAAAAATCCGATTACGTAAAGATATATTGTTTAGAATTGCCAATTATTTGGTTATTTTTTTTGTTTTCATAAAAAGTTTGTCGTCAAATTCACCATCTCCATCCCAATCATAAATTACGGTACCGTTAAAACCCGTGTCGGTTTGTTTAATAATGTACCAAGCTTCTACTTTTTTCCCTTGATAGGTGTAGTCTACAAACAAGCTATCACCTTTTGTTTTCCATAAACCACTACTTTCACCAACTTTTGTACCGTCTGGTTGTTTAAACCATGCAGAAAACGTGCCATCTTTTTTATATAAAGACTGAGCTCTACCAACATTTGGTTTGCTAAAATCGTCTTCAAAAACATATGAACTATCTGATTTTTGAATTGTAGGGTATTCAATTTTAATATACTCTGTTTCCCATGAACCAACCATATAGTCTTGAAGATTATTTTTAGAAGGTGAAGTACAGGCGGCTATAAGTAAAAGTAAAATTAAGGTTTTTGCTGTTTTCATTAGGTATTTATTTTTTCTTCTTTGGTGTGTAATAAACGCGTAAGCTTTATAGAAAGATCTAACAAAATTATTTTAGCGTTTCCGTTTCGTTCAATATGATATTGTGCATCATTTAATTCTTTTTCAATAGTTAAAATATTGCCACTATGTACAAAAGGAGCAAATTTTTCAAGTTGAAAATTGGGAGTTTCGGTTTCTAAAAACACTAAATTATTTGCTCCGTAGTTCATCAATAATGCTTGTCTGAAAAAATGTAAGCAATATTGAATGAATTGTTTTTGAGTTTCTCTACCAGTTTTTGCAATGGCTTCGCTCCAACCGATTAAATCTTGAATAACAGCCGCATTTCCTTTAGCTTTAAATGCACTTCTGATCCAGATGATAAACCATTCTTCAAACTGAAAATCTTTAGAGTCTTGCTGAAATATGTGTAAAGCTTTATTAAAGTTTCCTTCTGCTTGTTGAGCTATTTTTAAAGCTTCATTTTCGCTAGCACCTTTATAGGTTAATTGTTCAGCAATGCTGTTTTCACTTAAAGGAGTGAAGTGTAAGGCTTGGCATCTAGATTTAATAGTGTTTATAATTTGACCTTCGTCTTCTGCAACTAAAATAAAAACTGTTTTATTAGGTGGCTCCTCAATTAGTTTTAGAAGTTTATTGGCAGCAGCAGTGTTCATTTTTTCCGCCATCCAAATAATCATTACTTTAAAACCACCTTCGTATGATTTTAGGGTTAGCTTTTTTACAATGTCTTCTGCTTCATCAACACCTATTTGACCCTGTTTATTTTCTACTCCAATTGATTGAAGCCAGTTGAAAAGACTTCCGTATGGATTTTCGTTTAAAAAAGTACGCCAGTCTTCTAAAAACAAATTACTAATAGGGTGTTTTTTTACACTATCATTAGTAGTTACAGGAAACGCAAAATGCAAGTCGGGATGTTGCAGTTTTTCACATTTAATAGCACTAACTTCTGGATTATTAGATGTGCTAGTAATTAAATGTTGTGCATAGGCGATTGCCATAGGTAAGGTACCACTACCTTCTTTACCAACAAATAATTGCGCATGTGGAATTCTGCCATTTTCAGCAGATTTTATAAGGTGTTTTTTTATATGTTCTTGGCCAATTATAGCATCAAATGTCATAGAGCAAATATACTATATAATTAACTAGTTTAAATCAACTTCTTTAGAATGATTCTAATTTAGTATATTTGCCAATGAATTACTGCTGCAGCAAAGGCTGAGGCAACTTTATAAAGCGTTATTTTTGAGTACGATTGCATCTTTACAAATTGGAGAAAAAGGAATTGTTTTAGACGACTGTTTGGACAATATTCCTTTAAAATTATTAGAAATGGGTTGTTTACCTGGAGCAGAGGTAGAGTTGCTTCAAATTGCACCACTTAATGATCCGTTATATGTTTGTATTAACGGAAGTTATTTAGCTATTAGAAAAGAAACTGCAGTACAAATAACCATTGCCAAAAACGAATAGATGAGTAAAAAAAGTATAAAAGTATCGTTAATTGGTAATCCAAATACAGGAAAAACATCATTATTCAATCAGTTAACTGGTTTACAACAAAAAGTTGGAAATTATCCAGGAGTTACTGTGGATAAAAAACAAGGAACATGTAAATTAAATAGTACTGCGGATGCTATTATTACAGATTTACCAGGAACTTATAGTATAAACCCAACATCTTTAGATGAAAGTATTGTTTTAAAAACATTACAAGATCCTGAAAATGAAAATTATCCTGATTTAATTGTTGTAGTAGTTGATGTAGAGAACATAAAAAGAAATTTACTGTTATTTAGTCAGGTTAAAGATTTACAAATACCTACGTTATTAGTTATTAACATGGCTGATCAAATGCAACGCAAAGGTATTTCAATTGATATTGAAGCGCTTTCTAAAAAATTGGACACAGAAATTGTTTTAATTAGTGCTAGAAAAGGGAGTGAGATCACAAAAGTTAAAGAAAAGATTGCTTCAATAGATTTAACCCAAAAAGAATCTACTTTTGAAAAAATAACCAGTAAAATTGATGCAGATTTTTTCAGTAAAATACAAAGCATAACTCCAAATTACAGCTTGTATCAGTTATGGTTAATGGTAACACAAAATTTATTTCCATCTAATTTAACAGCTTCAGAAAAAGAAAAAATACAAAGTTTACAATCAGAATTTGGTGTAATTAAAAGGTATCAGCATAAAGAAACTATCTACAGGTACCAAGAAATTAATCAGGTATTAAAATCTTGCTATTCAGTAGATAAATCTATAGCTACAGATTTGCGAAGCAAGTTAGATAGCGTATTTACGCATAAAATTTTTGGTTATGTAATTTTCTTTGGAATACTATTATTAATGTTTCAATCCATTTTTGATTGGGCCTCTGTACCTATGGATTTTATTGATAGTGTTTTTGCAGAATTTTCTGAGTATACAAAAAGCTTATTACCAGCAGGAATGTTTACAGATTTGTTAACAGATGGTATAATTCCTGGTATTGGTGGAGTGGTTATTTTTATACCTCAAATAGTAATCTTATTCTTTTTAATAGCTCTATTAGAAGAAACTGGTTATATGAGTAGGGTAGTTTTTTTAATGGATAAAATTATGCGCCGTTTTGGGATGAGTGGAAAAAGTATAATTCCTCTAATATCTGGAACTGCTTGCGCCATCCCAGCTGTAATGTCTACCAGAACTATATCAAGCTGGAAAGAGCGCTTAATTACCATATTAGTAACTCCGTTTACCACATGTTCAGCCAGATTGCCAGTTTATGCAATTTTAATAGCTATTATAATTCCTGAGAAAAAAATAATTGGTTTTTTAGGACTTCAAGGGTTAACCTTATTAGGATTGTATGTTTTAGGTTTTGCAACAGCCATTGTTGCAGCAGCTATTTTAAATAAAACATTAAATGTAAAAACGACCTCTTTTTTTGTTGCAGAAATGCCTAATTACAAATTACCCTCTCTTAAAAATGTATTTTTTGATGTTTATGACAAAACAAAAGCATTTGTATTTGGAGCCGGTAAAATAATTTTAGCTATTTCTATAGTGCTTTGGTTTTTGGCTACGCACGGTCCAAGCGGATATGATACAATTGATCAAGAAATTCAGACATCAGAAAATATTGCGTCATTGTCTGAAGAAGAGCTAGAGCAAAAAATAGCCTCAGCAAAGTTAGAAAACTCATTTATTGGTATTGCAGGAAAAACAATAGAGCCAGTTGTTAAACCATTAGGTTACGATTGGAAAATTGGAATAGGGTTGATAACCTCTTTTGCCGCTAGAGAAGTTTTTGTAGGCACGTTAGCCACCATATACAGCATAGAAGGAGTAGAAGACGAAGCAACTATAAAAGAACGTATGATTGCAGAAATAAATCCGACTACAGGTAAAAAACGATTTAATTTTGCTACTGGAATGTCATTATTAGTGTTTTATGCTTTTGCAATGCAGTGTATGGCAACACTAGCTATTGTAAAAAGAGAAACTAAAAGTTGGAAATGGCCATTAATACAACTAGTAGGAATGGGAGCTTTGGCTTATATTGCAGCATTTGTAGTTTATCAAATATTTAGTTAATGCAAGAAATTTTAACATATACAACGGTATTATTAGCAGTTGCCTTTTTAATAAAGAAATTTTTTATTCCAGCTAAGAAAAAAAGCAACTGCGGAACAGATTGTGGTTGCTCTTAAGCATAATAAACTATTTTTGCGAGTAGTACGTTTGTAAACTATGACCAAAAAGTTAATAACCTTATTATTATTTTTTTCTTTACTGCCTGTTGCAAGTCAGATAAAGAATCAAAATTTTAGGTCTAAAATTTTTACACTAAAATCAGATTTGGTAAAGGTTGATAGTTTAACTATCAATTCACAAGATTTTCAAGTGTTTGCTTCAAAAGATTCGTTAATTTCACCTGATGACTATAAAATTGATTTTCAAAAGGCAGAATTAACAATTAACCATAAAAAATACTCTAAAATTAAGGTTAACTACTATCGTTTTCCAGATTTTATAACCAAAGTTTATACGCCAATTGATGCCTCTGTAATTGTTCCTAATACTTCTGTAACAAATAAGCTTTACAGTCAAACTACTAATAAGAAGAAAACAAAAATTGATTTTTTTGATGATATTAATACCAAAGGTTTTATTACTAGAGGAGTTACAGCAGGAAACAATCAAAATGCTGTAACAAACTCTGCTTTAGATTTAACCATTGAAGGTAAGTTATCACCAAAAGTAGGAATAAGAGCAAATATTTTTGATACTAATTTTCCGTTACAAGAAGGAGGATATTCTCAAAATATTACTGATTTTGATCGAATTTTTATTGAGCTTTTTAGTAAAAAGTGGCGTATTAGAGGAGGTGATATATCATTGTCTAATAAGGAAAGTTTTTTTTTAAATTTTGATAAAAAGGTAGCCGGAGTTGAGGTTGAAGCTGCCATTGGCGATAAAGGAAATGTATTAGCATCTGGAGCAGTTGTTAGAGGTCAGTTTTCTGCTTATAATTTTGTTGGTGTTGAAGGTAACCAAGGTCCGTATAAAATATTTGGTCCCAATAATCAAACGTTTTTAGTTCTGGTAGCAGGAAGCGACCGAGTTTATGTGAATGGAGTTTTGTTAGAACGAGGAGAAAATAAAGATTATGTTATTGATTATAATCTTGCTGAAATTCGATTTAACACAACATATCCAATAACCAATGATATGAGAATTCGAGTAGAATATCAATTTTCAGAACAAAATTACACTCGATTTATTACTTATGATAAAACAACTTTTACGTCTGATAAATTTTCAATAGGAGGTTATTTTTACAGTGAAAATGATGCTAAAAGCCAACCACTTCAACAATCGTTAACAGCAGCGCAAAAAGAAATTTTAGCCAATGCAGGGAATGATGAATCTCAAATGATTGCACCAAGTGCTTATCCGGATTCGTATGCTCCTAATAGAATTCAGTATAGAAAAGTTACTAACAACGGAGTTGAGTTTTTTGAATATACAACCGATGAAAATGAAGATGTGTATACAGTGAGTTTCACCAATGTGGGATCTGGCTTTGGAAGTTATAATGTACTTAAAACTATAGCAACAGGAACTGTTTATGAATATGTAGGAGAGAATTTGGGGAGTTTTTTACCTGTTACTAGATTAATCGCACCAACCAAACTTCAGGTAGCTGTTATAAATACGTCGTATAAACCAACACCTAAAACAACAATAAACGCTGAGGTTGCTTTAAGTAATAATGACAAGAATTTATTTTCATCAATTAGCGATGATGAAAATAAAACAATGGCTACTGATATTAACTGGAAACAAGTATTAATTGATAAAAAATGGCAATTAGAAAGCGCAGTTAATTATCAGTTTGTACAAAATAACTTTACTACTGTACAAAGGTTTAGAACTGTAGAGTTTAATAGAGATTGGAATATTTTTAATCCAGAAGGTAACCAACAATTATTTGGTGTATCATTTAGTTATAAAAACAAGAAGAATAGTTTTATAAATTATGGATATAATCAACTATCTTTTTCTAATGACTTTAATGGAGTAAAACACTCATTAGCTGCTCAATTAGGTGAGAAAAGAACTAAATTTGTGCTAAAAAGTAGTTTTTTAACTAACTCAGGTACTATAAATGATGATACTTTTTTTAGAGCACAAAGCAAGTTAGTACATTCTTTTAAAAGATCATGGATTGGAGGATTAACAAGTGTTGAAAGGAACAAACGATTTAATAAAAGTACTGAATTTTATGAGCTGAACAGTCATCAGTTTAAAGAGTTTGAAACATTTTATGGAATTGGAGATAGCACAAAAGTCTACGCCAAATTTGGAGTGAATTACAGGGAAAATGATAGTATTAAAAACAATCAATTTACCCAGATTAATAACCGAAAAACATTTTACGTTAATAGCAGACTTATAAAAAATAAGAATACAAATGTATCGGTATTTGCGAATTACAGATTTACCGAAAATAGATTTCAGAATAATGAAAAATCGTTAAATTCTAGATTAACATATAATCAATTATTGTTTAAAAAGTTTATTAGACTTTCTTCTGTTTATGAGACATCTTCAGGAAATATAGCGCAACAAGAATTTGTATATATAAAAGTAGAGCCAGGGCAAGGATATTATACTTGGATAGATTATAATAATGATGGTGAACAGCAATTTGACGAGTTTGAAATAGCTCAATTTCAAGATCAGGCAGATTATTTAAGAGTAGCATTACCAAATATTACCTTTTTACCAACACAAAAAGCCAAATGGAAACAAACGGTTATTTTAAATGCAAGTATCTGGAAACAACAAAAAGGACTAAAAAAATGGCTATCTCATTTTTACAATCAAACCAATTGGTTGATAGATAATGAACAAAAAAGAGTTGGTAGTAGTTTTAATTTAAATCCGTTTGATTTTGATGAAGATAAACTACTTGCATTAACATACAATTTTAGAAATAGCTTTTATTACAATAGAAATTTGCAAAATTACAGTTGGGTTTACACTTACGGAACTACAAAAAGTAAGCAACAATTCAATATTGGGAATCAAGAAAGTACTTCAGATATTCATCAGCTAGATTTTCATCATAAATTTTCAACATACTGGTTGTTCCAGTGTTTAGTATCTACAGCCAACAATAAATTGATTACTGAAAATTTTTCTAACAGAAATTTCGACTTAAAAGTTCAAGAATTACAGCCAAAGTTAAGTTTTCTATATAATAAAAATCATAGGTTAACCGCTTTTTATCAGTATAAAGAGAAGGTGAATACATTAGAATCATTTGAGGAGTTGTTACAGCACAAAATTGGTTTGGAATATTTTTTTAGTTCTTTAAAAAAGAATCAAATAAGTGCTAACTTTAACTTGTTTCAAAACAATTTTACTGGTAATCAAAACTCTCCAGTTGGATATCAAATGTTAGAAGGTTTACAACCAGGGAAAAATTATACCTGGAATGTGCTTGTAAACCAGAAAATAAACTCATTGTTAACCTTAAACTTATCATATTTAGGTAGAAAGAGTCCAACAGCAAAAACTATTCATACTGGTATGGTACAATTACGAGCAAATTTTTAAATAAATGACGTACTTTTGTGCTAAGAAACAAGAAATAATTATGAAAAAAATAATTGCCATTTTAGCTTTATCTTTTGGATTAGCTACCCAAGCACAACAAGAAGTAACTTTAGATATTGCAGATGCTTTAGTGATGAAATCTTTAGAGGTTTCTTACGAGTATTATGTAAGTGATCAGTCTTCATTTGGTGTTTCTGCTTTGTTTAATTTTGAAGGAAGAACTTCTGATTTTAGATATAATGAAGACAGTATGATAACCCCATTTTTCCGCCATTATTTTACAAATAGTAGAAACTGGAATTACTTTGGAGAAGTTTTTTTAGGTATTAATTCTGGCGAGTATGAAGTTACCTTACTAGATGATACTAAAGCTTATGAAAACTATACAGATGGAGCCTTAGGTATATCTGTAGGAACAAAATATGTGTCTAACGGAGGCTTTGTTGTTAGTATTTTAGGAGGTATTGGTAGAAATATGTTTACAGATGAATCACCATCTGTAGTACCAAGAGTAGGTGTAAATTTAGGATATAGATTTTAACACAAAATAATATCAAACAAAAAACCTGCTTTAAACAGCAGGTTTTTTTTGTGCAAATAATAAGTTTGTAACTACAAAGCTAAAAACTGCAGGGAGTACCCAGCCTAAGTTATGTTTAGCAAAAGGGATTATTTTTTGAATAGTATTTAGTTGAGATTCATCAATAAAAAATTGAAGAAAATCAGGAATACTAAAAGTAAAAGTAATTAAAACCACTACTCTAAAAACAATTACTGAAGTGTATTTTGGATTCAGAACATTTAAAATTATTAGTACAATGGTTATAGGATAAATAAACATTAAAGCAGGAAGTGCAATATCAATAATGTAAGAAACATCAAATTGTCCAATCAAAACACCTAATATACATCCTAACACAACAGTTATAGTGTAAGCTTTTGAATTATTGTTAAATAAACCTTTTACAAAATCGGCAGTTCCAGTAACAATTCCAACAGCAGTAGTAAAACAAGCCAAAGCAACTAAAACACTTAAAAAAGAAGTTCCTATTTTACCAAGAGTATAAGTACTTAAGCCATTTAATATGGTTGTTCTAGAAGCATCAGTAGCAAAATTAGTACTCCAAAAAGCGCCATTCATAATTAATCCGGCATATATAAATAGTAAACCTAAACCAGCAATAATACCAGCCTTTGTAATTAATTGTTTTTTATCCTGAAAACTACCGTTGGTATTTATATTTAAAGAAATAACTAAAATTCCACCAACAACAACAGCAGCAATAGCATCAAAAGTTTGATAACCTTCAAGCAAGCCAGCCACAAAAGGTGCATCATATATTCCTGCAGATATTTCATTTGGAGATGAAAATATACCTACAAAAATGATGCTTGCAATAATAATTATTATAATAGGAGTTAAAAATTTACCAAGGTAATCTAATACTTTAGATCTGTTTATGGCAAATAACAAAACTCCTAAAAAATAAATGCTACTTGTTACCAAAGAACTGGTGTTAAAAAAAGGGGCAATTGCAATTTCATGAGTTACCGATGCTGTTCTAGGTGCAGGAAGTGTAATTGCAATTGTGTACATAATTACACAGTAAAACGTGCTAAAAGTTGAAGATATTTTTTTTGCAAAGTCATACATGGTGCCTTGAATTCTAGCGTGAGCTAAAATTCCTAAAAAAGGAATAATTACCGCTGTTAAAAAAAAACCAATAGTAACCCATAGCCAAGATTCACCTGCGTTTTTTCCTAAAAAAGGAGGTAGAATTAAATTCCCTGCTCCAAAAAACATAGAAAATAAGGCAAAACCAGTTATTAAAACTTGTTTTTTAGAATTCATAATAAGTCAATTTAGATGGTTAATTATTGATTTTGACTGACTTTAATTTTGACTGTTAATTTCTTTTTTAAAGTTATAAAAAAGTAAATCTCAAAACTGGAAAGATACATATTTTTGCAACATGCAACATTTTATCAAATACAAAAACGCAAGCGTGGCTTTTACTGAAGTTGGTAAAGGAAGTGCACTTATTTTTTTACATGGCTTTCTGGAAAATAATTCGATGTGGGAAAGGGTAGCTGATGTTTTTAAATCTAATTACAGGGTAATTTGTATAGATTTATTAGGCCACGGAAAAACATCATGCTTAGGCTATGTTCATACTATGGATGAAATGGCAAATCAAGTTAAAGCGGTGATGGATCATTTAAAATTAAGAAAAGTATCGCTAATAGGCCATTCTATGGGAGGTTATGTAGCATTGTCTTTTTTAGAAAAATTTCCAGTAAATGTTAAAAAAATAGCTTTAGTAAATTCTACCTCAAAGGCAGATAGTGGAAAGCGTGTTCAGTTAAGAGATAGAGCTATTAAAATGGCACAACAAAATTATGAGAGTTTGGTAAAAATGTCTGTTGCCAATTTATTTTCATCGGCATCATCATCACTGTTAAAAAAAGAGATTATTAAATGTAAAAAAGAAGCTTTAAATACTCCTTTGCAAGGTTATATTGCTTGTACAGAAGGTATGAAAATAAGAAAAGAAACTACGGATGTTTTACGAAAAGCATCATGTAATAAAATGATAATTGCAGGAAAAAATGATCCTATATTGGATTATACTACAGTTAAAAACGAGGCTCTTGAAACTAATTCGGAGCTTATTACTTTAGATAATGGTCATATGAGTCATATAGAAGATTATGAGCAATTACTATCTGCTCTTCGTTATTTTATAAAATTATAAGTAACATCTTTTGTAAATTGCACAAAATTTAACATTATGAAAGTTCATCACATTGCACAAGAGAATTCAATTTTAAATAAATTTTTATCAGAAATAAGAAGTGTAGATATTCAGAAAGATAGAATGCGCTTCAGAAGAAATATTGAAAGAATTGGAGAGTTGTTGGGTTATGAACTAAGTAAAAGCTTGCCTTATAATTCTAAAGAGATAACTACGCCACTTGGAAGTAAGTTAATAAATCTACCACATGAGAATTTAATTTTGTGTTCTATTTTAAGAGCAGGTTTACCATTGCATATAGGTATGTTGAATTATTTTGATGATGCTGACAATGCCTTTATTTCAGCCTACAGACATCATCCTAACAATGATGAATACTTCGAAATTAATGTTGAATATTTTGCCTCTCCATCTATAGATGGTAAAACCCTACTTTTAGTAGACCCAATGTTAGCAACAGGAAGATCTTTAGCAGCGGTTTATGAAGGTGTTAAAAAATATGGGACACCAGAAAAAATTCATATTGTAAGTGTTATTGGTTCACAACAAGGGGTAGATTTTGTTGCCGAAAATTTTCCAGATTCAACCGAATTATGGATTGCAGATATTGATCCAGAACTTAATGAAAAAGGATATATAATTCCTGGTTTAGGAGATGCTGGAGATTTATGTTACGGCGCAAAAATGTAACTATATAAAAAGCATAATAAAAGCACCAACAATAAATAGGCTGAGGATAATTTCTTTCAGCCATTTTTTTTGTAAAATCTCTATTAAGTTAGCAATTATAATAGCGGTTGGAAAAAATAAATATATCAATTCAGAACCATCTTTTTGTTGTATTAGTAAAACTAAAATAATAGCTATAGCCAAATTAAAAAGTAGTAATAACCAATTAATCCTGAAAGAATTCTTAATAGCTAGTGCTTTTGGAGTTTTTAAAACTATCCCAATCAGTGTTATTGTAGAAAATGCAATAAAAGGTATGAGGAAAAACAGTTTTTGATATAAGCTATAATCTGTTACTGTAGTCCAATTAAAAAGACTATAAAAAGTATTGTCTAGCTCATACCAATAGCAATAGGTAAAATACAAAAATACAGGAGCAAAAAAACCAATAATAGGACTTAAAAAAGATTGTATTGTTAAACGTTGATGATATAAAATACTAACATATAGCAATGGCGCAAAAATAACAGTAGTTGGTACTGTTAAAAAACTAATACCTAACCATAAGCCACCATCAAAATATTTTAAAGTTAAGTTTTTGTCAGATTGTAAACTGTAAACCTTTCTTAAAAATAAGAGTAAGGTTAAATGTCCATAGGTATGTTGATTAATTGCAAAACTTTGATGGAAATACCCAAACAATAATGTAAAAAACAGAAACGCAAAAGAGTTATCAAAAGTTAAACTATTTTTACTATTGATAAAGTTAAAAACTCCAAGAATTAATAAAAATAGCGGTAAGTAGCTAGCGGTTTTTAATAAGCTTGTGCTATTTAAAAAGGCAGCCAAAAAAAAGCATACAAATAACAATAGTATGGCAACAGAAGTTACGGGTTTAGATTTACTGAAAAAGTTGGTTAACATGTATTCTTTTTATACTTTTGCAACTGTAAAGATAAACAAGTTATGTTAGCATTAAATATATTTAGATTAATAGGAGATTTATTCAAAGTATTATTTGCTCCTTTTGATTGGTTACGATTAACTTTAGCTAAAACCGATTCAGGTTGGTGGACTTCTAACGCAGTTAACTGGTTTTTTGTTTTAATCTTATTCGTTTTATTATACTATTGGATAAGTCAAGCTCTTAAGTTTAAACGCGAAGGAACAGAAGACAGAGCATAATTACTATTTTACTTTGGGAAGCAAAAATAAATTAAAACGTTTTAGAGAAAATGAAACGTTTGAAAACGTAATTCAGCCAACTAGAGAAGAGGTTGTAAATAATTTTTCTTTAAAAGGTAAATGGAATACTTTTTTTAAAAATGACAATCCAATTGTTTTAGAATTAGGTTGTGGAAAAGGAGAGTATACAATTGCTTTAGCAGAAAAAAATCCAAATAAAAACTATATTGGTATAGATATTAAAGGTGCTCGTTTTTGGCGTGGAGCAAAAACAGCAATTGATAATAACATGAATAATGTTGCCTTTATTAGAACACAAATAGAGTTAATAGATTGTATTTTTGATGTAAATGAAGTAGATGAAATTTGGATAACCTTCCCTGATCCTCAAATTAAATATAAAAGAACCAAGCATAGGTTAACCAATACAGATTTCTTAAAAAAATACCATGGTATTTTAAAACAAGATGGTGTGGTAAACTTAAAAACTGACAGTGAATTTATGCATGGTTACACCTTAGGTTTGTTACACGGTGAAGGTCATGAAATTTTACATGCCAACCACGATGTATACAAAAACTATTATTCACCAGAAGAAGTAACAGGTACACAAACTTTTTACGAGCAACAATACTTAGAACAAGGTAAACCAATTACTTATATAAAGTTCAAATTAAAATATTAAAATCCTGCTTTTACGCAGGATTTTTTACTTTTATAAAATGAGTAAAACGTCAACTAATTTTTTTCAAAAAGTGTATGAAGTTGCCAGGTTAATACCAAGTGGTCGAGTAACTAGCTACGGAGCAATAGCCAAGTATTTAGGTACGGCAAAATCTGCAAGAATGGTGGGTTGGGCCATGAATAACTCTTCAGATAAAAATGTGCCAGCACATCGGGTTGTGAATAGAAATGGTGTGTTAACAGGAAAGCATCATTTTCAAGGATCAAATTTAATGCAGCAATTATTAGAAAGTGAAGGTGTTGAGGTAAAAGACAATCAAATTAAAAATTTTACTACTCTTTTTTGGGATCCATCAAAGGAGTTATAAAATCAAAATTAATTTGAAATAAATACCACTTATAATATCATAAAAAATCGAAATGTAAACCTTTTATTTTCTGATAGCTAAAATGTATCTTTGCAATTTAGATTAAATATAAGTAAGAAATTTAATGAGTTTTACAAAACAAGATATATATAAAGCGTTAGAAACTATAACAGCACCTGGTGAAGGTAAAAGTTTAGTAGAAAACGAAAATGTTACTAATATCGTAACTTTTGGAAAAGAAGTAATTGTAGATGTAACAATTAGCAATCCTTCTTTGCAAGCAAAAAAGAAAGTTGAAGTAGAAATCATGAAAGCTATTCATGAGCATGTAGATCAAAAAATAGATGTTAAAGTTAATGTTAAGGCTGTAGTTCCTCCAAAAGAAGACAAGGCACAACAAATTAGAGGTAAAGAGATTCCAAACATAAAAAATATTATTGCAGTGGCTTCTGGTAAAGGAGGTGTTGGTAAATCTACAGTAACTTCTAATTTAGCCATAACTTTAGCAAAAATGGGCTTTAAAGTTGGGGTTTTAGATGCAGATGTTTATGGGCCATCACAACACTTAATGTTTGATGTAGAAAATGAAAAACCATTAGCAGTTAATGTAGATGGGCGTTCAAAAATGAAACCTGTTGAAAATTACGGAGTAAAATTATTATCGTTAGGTTTCTTTACCAATCCAAGCCAGGCTGTAATCTGGAGAGGACCCATGGCGTCTAAAGCCTTAAATCAATTAATTTTTGATGCAGATTGGGGCGAGTTAGACTTTTTATTAATAGATCTTCCACCAGGAACAGGAGATGTACATTTATCAATAGTACAAGCCGTGCCAATTAACGGAGCAGTTGTAGTAAGTACTCCACAAAATATAGCATTAGCAGATGCTAAAAAGGGAGTAGCAATGTTTCAGCAAGAAGCTATTAATGTACCAGTGTTAGGTATTGTTGAAAATATGGCATACTTTACACCAGAAGAATTACCTAATAATAAATATTACATTTTTGGTGATAGTGGAGCTAAGAATTTAGCTGAAGATATAGCTACATCATTTTTAGGAGAAATTCCATTAGTACAAAGTATTAGAGAGGGAGCAGATGTTGGTCACCCGGTTGCTTTACAAGAAAATACTCCTTTAGAAGAAGCATTTAATAGCATTACCAAAAATATGGTAAGTGAATTAATTAAAAGAAACGAAAATTTACCACCAACAGAAATTGTTAGAATTTCAACAATGAGTGGTTGTAGTACCAAATAAATTTATAAAAATGGCAACAAAAGAAACAGTGAATAACGTAGAAAAAGCTTTAGAAGAAATACGACCATTTTTAGTTAGTGATGGCGGAAATATAAAGTTATTATCCGTAGAAGATAACGTGGTGAAAGTTCAGTTAGAGGGCGCATGTAGCGGATGTTCTGTTAATCAAATGACGCTTAAAAACGGAGTAGAAGCTACGATTAAAAAATACGCACCAGAGATAGAAGAAGTAATCAACGTTGCGTAACTGATAAAAATCAGTAAAAATATAGTTCCAAATTATAAATTTGGGCGTTCCCTGCGGTCGGGCTTTCGGTAGTCGCTTTTTTGGGTTTAAAAACACCAAAAAGAGCTTCAACAATACCTTAATCCCTAACGCAATATACAAAACAAGTACACATACATGATTAAAACCGATATATTAATAATAGGAGCAGGTCCTACAGGTTTATTTACCGTTTTTGAGGCCGGATTATTAAAATTACGTTGTCATTTAATAGATGCATTACCACAACCAGGAGGTCAATGTTCAGAAATTTATCCAAAAAAACCAATCTATGATATTCCTGCGTATCCAGAAATATTAGCAGGTGATTTAACGGATAAGTTAATGGAGCAAATAAAACAGTTTGAACCTGGTTTTACTTTGGGAGAACGTGCAGATACTATAGAAAAACAAGAAGATGGTACTTTTATAGTTACTACCAATAAAGGAACAAAACATCAAGCACCAGTAGTTGCTATAGCTGGTGGTTTAGGTAGTTTTGAACCGCGCAAACCATTAATTCCAAATATTGCTGACTTTGAAGATCGTGGGGTAGAGTACATGATTAAAGAGCCTGAAATGTATCGAGATAAAGATGTGGTAATTGCAGGTGGAGGAGATTCTGCTTTGGATTGGTCTATCTTCTTGGCAGATGTTGCCAATTCAGTTACTTTAATTCATAGAAGAAATGAGTTTAGAGGTCATTTAGATTCTGTAGACCAAGTTCAAGAGTTGAAAAATGAAGGTAAGATTAATTTAATTACTCCGGCAGAAGTTAAAGCTATTATTGGCTCTGATAAGGTTGAAGGTGTTGAGGTGCATAAAAAAGACGAAGAACCTTTTGTAATTAAAACCGACCATTTTATTCCATTATTTGGACTCTCTCCAAAATTAGGTCCAATTGCTAATTGGGGATTAGAAATAGAGAAAAATGCAATTAAAGTTAATAACGCTTTAGACTATCAAACTAACATTCCTGGAATTTATGCAATTGGAGATGTAAACACGTACCCAGGAAAGTTAAAGTTAATTTTATGTGGTTTCCATGAAGCTACGTTAATGTGTCAAAGTGCTTTTCAACGTATCTATCCAGATAAAAAATATGTCATGAAATATACAACAGTTGGAGGCGTACAAGGTTTTGATGGTACTAAAAAAGAAGCACCTAAAGCAGTTGTTAAGAAAATTGAATAATGTCTGATATTACTATAAAAATTACAGATAGAGAAGGAGTAACACATACAGTTCAAGCTCCTACAGATATGAATATGAACCTAATGGAGGTAGTTCGATCTTATGAATTAGCTCCAGAAGGTACCATAGGTATATGTGGAGGAATGGCAATGTGTGCTTCTTGTCAATGTTACGTAAATTCAGATCATGAATTACCTGAAATGACAGATGATGAAGATGCAATGTTGGCAGAAGCTTTTTATGTTGAAGATAACAGCCGTTTAGGGTGTCAGATTCATATGTCAACTGAACTTGAAGGTTTGGAAGTAACTTTAGCTCCAGAAAGTTAATCTTTATTTATTCTAAATAAATTCATATTTTTGCATTCTAATAAATTAGAATATTTTGGATTCAGTACATTTACAAGAAATAACATTTTGTAAGTATCAATTACAAACATTGCAAAAAACTATTGAATTAAGTTTTCCTCAATTATTACAATTACGTAATGATGTTTATAAATTATCATCTCATTATGGTATGTTAGATATTATTGAGTCAGATAATTTTGTTTTATTGTTTGTGGCCGATAAGCAACACCTTTTGTATTTAGATATTCCTCAGTTAATTTATTTAAGAAATTCTATCGATAGCTTTTTTGGTTCTGTTAAATCAGTTTTAATCTAAATAATACGCTTATTTAGACCATCTTCAAATTTTGATTCCAGTTTTTTAACAGCTAATTAAGTGGTATTTTTGTTACAAACAGAAAAATCATGAAAACAGCAGTAAGAAAACAAATGACGATTCATCCAGAAGTTATGGATGTGTTAAATGAGCAAATAGCAATGGAAATGCACGCATCAGCATCTTACCTAGCAATGGCTTCATGGTGCGATCAAAGAGAATTATTGAATAGTAAATCTTTCTTCTATAAACAAGCTGAAGAAGAGAGAGAACATGCTATGAAAATTTTTGAATTTATTAATGATGCTGGCGGGGCAGCTATGTCACCTGAAGTTCACAATGTAAACAATAACTTTGAGAGCTTAAGAGACATTTTCGAAAAATCATTAGAGCAAGAAATAAGTGTAACACAGTCTATTTACAAATGCTTTAAAAAAGCACGTAGTGTTGATGATTTCGCTTCTGAGGTGTTTTTACAATGGTTTGTTAACGAACAAGTAGAAGAGGAAGACACAATGAGAAGTATTTTAGATGTGTTTGATTTAATGGAAGGGATGCCTCTTAAAATGATTGATGAGCGTTTGCCAAAAGAATAATCAACAATATTGTGATCCGAAGTTATTAAGCTTCGGATTTTTTTTGCTTTTTTGCTAGTTTAAACAAAGCGCTGTGGCTTCCACAAAATGAAACTAGTTTTCTTATATTTGTATAAACAACTAAAGTTCTAAAAATGTATTGGTCAGGACTATTATCATACTTAAAATTCTTGATAAAGCGTAATCCAGAGTAATTACGATATGGCAATTGCAAAAAATTAAATAATGTAATACCATTGTAAAATATCAATCTAGATAAATTACAGGTTTTACATTGCTGTATTAACAACTTAATAATTACTATTATGCCTTTTTATCATAAATTAGGAAAAATACCACCTAAACGACATACGCAATTCCGTAAAGAAGACGGAAGCTTGTATTATGAGCAATTATTTGGAACAATTGGGTTCGACGGAATGTCGTCAAACTTATATCACGAACAACGACCGACACAAGTTAAAGAAATTAGAAAGCAGTATTCGGTAGCTCCAAAAATTGCGAAGAAAAATAATATCCAATCGTATCGTTTCAGAGGATTTCAGGTTCCTCAGGTAGAAGATTATTTGGATAGTCGAAAGATTGTTTTAACCAATTCTGATTGTAACATTATTCTATCGGCTCCAAAATCTTCAACAAAAGATTATTTCTATAAAAATACAGATGCAGATGAAGTAATTTTCGTGCACAGAGGAACAGGTAAGCTAAGAACTCATATGGGAAATTTGGATTTCAAATATGGAGATTATTTAGTAATTCCTCGTGGTATGATTTACAAATTAGATTTTGACACTGAAGATAATCGTTTATTTATTGTTGAATCTTATCGCCCAGTTTACACACCTAAAAGATATCGCAACTGGTTCGGGCAGTTATTAGAACATGCTCCATTTTGTGAAAGAGATATTCGTCAACCTTATGAGTTAGAAACATATAATGAAAAGGGAGACTTTTTAATGAAAATTAAAAAACAAGACGAAATTATAGAAATGGTATATGCATCGCATCCTTTTGATGTGGTTGGTTATGACGGGTTTAATTATCCGTATGCATTTTCCATTCACGATTTTGAACCCATTACAGGAAGAATTCATCAACCACCACCAGTGCATCAAACCTTTGAAACAGATGCTTTTGTAATCTGTAGCTTTGTGCCAAGATTGTATGATTATCATCCACAAGCGATTCCTGCTCCTTATAACCATAGTAATATTGATTCTGATGAAGTTCTGTATTATGTTGATGGAGATTTTATGAGTAGAAATGATATTGATGCAGGACATATTTCGCTTCATCCTGCTGGAATTCCTCATGGTCCACACCCTGGAGCAACAGAGAGAAGTATTGGTGAAACAGTAACAGAAGAGTTGGCTGTAATGGTAGATACATTTAAGCCTTTAATGGTTACAGAAGAAGCGATGAAAATAGCCGATGAGAAGTATTTTCAATCTTGGCTTGAGTAAATCGATTAGTAAATTTGTAAATTAGATAATGAGTAAATGATTTTTTCTAGAAGTCAAAAATATCAGAGTAATCCAATACTTAAAGAAACTTTTGAGTTTTCATTAATGATTGTAAAATATTCTGAAAAGCTTGAAGAAAAAAGAAAGTTCGCTATAGCAAAACAGATTATTCGATCAGGAACTTCAATAGGGGCAAATGTTAAAGAAGCTCAAAATGCTGAAAGTAAAGCAGATTTTATCCATAAGATGAAAATAGCATTAAAAGAAGCTGATGAAACTGAATACTGGTTGTTTTTATGTGAAAACCTAGATTCATATCCAAGTACAAATTCTTTAATTGATAAATTAAATACTATAATTAAAATATTAAATAAAATCGTTAGCAGTTCGAAAAAATAATTCGCTAATCTGCTAATTATCAAATTCGCTTATTACAATGAGTAAAGATATAAAATCAGTAAACTACGGTTTAGAAAAAATATTCGAAGGAGCTCAAGATTTCCTTCCACTTTTAGGAACAGATTACGTTGAATTTTACGTAGGAAATGCAAAACAAGCTGCACACTTCTATAAAACAGCATTCGGATTTCAATCCTTAGCTTATAAAGGTCTAGAAACAGGATCTCAAGATGAGGTAAGCTACGTATTAGTTCAAGATAAAATTCGTTTAGTGTTAACAACGCCATTAAACAGTAAATCTCCAATTAACGATCATATAGTGAAGCATGGAGACGGAGTTAAAGTTGTAGCACTTTGGGTTGAAGATGCTCGTTCTGCTTGGGAAGAAACTACAAAAAGAGGAGCAAAATCTTACATGGAGCCAACTGTAGAAACTGATGAACATGGAGAAGTAGTGCGTTCGGGAATTTATACTTACGGAGAAACAGTTCATATGTTTGTAGAGCGTAAAAACTACAAAGGAACATTTATGCCAGGTTTCATGGAATGGAAATCAGATTATAATCCACCATCAGCTGGTTTAAAGTATATCGACCACATGGTAGGAAATGTTGGTTGGGGGCAAATGAATAAATGGGTAAAATGGTACGAAGATGTTATGGGATTCGAAAACTTTTTATCATTTGACGACAAACAAATTCATACAGAATACTCTGCTTTAATGAGTAAGGTGATGAGTAATGGAAATGGACGAGTGAAATTCCCAATTAATGAACCAGCGAAAGCAGCTAAAAGATCTCAGATAGAAGAATATTTAGATTTTTACGAAGGAGAAGGAGTTCAGCATATTGCAGTTGCTACAGATGATATTATTAAAACCGTATCACAACTAAGAGCTAATGGTGTTGAATTTTTACCACCACCACCACAAGCATATTACGATATGATTCCTGAGCGTTTAGGTGCACATAAAGATATGATGAAGGAAGATATTTCTAAACTTCAAGAATTATCAATTTTAGTTGATGCAGACGAAGAAGGATATTTATTACAAATTTTCACCAAACCTGTTGAAGACAGACCAACATTATTCTTTGAAATTATTCAAAGAATGGGAGCAAGAGGTTTTGGAGCTGGAAACTTTAAAGCACTCTTCGAATCAATTGAAAGAGAACAACAAAGAAGAGGAACTTTATAATATTTTACTAAAATTAGTAGTAGAGCCAAGAGTCAAGTAATATAATACTTGTGTCTTGGTTCTTTTTTTCCTGAATCTATAAAAATGAATAGAGAAGAATTATTAAAGGCTATCGAAGATAAGTATGAAAAGCTTGGAGTTCCGGTAGATGCAATGTTGGAAGGTTTGTTACACAGTAAACCAATTACTTATTGGGATTATATCCAAACAGATGCTTTATTAGGGTTGCAAATTCCAAGAACAACAGAGCCAGATGAAATGGTTTTTATTATGTATCATCAAGTAAATGAACTGTTGTTCAAAATGATTCTTTGGGAAATAGATCAAGTAGCAAAGAGCGTAGAGATCTCTGCAGAAAAATTTACCAAACATTTAATGAGAATCAGTCGTTATTTTGATGTATTGTGTAACTCATTTAATGTAATGGCTGATGGAATGGATGTAGAGCAATATTTAAAATTTAGAAATGCTTTAACACCGGCAAGTGGGTTTCAAAGTGCACAGTATAGAAAAGTAGAATTTGCATCAACAGAATTAATTAATTTAATAGACGCAAGATACAGAGACTCTATTGATAGAAATTCATCTTTTAAAAATGCCTACGATCACTTGTATTGGCAGGCGGCAGGAAAAAATTATAGTACAGGACAGAAAACTACTTTATTAAATCTTTTTGAAAAGAAATATATGGGTGAATTTATAGATTTTATGGAAGATTATAACGATTGTAATCTTTCTAAAAAATTTAAACAATTACCAAAAGAAATTCAAGAAGACGAAACATTAATAAAAGCGATGCGTCATTATGATTATACGGTTAATGTAAAATGGGTAATGGCTCATTACAATGCGGCAGGTAAATATTTAGGCGGTAGTAATAAAGATTTAGAAGCCACAGGAGGAAGTAGTTGGCGAAAATATTTACATCCTAAGTATCAAAAAAGAGTATTCTTCCCTTATTTATGGTCTAATGATGAGTTAGAAGCTTGGGGAGAATTTTAATGCTTTGTTAAATCATTGTAAAAAAGCGGCTTAATATTTTATTAGTGTCGCTTTTTTTGTTTTTGGAATGAATATTGTCAAGGTTTTTTTATAAGTTTGATATCGTGAAAAAAATAATAGCGCTACATATAGTATTATTTGCAATAACAATTGCAGGTTATGGACAAGAAAAAACAACAGCATTTAAAGATGGTGAATGGCTTAAGTATAGAATGAGCTACAGCGGATTTTTAAAAGCAGGAACAGCTGAATTAAGCTTAAAAGAAACTACTTACAACGGAAAAAAAGTACTACATGCCATTGGTAAAGGTAGAACCTCAAGTGTGATAGGTTGGTTTTTTAAAGTTGATGATACGTATGAAAGCTATTTTGAAACAAGTGAAGTGAAACCTTATTTATTTAAAAGAAAAATAAATGAAGGAGGTTATAAAAAACATAGACATGTTAGCTTTAATCATGAAAATAGCACAGCAAGTGTTCGAGATTTATTGAAGAAAAAGGACACTGTAATTTCAATAAAAAGTGTGCAAGATATGATTTCAACTTTTTATTTTTTACGTGCGTACGATACTAAGAGTCTGATAAAAGGGCAGGCAGTAGATGTTGATATGTTTTTAGATAATAAAACATATCCATTCAAGTTAAAGTTTTTAGGAACAGAGACTTTAGATACTAAATTTGGTAAAATTAAAACACAAAAATTTAGACCATTAGTACAAGCAGGAAGAGTTTTTAAGGCAGAAGAAAGTGTAACCATTTGGATTACTGCCGATGATAATAAAATTCCAGTAAAAATGAAAGCCTCATTAGCGGTAGGATCTTTAAGAGCAGAACTAGATGCTTATAAAGGTTTAGCAAACCCTTTTGAAATCGTTTTCGATAAAAACTAAACTAAAAACGTTACAATTTGTTAAATAATTACTAAGAAATGCATTAATTTGTATTTTTGATCGTTGCATAAAAAAATACAAATCATTGAAGCTAAAAATAGTAATTCCTTCGCTAATTATCTTTTTCCTTTTTGCTTGTAAAGAAGAAGAGAAAATAGCTATAGAAACCGTAGTTAAAGAAGTTAAACCAAAACCAACTATTAAATATGGTTTTAATTTTGATAACTATAAAGTAATTAATGATACCATACAAAACGGAGAGAGTTTTGGTATTATACTGGATCGACATCATGTAATGTATCCTAAAATTAATGAAATAGCAACTACTATTAAAGACACTTTTGATGTTAGAAGAGTCCGTTCTGGTAAAGCATATACCATTTTAGCATCTAAAGATACATTAGAACAAGCCAAGGTTTTTATTTATAAACACAATAGAGTTTCATCAACAATAATAGATTTTAAAGATTCTATTATAAAAGCGTATACCTATAAAAAACCAATAAAATTAGTAGAAAGAGAAGTCGCTGGTAAAATAATTTATAATTTTTCTGAAGCTATGGATACACTTGGGCTTAGACCAAGTTTAGCTAACACAGTAGCCGATATATATTCTTGGACTGTAGATTTTTATAGGCTTCAGAAAGATGATACCTTTAAGCTTATTTTTGATGAAAAGTTTATTAATGACACTATTTCTGTAGGTTACGGAAAAATAAAAGCAGCTGTATTTAATCACAATGGAAAAGAATTGTATGCCTACAGATATGTAGCAGATTCTATTTTAAAAATTCCAGAATATTACGATGATAAAGCAGGCTTATTGCGTAGACAATTTTTAAAATCACCTATTAAATTTCAATACAGAATTTCATCGAGGTATAACTTACGAAGAAGAATTAAGTTATATGGTAACAAAATAAGACCACATAGAGGTACCGATTTTGCAGCTGCTTATGGTACTCCTATAATGACAACCGCTAGCGGGACAGTTATAGAGTCTGCAAGAAGAGGAGGTAATGGTAACTATGTAAAGGTTAGGCATAACGGTACATACACAACACAGTACCTGCATATGAAAAGAAGAAAGGTACGAGTTGGAGAATATGTAAAACAAGGTGATATTATTGGATGGGTAGGAATGACTGGTAATACAAGTGGCCCCCATGTATGTTATCGTTTTTGGAAAAATGGTAGAGAAGTAGATCCGTTTAGAGAAGACTTGCCTTCAGCAGAACCAATGGAAGATAGTTTAAAACCTAAATTCTTTGAGTTTATAAAACCACTTAAACATCAGCTAGATAATATAGCTTTACCTACAGAACAAAAAGAGTTAATTGTACCACAAGAAATTTTAGCAACGCATTAACATGGCACTACAAAATATCAACCCAACAACTACGGCTGCTTGGAATGAGTTAACAAAGCATTTTAATGAAACAAATTCAATAACTATAAAAGAATTATTTCAGAAAAATGAACAAAGAGAGTCAGATTTTACTCTATGTTTAGATGAATTATCAGTAGATATTTCAAAAAACAGAATTAATAAACAAACTATTGATTTGTTAGTTGAACTTGCAGAGCAAGTTGGTTTAAAAGATGCTATAGAAAAGTATTTTACAGGAGATATTATTAATGTAACAGAAGAAAGAGCAGTACTCCATACAGCTTTAAGAAACTTTTCTGATGCTCCTATTTTAGTTGAAGGAAAAGATATAAAACCTAAAATTCAATCTACCTTAAAAAAAATTAGAGCATTTAGTAATAAAGTAATCTCAGGTAAATGGAAAGGTTATACTGGTAAAGCGATTACAGATGTAGTAAATATTGGAATTGGAGGATCTGATTTAGGACCAGATATGATTGTTGAGTCACTTCAGTTTTATAAAAATAAACTAACAACACATTTTGTTTCTAATGTAGATGGTGACCATGTACAAGAAGTATTAAAAAAGATAAACCCAGAAACCACATTATTTGTAATTGTATCTAAAACATTTACAACTCAAGAGACCATAAGTAATGCCAATACTATTAAAGATTGGTTTATGAGATCTGCCTCTGTGTTTGATGTTGCTAAACATTTCGTAGCAGTTTCTACTAATTTAGAAGCTGTATATGATTTTGGAATTGATAAAAATAATGTTTTCCCAATGTGGAATTGGGTAGGTGGACGTTTCTCGTTATGGTCTGCGGTTGGTTTGTCAATATCACTATCTATCGGTTTTGACAATTACCAAGATTTATTAAAAGGCGCAGAGAAAATGGATACTCATTTTAGATCTGCAAATTTTGATCAGAATATACCAGTAGTATTAGCTTTACTAAGTATCTGGTATAATAATTTTTACAACGCAGAAACAGAAGCAATTTTGCCATATACACAATACTTATCAAAACTACCTTCTTATTTGCAACAAGCTATAATGGAAAGTAATGGTAAAGGTGTAGATAGAAATGGAGACGTGATAAGTTATCAAACAGGCACAATTGTTTGGGGAAGCACAGGAACAAACATGCAACATGCATTTATGCAGTTAGTTCATCAAGGAACGAAATTAATACCTGCAGACTTTATTGGTTTTTCAGAATCATTATATGGATTGACAGATCATCATAAAAAATTAATGGCCAATTACAAGGCTCAAATGGAAGCTTTAGCTTTTGGTAAAACAAAAGAAGAAGTTCATTTAGAATTAAAAACTTGTGGGTTAGAAGAAAAAATAAGTCAATTATTACCTTTTAAAGTATTTGAAGGTAATAGACCAAGTAACGCTATTAAGTTTAATAAGTTAACACCTTTTACATTAGGGATGTTAGTAGCTACGTATGAACATAAAATATTTGTTCAAGGTGTGGTTTGGAATATTTATTCTTATGATCAATTTGGTGTTGAGTTAGGAAAAGAATTAGCCAACAAAATTTTAAAGTCTTCATAATTACAAATCATATGTTAACATTTTTTATCACTTAAAAACACCTCCTGTTTTAAAGAAAATATAACAAAACCCTCTGTTATAGAGGGTTTTTGTTTTGTTGTGTAGGTCTTAATAACTTGTTAAAACTTAACATTATGTTAACATTGGTGCTGTGTAAAAACTAGATTTTTGCAGGGCATTTAATAACAATTAAATAAAAAATGAAACACATTAAAAATTTTTTACTTGTAGCAGTATTTTTTGTATCGGCTACAGTATTAGCTCAAACCAAATTATCTGGTACAATTCTCGATGAAACAGGAGAACCATTGCCAGGTGCAAGTGTAGTAGAGAAGGGAACTACAAATGGTACAGCTACAGATTTTGACGGGAAATTTATGTTAAACGCTAAATCAGGAAGTGGTACATTAGTAGTATC
Source organism: Tenacibaculum geojense (assembly GCF_042676005.1). NCBI lineage: Bacteria > Pseudomonadati > Bacteroidota > Flavobacteriia > Flavobacteriales > Flavobacteriaceae > Tenacibaculum > Tenacibaculum geojense. The sequence goes on along the minus strand of NZ_JBHTJR010000051.1, from coordinate 288,505 downwards.
TTTTGTAGGTTACTTAAATAAAGAAGTTGTGTATACTACAGCTGGTGATTTAGGTACAATTCAATTACAAGAAGATGGTCAAGTTTTAGACGAAATTGTTGTAACAGCTACATCTTTAGCAATTGACAGAAAAACTCCAGTTGCAGTTTCAACTGTTAAAGCTTCTGATATTGAAAGAAAGCTTGGTAATCAAGAGTTTCCAGAGATTTTGAAATCAACTCCTGGTGTTTACGCAACTAAATCTGGAGGAGGTTTTGGTGATGGTAGAATTAATTTACGCGGGTTTAACTCAGAAAACGTTGCTGTTATGATTAACGGAGTGCCTGTAAATGATATGGAGAATGGTAGAGTTTACTGGTCTAACTGGGCTGGTTTAGGTGATGTTACTTCAACAACACAGGTTCAAAGAGGTTTAGGTGCTTCTAAAGTTGCTGTGCCATCTATTGGAGGTACAATTAATATTGTAACTAAATCAACTGATTCACAAAAAGGAGGAAGTATAATTGCTTCTACTGGTAACGATGGTTACCAAAAATACGGATTCACTTTATCTACAGGTAAAATGGATAATGGTTTCGCATCTACAGTTTCTGTTGCTAAAGTTTCAGGAGACGGTTTTGTTGACGGTACTGAATTTGATGGATGGAATTACTTTTTAAATATTTCTAAAGAAATTAATGATAGCCATACGTTATCTTTAACTACTTTCGGTGCTCCACAAAGACATGGGCAAAGACAAAATAGAAGCTCAATCCAAACTTACAGAGAAGCTGAGTCAGGAATTAGATTTAACCCAGACTGGGGATTAAGAGGAGGTAAAGTTGTTCATATTGAAGATAACTTTTACCACAAAAACCAAACATCTTTAAACCACTATTGGAATATTGATGAAAGATCTTCATTGTCTACGGCTGCATATTTCTCTATCGGTAGAGGAGGTGGAGGAGGAACCGCTGGTAATTCTGACTTGTTTAATGTAAGACTTGGAGGTTTCGATCAGCCAGTTGATATTGATAATATAGTTGCAATAAACAGAGAAAGAGGTGCTGAAGGTGCTGAGTCTGTATTAAGAGCTTCTAAAAACGAGCATAACTGGTATGGAGTATTATCTACCTTTAAAACAGAGATTAATGATAATTTTGATTTCTTAGCAGGGATAGATTACAGACACTATGAAGGATTACATTACCAAGAGGTAACTGATTTATTAGGTGGTGATTATTTCTTAGATAATAATGATGTTAATAATCCAAACAATGCAGCGAAAGTTGGTGACGTTATTGCATACAATAATGATGGTATTGTAGATTGGTTAGGTGGTTTTATTCAAGTTGAATATTCTAATGACAATTTTAATGCATTTATTTCATCATCGCTTTCTAATACATCTTATCAAAGAATCGATTACTTTAACTATTTAGATTCAGATCCTAATCAAACAACTGACGTTTACGATTTTATAGGATTTGGTACTAAAGGTGGTGTTAATTACAGATTTGACGAAGTACACAATGTATTTGCAAACGTAGGATATTTTGAAAGAGCTCCATTCTTTAGAAATGTGTTTACAGCTTTTGATAACGAAATAGAAAATATCAATACAGATGCTGAAAATGAAAAAGTTACATCATTTGAGTTAGGATATGGTTTAAGATCAGAAAAGTTTAGTGCAAATTTCAATGCATATTATACTAAATGGGATGATAGATCTGAATCAGTACAATTATATGACCAAGAGAACGATGAGCAAGTTTTTGTTAATGTACCAGGTGTAAATGCTTTACATATGGGACTTGAATTTGATTTTGTTTGGAAGCCTTTACCAGAGTTAAATATTACAGGTATGGCATCAGTTGGAGATTGGACTTGGAACACTAGAATTGAAAACTTAGAAGCTTTTAATCAACAACAACAGTCATTAGGTTTTATCAACGCTATAATTGATGATGTTAAAGTAGGAGATGCTGCTCAAACTACATTAGCGTTAGGAATGTTATACAAGTTTTGGGAAAAGACTAGCATAACAGTAGATTACAACTATTTTGGAGATTTATATGCTGATTTTGAGGTTAGTTCAAATGATTCAGAAGATCCAATTCCTGTTGAAGATATTCCTGTTGCTTCAAGTGCTTGGAAAATGCCAAATTATCACACTTTTGACGCAAGTTTACGTCACGGGTTTAAAATTGGTGATTTTGACACAACTTTAACTTTAAGAGTAAACAATATATTTGATACTGAGTATATTTCTGATGCAGTAAATGGATCTGATAATAACGCTGCAAGTGCGCAGGTGTGGTATGGTGCTGGAAGAACTTTCAGTTTAGGTGCAAAAATTAAGTTTTAAAAAATAAGTAAAAATGAAAAAAATAATTTATTCAATTTTAATGTTATCACTTGTATTCACTGCATGTGATCCATTAGAAGACGTTTATAATGAAGTAGGAGCTGTTGATGACACAATAGTTGGTGATGCAACAATTACTCTTACAAATGATGATTATGATTTACTAGATTTAGGTAGATATTATTTTGACTCAGAAGATGAAGCTAAAGAAACGTTACCATCTTTTATTAGTGAATTATATCCAGTATGGGGTGCAGGTTCATCAGTAGTTGTTAACTATAATTTAAATAATGAGGTTTCTGTATCTTCTTATACAGTTACTGATGCAGATTATAGCGATTTAGGATTTACATATTTTGATTCTGAAGGAGACTTTGAAAGCTTTTTCTCTTTTAAATATCCAAATGTTACTGACAAAGGTTCTGTTGTATACCTAACTTATAATGCAGTTCCTGAAATTGTTAACTATGAGCTTACTGATGCAGATTATGAATTAGTTGGTAATGGTCGTTTTGATAATTTTGATATCAGATCAGGAGCTGCTGAAGAGTCAATTGAAGTAAGAAGAGAAAAAATCCAGACAATACTTTTAAATAACTTTCCTGATAACCTTCCAGGTATTATTTATGAAGTAACTTATGCTACTTACGATGGTTCAGTAGGTCAGGATACTATGCAAGTTGTGTTAACTGATAATTCACCAACCAATGTTGCTGATTACACATTAGTAAATGCAGATTATGAGTTGGTTGGTAATGGGAGATATTACAATTTTGACATTCGTCCAGGTAGAGCAGAGGAGTCAATTGAAGTAAGAAGAGAAAAAATAGAAACTATTTTATTAAATAATTTCCCAACTTCAGTAGATGGAGATTTCTTCTTAGTAACTTATGCAATCTATGATGGAGCAGCTGGTACTAGAGAAATGCTTTTAAGATTTGACGGTACGAATTGGAACATATTCACAGCATTAACATATGAATTCTACACATTCGTTCCAGTTGAAACAACAAGTACGTTTGTTTACACTTCTGAATGGAGTGCTCCATATGAGGTTACAGATGAAGATTATGCTCAGATGGGTCAACGTTTTAATAACTTTGATGGAAGATCTGAAGAAGCTAGAGCAGAGGCTCTTAGATTATTAGAGGTTTTCTTAGGTCAAAAGTACCCTTTTGCTTCAGTAGACCAATTCTTAGCATTAGAATATAAGTCTTTTACTGGATCTGGTAATGATATAGTAATTGCAAACTTTGTTTTTGATGGAAATTCATGGAGTGCTGTACCTTTAATTATAGAAACATCTTTACAGTTTGGTTTTGAAGATGGACAATGGGTTCCAGATAATACTATTAAATATACATTAACAGATGCAGATTATGAGTTAGTTGGTAATGGAAGGTTTGGTAATTTTGATATCCGTCCAGGTAGAAGTGAAGAGACAGTAGAATCAAGAAGGGTTAAGATTAACACTATATTGTTAAACAATTTTCCTGAATTAGGAGAAGGACAAAAGTTTATTGTTTCTTACAATGTTTGGATGCCAGGTGATGGAGTTTTAGAAATGAAGCTTATTAATAACGGTACAGAGTATATTCTTAATGAATAGTATTTGACAATAAATTTATTAACCACCTCAATTGAGGTGGTTTTTTTATGCATAAAATTCAGTACCTTTACCATATATTTAAACTAACTAAATTATGATGAAAACTGTTCATTCTTATTGGGCATATATAGTATTAGTTGTATTAATCTTAGCAGTAGTAAATGCTATTATGGGGTTAAAACAAAAAAAAGAATTTACGCATAAAGATTTTAGGTTAGGGTTGTTTACTTTAATAGCAACTCATATTCAGTTATTAATTGGTCTTGGATGGTATTTTATGTCTCCTTGGTATAAAACATTAAAATCAGACGCAGCGACTGCTATGGGAGAATCTTCTGTAAGATTATTAGCAGTAGAACATCCTTTTACAATGATTTTAGCCATTGTTTTAATAACCATAGGATGGTCTAAACATAAAAAAGTAGTTAAAAGCGAATCTAAATTTAAAACTTTTGCTATTTTTTACGGTATAGCCCTACTCTTAGTATTGGCAAGAATACCTTGGTCTAATTGGTTCCAAACAATATAATTATACCCCGCGAAAGCGGGTTTTCTTTTTTATTCCTATGAAAATAATAAGCTATTTTTTATCGGTAATCTTTGCTATCACCTTTTTTTTAATCTTATTAATATTTCACCCAATACAATGGATTTGCTTTAATGTATTTGGTTATAAAGCACATAAATGGTCTGTAGATACTCTAAATTGGTTTTTGGTTAAAAGTCTATTATGCTTAGGTATTAGTGTTAAGTTTATTAATAAACAAACAATTCCTGAAAACACTACTATTATTTTTGCGGCCAACCATCAAAGTATGTTTGATATTCCACCATTAATTTGGTATTTACGTAAACATCACCCAAAGTTTGTTTCTAAAATCGAATTAGGAAAAGGAATACCAAGTATATCGTATAATTTAAAACACGGAGGAGCTGCTTTAATTGACAGAAAAGACAGGCTTCAAGCGATTACAGAATTAACTAATTTTTCAAAAAGAATTAATAAGAATAATTGGTCTGCAGTCATTTTTCCAGAAGGTACAAGAAGTAGAAATGGTGCACCTAAAAAGTTTTCCACAGGAGGTTTAAAAACAATTATTAACCATAATAAAGAAGCTTATATTGTACCAATTAGTATTAATAACTCTTGGAAGATATTTAAATACGGGAAATTTCCATTAGGAATATTCAGCCCATTGCATATTGAAGTGCATAAACCTATTCATTTAAAAGATAAGAATACGGAAGAAGTTTTAATAGAAGTTGAAAACACAATAAAAAGTAATATAAATGTCATTAAATAACATTAGAAAAGAGGTAATGAAAACCTTGGAAAAAAAAATCCATGGTTTTGTTGAAGATTACCTAATACCCGTTGAAAAAATATGGCAACCAACCGATTTTTTACCAAATTCACAAAGCGATAACTTTATTGAAGAGGTAAAGGAAATTCAAGAAATTTCTAAAGAATTAGAAGATGATTTTTGGGTTGTTTTAGTGGGAGATACCATTACAGAAGAAGCATTACCAACATATGAATCTTGGTTGTTGGACCTAGATGGTGTTCAACAAGATCCAGACAATGGATGGGCAAAGTGGGTAAGAGCTTGGACTGCTGAAGAAAATAGACACGGAGATGTCTTAAATAAATACTTGTATTTATCAGGAAGAGTAAATATGCGAGAAGTAGAAATTTCTACGCAACACTTAATTGCAGATGGTTTTGATATTGGAACTTCTACAGATCCGTATAAAAACTTTATATATACTAGTTTTCAGGAGTTAGCAACTTATGTTTCTCATAACAATGTAGCAAAAATAGCTCGTAAAAAAGGCCATAAATTATTAGCCAGAATGTCTAAAATTATTGCTGGTGATGAAATGCGTCATCATAAAGCTTATACCGCTTTTGTAAATGAGATCTTTAAAATAGATCCTAGTGAAATGATGTTGGCTTTTGAGCATATGATGAAACATAAAATTGTTATGCCTGCTATGCATTTAAGAGAATCTTTTGGAGCAAAAGGAAGTTTATTTGATGATTTCTCTACAGTTGCACAAAGAATAGGTGTGTATACTGGTTTTGATTATGTTGACATTTTGAGAAAATTGAACGAAACTTGGGAAATTGATAAAATCACTGGGTTAACAGAAGAAGCTGAGAAAGCTAGAGATTATTTGATGAAATTACCAGATAGAATGTATAGGATAACCGAAAGAATTGTGGTGCCTGATACCAAATTCGATTTTAAATGGATGATTCCATCATAAAAAATAAAAAAGAGCCTTAAGTAGGCTCTTTTTTATTGTATAATAAATTGATCCGCATCATCTAAAAAGCCTAATTTATTTCTAGTATCATTTTGTGCTTTTTTATCTATGGTAATGGTTATAATACTTTCTTTATTGTTGGAATTTTTACCTAAAGATTTTCCCAGAAAATCATAAGCATTACTATATCCTATATATTCGTATCCATTAGCATCGATACCAATTCTATTTACCCCAATTGTATAGCTCATATTTTCAATAGCCCTGGCTTTTAAAAGAGCATCCCAAGCATTTATTCTTGTTTTTGGCCAGCTAGCCACATAAATTAATAGATCATATTTTGAAGTATTTCTACTCCAAACAGGAAAACGTAAATCATAACATATAAACGGACAAATTTTCCAATCTAAATAATCAATAATTTGAATGTCATTCCCTTTTGTATATACTTTATGTTCGTTAGCCAAAGTAAAAGTATGTCGTTTATCATAGTACTGAATTTTTCTGTTAGGATGCACAAATAGTAATCGGTTGTAATAATTATTATTTTCCACTATTATTAAGCTACCTACTATTGCAGTAGTATATTTTGATGCCATTTGTTGCATCCATCTTACTGTTTCACCATTCATAGGTTCAGCTAATTTTTCAGCATTCATACTAAAACCAGTAGAAAACATTTCTGGTAATACTACTAAATTTGTTTCAAGAGGTAACTTGCTAAATAAGTTTTGAAAATTAGCAATGTTTTTAGCTGGGTTTTCCCAAACCAAATCGGTTTGTAGTAAAGCAACATGAAGGTTTTTTTCAGTATTCATCAATAAAAACAAAAAAGAGTTCTAATCAAAAATAATATAAATATTGTATTTTCGATATCCATTTTGCTTCATATAAAACTGTAACTAATGCAAACATTTATATCAGAAACGATTCAAGATATTTTAAAAACAACAAGCTCTTTTGAAGAGGTTGTTTTTGTATTACCATCGCAAAGAGCAGGAGTGTTTGTAAAACAGCAATTAAAAAATGAAATAACCAGTGGTTTTCTACCAGAGGTTATTAACATAGAGGAATTTATTACTAGAGTTTCGGGTATTAAAAAAGCAGATAGCGTTCAATTGCTTTTTCATTTTTACAGTATTTATAAAACAATTGAAGAAAATCCAGATTCTTTTGATGTCTTCTCTTCTTGGGCATTTACAGTGTTACAAGATTTTAATGAAATAGATCAGCATTTAATTAACACGCGAGAAATTTTTATGTATATCCGCGATGTAGAACGATTAAAAAAATGGTCTGTTAAAGGTAGTTTTCAGGAAACCGAATTAATGAAAGATCATTATTCGTTTACAGAAAAGTTAAACGATTTATACAATGCCTTCTATGCTTATTTACTTGACAATAAAATAGGATATCAAGGTGTTTTATATAGAGAAGCAACAGAAAAAATAGATGCTTATTTGGCGAATAACAATCAAAAGAAATTCTTTTTTATTGGTTTTAACGCATTAAATGCTGCAGAGGAATTATTATTTCAAAAATCAGTTACTTTGGCAAGTGGAGAAGTTTATTGGGATATAGACGCTACCTTTTTAAATTCTAATCATGCAGCTGGAAATTATGTAAGACGCTATCAAAAAAATTGGAAATATTATCAGCAAAATGAAATTAAAATTATTGGAAATTGGTTTAGTCAGCCTAAAAATATTGAGTTAGTTGGCGCCTCTAAAAACATTACGCAAGTAAAATATGCTGCGGAAGTATTAGCTCAAAAATCTAATTATAATCATACGGCATTAGTTTTAGCAGATGAAAGTTTATTACCAATTACCTTAAACTCTCTCCCTCAACAAGTAGCGGCGATTAATATAACAATGGGATATCCGTTACAAGATATGCCAACCACGAACTTGTTGCTTTCTGTTTTTCAGTTATTTATTACCCAAGAAAAATTATCTAAAACAACACAAAACCTGTTTTATTATAAAGATGTAACACGTTTATTAAAGCAACCTTTAATCTACAGGTTATTATTATCAAATGATAATTCGATATCAGATGTTATTTCAGAAGATATATCTAAAGAAAATAACACCTTTGTATCTTCAAATTATATTGCATCTTTTTTATCGAATATTGAAACTACTACCCAACAGGCGATAACAATGGTCTTTAAAAAATATGAATCTGTAAATGAATTTATAGATCGTATTTTACAATTAATAGCTGTTTTAAAAGATGTTGTAGAAGGTTTAGAAAAAGAATTTTTATTTCGATTTCATACAGCCTTTACACAGTTAAAAAACTTTCAAGAAACCTATGCTTATTTTCTAGATTTAAAAACATTACACCAGTTTTTTAAACAGTTAATAGCATCAGAAAGTTTATCATTTCAAGGAGAGCCTTTACAAGGGTTACAATTAATGGGAATGTTAGAAACTCGTGTGTTAGATTTCGAAACGGTTATTTTAGTTTCTGTAAACGAAGGAATTTTACCTGCAAGTACAAAGCAAACTACATTTATTCCTTTTGACGCAAAGGTTGCATTTAAAATGCCAACGTATAAAGAAAAAGACGCCATTTTTTCCTACCATTTTTTCAGATTAATTCAGCGAGCTAAAAATATTACTTTATTGTACAACACAGAGAGTGATGCCTTTGGAGGAGGTGAAAAAAGTAGGTTTGTAACACAATTATCATTGTTAAAAGACTCAATAAAAGTAAAAACAGTGAGTCCTAAAGTAGTTACAGAAGCAAAAAAGTTACAAGAAATTTCTAAAAATGAAGAAGTTTTCAATAAGCTAAAAGAGTTAGCTGCCAAAGGAATTTCTCCTTCTGCACTTACCAATTATTTGTACAATCCTGTTGCATTTTACAAACAAAAAGTATTAAAAATTAAAGAATTTGATGAAGTAGAAGAAGAAGTAGCTTTTAATACATTAGGAACGGTAGTTCATGATACATTAGATGAGTTATATACTCCTTTTGAAGGCAAATTTATAACTCATAGTACTATAGTTAAAATGGAGAAAGATGTAGCGCTTTTGGTTGAAAAGTATTTTTCGAAACACTTTAAAAATGGTGATATATCTACCGGAAAAAATCGATTAATTTATGAAGTAGCAATTAGGTTTGTGCATAATTTTTTACAAAAAGAAAAAGAATTATTACAAAATGATATTAATAAATTAAAAATTATAGCTACAGAAAAAGATTACAGTGCCTCTATTCATGTTGAAGGTATAGATTTTCCTATTAAAATTCATGGACAAGTTGATAGGGTTGATGAATTAAATGGTGTGATAAGAATTATAGACTATAAAACAGGAAAAGTGGAGGCATCCGATTTAAAAGTGAAAGATTTTTCTGTAATTAGAGATTATAAGTTTAGTAAAGCAATACAAGTATTACTGTATGCTTATATGTACAATCAAACACATAATAATTCACAAGATATACAAGCTGGAATTTATTCGTTTAAAAATTTAAACAGCGGATTTTTATCCATGAATTTTTCTGCATCCAGAACAAAAGACTTAGCAGTAACACCAGAAAAGCTAGCAACGTTTTTAGAAGAAATAAAAGTATTAATTCAAGAAATTTACAATGTAAATATTCCGTTTAAAGAGCCACAAGAATTAGCTTTTTAAATTGTGGAGCATATCGGAATCGAACCGATGACCTTTTGACTGCCAGTCAAACGCTCTAGCCAACTGAGCTAATGCCCCAAAATTAAGGATGTGCGTTTACCCAAACTTCACCATCTATAAAATATTCTTTTTTCCAAATAGGTACGCTAGTTTTTAGTGTGTCAATTGCAAACTCGCATGCTTTAAAGGCTTCTTTTCTGTGTTTGGCACTTACAGCAATAATAACAGGTACATCTCCAATTTGTAATAAACCCTCTGCATGATGAATGGCTATTTTTTTTACATCAAATTTGTCTAAAACAGCCTCGGCAATTTTTTGCATTTCTTTAATAGCCATAGGTTTATAGCAACTAAAGTCTAATTGAGTTACTTCTTTGTTTTGAGTGTTGTTTCTAACAGTTCCAACAAAAGTTACAATACCACCACAAGCATCATCAGTAACAAAATTATAACAATATTGCTGATTTAAGGGCTCGGCACTTATTTGTACAGAAATACAATTCATAAAACAAATATAAAGGTTTCAATACACATGTTTATTGTAAAATAGATTAGTTATTTTTGTTGTGAAACACTTTTAAATAAGAACAAACACTAAAACAATATTTAATGAAAACAATTGCTGATTTTAACTTTGAAAACAAAAAAGCTTTAATACGTGTAGATTTTAACGTGCCTTTAAATGATTCTTTTGAAGTAACAGATACTACTAGAATTGAAGCTGCTAAAAATACAATTATTAAGGTATTAGAAGATGGAGGAAGTTGTGTATTAGTTTCACATTTAGGAAGACCAAAAGGAGTAGAAGAAAAGTTTTCATTGCAGCATATAGTTAGTTCTGTAACAAATGTTTTAGGAGTTCAAGTAAAGTTTGTTGATGATTGTATTGGTGAAACTGCAGAAGAAGCAGTTGCTAATTTAACTAATGGAGAGGTTTTACTACTTGAAAACTTGCGTTTTTATAGTGAAGAAACTGCGGGAGATGTTGCTTTTGCAGAAAAATTATCAAAGTTAGGAGATATTTATATAAATGATGCTTTTGGTACAGCACATAGAGCACATGCTTCTACCGCAGTTGTAGCTCAGTTTTTTACTGATAATAAATGTTTTGGAAGTTTATTGTCTAAAGAAATTCAAAGTATCGACAAAGTTTTAAATAATTCAGAAAAACCAGTAACGGCTGTTTTAGGAGGCGCTAAAGTATCATCAAAAATTACCATTATAGAAAATATTATTGATAAAGTAGATAATATTATTGTTGGTGGAGGTATGACATTTACGTTTATAAAAGCCATGGGAGGTAGCATAGGAAACTCTTTAGTAGAAGATGATAAATTAGAGCTAGCATTACATATTATACAATTGGCCAAGGGTAAAGGAGTACAAATTTACTTACCTGTAGATGCGGTTATTGCAGATGCTTTTTCTAATGATGCTACAACAAAAGTGGTAAATACAAATGAAATTCCAGCAGGTTGGATGGGCTTAGATGTAGGTCCAAAAACTATTGAATTGTTTGACGGAGTAATTAACAACTCTAAAACTATTTTATGGAATGGTCCTTTAGGAGTTTTTGAAATGGAAAACTTCTCAAAGGGTACAATTGAATTAGGAAATTCAATTGCAAAAGCTACAGAAAATGGAGCATTCTCTTTAGTTGGAGGAGGAGATTCAGTAGCGGCAGTAAAACAATTTGGTTTTGGTAACAAAGTAAGTTATGTATCAACAGGTGGTGGTGCCATGTTAGAAAGCTTAGAAGGTAAAACGTTACCTGGTATAGAAGCTATTTTGAAGTAGTAAGGCTAAAATTGTAATATGAAATATTGGTATGTAAACCATAATGCAACCTACATTGTTGTAATTACAACAGATAAATTGTTTTTTGGAAGTATTAGAAAAGAGAATAGAAAAAAAAATCAAGAAGTTCTAGATAATAATCAAGTACCAGATTTTTTATTTGGAATTCCTTTTTCTTATATAAAAAAGATTGAAAGTCCTTTAAATAATAAAAATATTTTGATTCAATATGGAAAGGATAGTGAAGAAGAGTTTACAGTAGAAATTCATAAAATAAAAGCAGAAATTATTTTTGAGTTAAAAAACAAACTAAATCAATTTGAATATAAGTTAGAAAAACCAAAAGTTTTTAAACATATAAAACCACAATTCTTTTCAATAGTATTTGTAACATTGATATTTTTATGGGTTTATTTTTTAGCTGTTGACATTGAAAGTGGTCTTATTTATGAATATAGTGATGGAGCAAGAAAGGGTCTTTCTAATTTATTTGTTGGTTTAGCCCAACTTGGAACAGTAAAAATAATTTTAGGTTATTTATTTTTACTAGGAGTTTGCAGCTTATCATTAATAAGTAAATTGAAAAATAGAACAGAAACAGAATTTTTAATTAGACATTAGAATATAATTGATGAAATATACAACATTACCCAATACAGATGTAAAAGTTTCTAAAATATGTTTAGGAACCATGACTTGGGGAAAACAGAACACAGAAGCAGAGGGTTTTGAACAAATGGATTACGCATTAGATCAAGGTGTCAACTTTTTTGATACTGCTGAGCTTTATGCAGTTCCAGCTACGCCGGAAACCTATGGTGCAACTGAAAAAATAATAGGAAACTGGTTTAAAAAAACAGGAAACAGAGATAAAGTAGTTTTAGCATCTAAAATTGCTGGAGGAGGTGATTATACCAAGCATATTAGATCTGGCGGTTTAACAGGAAGTAATATTATTGAGGCCGTTGAAGGAAGTTTACAACGCTTACAAACAGATTATATAGATTTATATCAGTTACATTGGCCTAACCGAGGAGTTAACTGCTTTGGAGTTAGAGATTATCCTTACAAAACAGCTGCCAAAGAAGCAGAAAATCATTTAGAAATATTAGAAGCGCTTCAACAATTAGTTAAACAAGGTAAAATTAAACACGTTGGTTTATCTAACGAAACACCGTGGGGAACTATGAAATATTTACAAGCTGCTGAAGAAAAAGGACTTCCAAGAATGGTAACGGTACAAAACTCTTACTCGTTAATTCACCGTTCGTATGAGTACGGAATGTCTGAAGTTTCTTTAAGGGAAAATATTGGGTTGTTAGCATATTCACCGCTGGCACAAGGTGTTTTATCTGGTAAGTATTTAAATGGCGGTCAGCCAGAAGGAGCTAGAGGAACTTTGTTTCCAAGGTTTATTGCTCGCTATATGACAGATAGCGCTCAAAATGCAGTAGAGCAATACTTAAAAATAGCTAATAAATACGGACTTACATTGTCTGAATTGTCATTAGCTTACATCAATCAATTGCCATTTGTTACTAGTAATATTATTGGTGCAACTAAAATGGATCAGTTAAAAGAAAATATTAACTCAATTAACGTAGAGTTATCTGAAGAAATTTTAGCTGAAATAGAAGCGGTTCATGCTGCTATTCCTAATCCAGCACCATAATTTAATATATATTTAATTTTAATAAATAATAGTAAAACTCTAAGGTGTATAACTTTAGAGTTTTTTAATGAATAAAAATCATCATATGGATTTATCAAAAGTGAAATTAGTAGCAACAGACATGGATGGAACTTTACTTAACTCAGAAGGAAAAGTAAGTTCACGCTTTTTTGAGTTGTTTGAAGAACTAAAGGCATTAAATGTTCATTTTGTTGCAGCCAGTGGTAGACAGTATTATAGTATCATAGAAAAGCTAAAGCCAATTAAAGATGATATTTATGTAATTGCTGAAAATGGGGCGCTTACCATGAAGCAAAATCAAGAATTGCAAATTAAAGAGCTTCAAAAAGAGATATATCAAAACATTATTAAAACAGCTAAGAGCTTGCCTAATACTCAGGTTATTTTCTGCGGAAGAAAAAAAGGATACATAGAAAATTATGGTCAAGATTTTGAAAATTTCTTTTCTGAATTCTATGATCGTTATGAGGTTGTGGATAATTTACATGATGTTGTTGATGATCAATGTTTAAAAATAGCTATTTGTAACAAGTCTGGTGCAGAAAAAAACGTATATCCATTAGTGAAACATTTTGAACCTGAGTTAAAAGTTAAAGTATCTGGAGAGGTTTGGGTAGATTTATCACATAATTTGGCAAATAAAGGAAATGCATTGTTTCAACTACAACAAAAACATAACATATCACCAGCTGAAACCATGGTTTTTGGCGATTATAACAACGATATAGAAATGTTGCAACAAGCTACTTATAGTTTTGCAATGGAAAATGCGCATGAAAACGTTAAATCTACCGCAAATTTTATGACTGAAAGTAATAATAATTATGGGGTTGAGTTGATGTTAGAAAAATTAATAGCAGCTAAAAAGGCATAAAAAAAACCGAAGTTTACTTCGGTTTTTTTATTAAATAATATGTGATTTGGATTAATATCCAACTTTTGTTCTTACTCTTTTTAAAACGTCTTGTGCAATAACACGAGCTTTTTCGGCACCAACAGCTAAAGCTTCATCAATTTCATGTTTGTTTTCCATGTAATGATTGTATTTAGCTCTTACATCAGCAAATTTTTCTAAAATTAACTCATATAAAGCTTGCTTTGCATGTCCGTAACCATAATTACCACCTTCATAGTTAGCACGCATAGTAGCTAATTGTTCCTCATTAGCAAGTAGCTTATAAATAGCAAAAACATTATCTGTATCTGGATCTTTAGGTTCTTCTAAAGCTTTGCTATCTGTTTGAATACCCATTATTTGTTTGCGTAATTTTTTATCTGGTAAAAATATATTGATAATATTATCTCTAGATTTACTCATCTTTTCACCATCCGTACCAGGTACTAATTTGGTATCTTCATTAATTTTTGCTTGTGGCGGAACTAAAATATCACCAACAATATTATTTAACCTGTTAGCAACATCGCGAGTCATTTCTAGATGTTGTAATTGATCTTTACCTACAGGTACAACTTCTGCATCGTATAATAAAATATCTGCAGCCATTAACATTGGGTAAGTAAATAAACCAGTATTAACATCTTGTAATCTATCTGCTTTATCTTTAAAACTATGAGCTAATGTTAGTCTTTGGTATGGAAAAAAACAACTTAAATACCAGGTTAATTCAGTAGTTTCAGGAATATCACTTTGTCTGTAAAAAACAGTTTTATTAATGTCAATTCCACAAGCAAGCCAAGTTGCAGCTGTACTATAGGTGTTTTCTCGTAGTTGATTACCATCTTTAATTTGGGTTAACGAGTGCATATCAGCAATAAAAAGAAACGCATCATTTTCTGGTTGATTAGCCATTTCTATAGCTGGTAAAATTGCTCCTAATAAATTTCCAAGATGTGGGGTTCCTGTACTTTGTACGCCTGTTAAAATTCTTGCCATTCTTTATAATTTGAGCAACAAAAATAATCAAACAAAAGAAATTACTACCTTAGCATCTAAGAAAATTAAAGGAGCTGTATTTAGCAGTGTACTATTTAATCTTCTGTGTTTTTTGAAAATAAAAATAGATACATGAAATACCTTTTATTTCCTATTAGACTAGTGTGGAGAATATGGTTTTATGTCTTAATACTTGGTTCTGTAGTGTTGATGTCTCCCATTATGTTAATACTAACTTCGCATGTTAAATTTTACCCTGTATTTTGGAAATTATTACGCGCATGGTCATTTTTTTTAATTTATGCGATGGGTTTTCGTTTAAAAGTGGAAAGAGAGCAAGAGTTAGATCCTAATCAAAGTTATATGTTTTGTGCCAACCATGCATCTTTATTAGATGGTTGGGTAATGTGTGCACTAAGTAAAAACCCAATTGTTTTTGTAGGAAAAAAAGAGCTTGTTAAAATTCCAATTTTTGGTTTTTTCTACAAAAAAGTAGTGATTATGGTAGATAGAAGTAGTCCTAAAAGTAGAAAAAGGGTTTATGAAATGGCAAAAGCTAGATTGGTGAACGGTACCAGTATCGCTATTTTTCCAGAAGGATTAGTACCAACAGAAAATGTAGTATTATCTCCCTTTAAAAACGGCGCATTTAGTTTGGCAATAGAACAACAAATACCTGTTGTGCCGCAATTATATTATGATTGTAAACGATTGTTTTCTTGGGATTTTTTTAAAGGAAGACCGGGTACTTTTAGAGTAAAGCAATGTAAATTTATTACTACAGAAGGTTTAACAAACGAGGATAGAGAAGCATTAAAACAGCAAACATTTGATTTAATGCACAATGAGTTAACGAATGACAAGTTATATATGAAAGATACTAACAGGCCTAATAATGAGCGAGAATTTAAATCACCGATATCCTAGAGAAGAAGAACGATTAAATATAATAACACACGGCTTGGGGTTATTGGCTAGTTTGATAGCTTTTCCTTTTTTATTACAAAAAGCTTTTAATTATGGGGCTATTTGGAGTAAAGTAAGCCTAATTTTATACGGACTAAGTTTAATAATACTCTACGTAGCATCTACATTTTATCATGCATCTACAAAACCTGTAGTAAGAAGACGATTTAATATTTTTGATCATGCTGCCATTTATGTATTAATAGCAGGAAGTTATTCGCCATTTTGTCTTATAGCTTTAAACTCTAAGTTAGGGTGGTATATGTTTTTATTTGTTTGGCTTTTTGCTTTGGTTGGAGTTGTCTTAAAACTTTTTTTTACTGGTAAGTTTGATAAAGTTTCTACATTAATGTACTTACTAATGGGTTGGCAAGTTGTTTTTTTTATAAAGCCACTTGTTAAATCACTTTCTGATGAGGGAGTTACATTTTTAGTAGCTGGCGGAGTTTTTTATACAATTGGAGCAATATTTTACTCTATTGGAAAAATTAAATACAATCATGCTATTTTTCATGTATTTGTTTTGTTAGGAAGCTTGAGCCATTTTTTAGCTATTTACTACTTATAAATTGTTAAAATTGATGTTTTTTGTGAAATTTAACCTCTAAAAATGTTTTTTGGCCTCGTTTTTGATTTAAGTTTAAAATGAGTTCATAATAAATTAGGGGATTATTATTTATGTTACTTATAAAAGGCGCAAAAACTCTTTTGCGTCTTTTTTTATTACCAATTTTTATAAGGGTTTTTACTTATAGCGCTATTGTAATATTTAACATCACCAGTAACTTCATTACCCAACCAATCGGGTTTTGTGAAAACTTCATGTTCATTTTCAAGTTCTATTTCTGCAATACATAAACCTAAATTATCACCTAAAAATTCATCTACTTCAAAAATATGCTTGTTTTGTTTTATAAAGTATCTAGTTTTTTCAATAATACCTTCTTCACATAAAGCCAACAATTGTGTGGCTTCTTGCAATGAAATTTCTTTTTCCCATTCAAATCGAGTGGTGCCACTTGTATTAGATTTTCCTTTAATGGTAAGAAATCCGTTAGTATCTGTAATTCTAACACGAACAACACGGTTTTTATCTGAATTTAAAAAGCCTTGTTTTATATAGGTTTTTTGATAGGCATTTTGTTTAAAATCATCAGAAGTAACTAAAAATTTACGTTCTATCTCTAAGCTCATAATATCAGAATTCAAATTTGTACGAATGTATCGTTTTTTATCGTTATTATTAAATATCTTTGACAATGATATGAGGAGAATTTTACTCGGTTTTATACTTTTTTTATCGTTTTTTGGGCAAGCTCAAACCGATTATAGCAGCCAATGGGAAGACTTTTTTTCTTACAATTCGGTTAAAGATTTTGTAATTGTTGATGAGGTTATTTTTGCATTAACAGACAATGCTGTTTTTACTTATAATATACAAAGTCAAGAAATAACAAAACTATCATCCGTTAATGGACTTTCTGGTGAAACAACATCCGCTATTCATTTTAACAAAACAACAGATAGGTTAGTGGTAGGCTATGAGAATGGTTTGATAGAAGTGGTGGATACTGATGGAAGAATTACCATATCTCCAGATATTACTAATTTTAATCAATCGGGATTAAAAAAGATTAATGCAATTTATGAGTACAATAACTTGTTGTATTTGGCAACATCATTTGCAGTTGTAGTTTATGATATTGAAAATTTAGAATTTGGTGATACTTTTTTTATAGGAGCAGGCTCTACTAGTGTAGATGTTAAAGATATTACAGTTTTAAATAATGAAATATATGCAGCAACAGCCAACGGCATTTATGTAGCTGATGTAAATAGTCCAAATTTAATAGATGCTGCTAATTGGCGTTTGCAATATGCTGGAGACTTCTCAGAATTAATCAATTTTGGTAATGATGTTTATACTTTTCAAAATCAAAGATTATTAAGACTTAACGGAAATACGCTAGATCAGGTTCAAGTTTTTTCAGAAAATATAAAATCGTTAGAAGCGTCAGAAAGTAATATAACCGTAGGTTTACAAAATAGCACCCAAGTTTTCAATACTTCATTTAATACTATTGGACAAAATACAAGTAACACAACGTTTAATTTTAGTTTAAACAATAGTTTTTTTGATGGAAATAATTTATGGATTGCAACCAATGAATATGGTATTTTAAATGCAGCTTTAAATGCAGCTAATTATACAGAAATTCATCCTGAAGGCCCATTGTCTAATCAGGTTTTTTCTGTTGATGCCTATAATAATAATTTATGGATTGTTTACGGAGGGTATGATGCTACGTATACACCTGTTGAAAATAGGCAAGGTTTCTCTCATTTTAACGGGCAAGATTGGATAAATACTCCGTTTGATAGTAGTTACCCTTTTGGAGATTTAGTGGGAGTAACCATAGATAAAAATGCAGAAAATAGGGTTTTTATAAGTGCTTTCGGCGATACAAACCTAGTTAATACTCCTTTAACAGGAGGTTTGTTTGAAATTGTAGATGATAATGTTACACAATTTTACAATCATTTAAATAGTCCGTTGGAAGATATTGTTCCTTCAGATCCTAATCGAGTAACTATCCGTGTTTCAAATTCGATATTTGATCGTCAAGGCAACTTATGGGTAACTAATTTAATTGCTAATCAGCGTATAAAAAAATTATCACCAACCGGTCAATGGACTGGCTATAACATTAATGACCTCTATCAAGTTAATCGTCCAGGAATGAACGAGATAGTTGTTGATAATAGTAATAGTATCTGGATTGGAACCCGAAGTAATGGAGTGTTTATTTATAATGAAAATGGTGATAGGAAAAGAGCTTTTACTACAGAACCTACTCGAGGAAGTTTACCTAATTTAAATGTAAGAACTTTAGCGGTAGATGCTAATAATAGAATTTGGTTAGGTACATTATCGGGCTTAGTAGTTTATAATAACGCAGCGGGTGTTTTTGATGCAAATATTTATGATGCAGCACCAATAATTATTTTAGATGATGGTATACCAAAGAAACTATTAGGTGACCAAACTATAAATACTATAAAAGTAGATGGAGCAAATAATAAATGGTTTGGGACAGATAATGGAGGGGCTTTGTACACAAACCCTAATGGACAAACCACAATAGCTAATTTTAGCAAAGATAATTCACCATTACCATCCAATAAAATTATTAAAATAGCTGTAGATGACTCTACAGGTAAAGTATATTTTGCTACAGATAAAGGTATTGTAGCGTATAATAGCAACGTTTCTCCTTTCGGAGCAAGTTTAGAAGAAGTATACGCTTATCCAAACCCAGTATTACCTACTCATGATAACGTAACTATTGATGGAAGAAACGGAACAAGTTTACCTAAAGGTACAAATGTTAAGATATTAGATGTTGCAGGTAATTTGGTTTATGAAACTAATGTTATTGAGGGAGAGCAGTTGCAAGGAGGAAAAGTTGTTTGGAACAAAAGAAATTTAGCAGGTAATAAAGTTGCATCAGGCATTTACATCGTTTTGTTATCAACAGAAGACGGTAGTGAGAGTGCTACAACTAAAATTGCAATTGTAAATTAATGGCAATAGTAACTACACCAGCAATTGTTTTTAGCGCTATAAAGTATGGTGATACCAGTTTAATAGTAAAATGTTTTACTGCGGCTGAAGGCGTAAAATCATATTTAATAAGAGGTGTTTTAAAATCTAAAAAAGGAAAATTAAAGCCAGCATACTTTCAACCACTTACACAATTATCTATAACAGCTAGTCATAATAACAAGGGAACTTTAAATAGTATAAGAGATGCACAAGTTACTCATCATTATGATACTATCTATATCTCTATTGTAAAACAAACTATTGTCCTTTTTTTATCAGAAGTTTTATCGGGTATTATAAAGGAAGAAGAAGAAAATCAATCATTATATAATTACATAGAAACCGCCTTAATTTGGTTAGATACACATAATTCTGTAAGTAATTTTCACTTATTGTTTTTACTTAATTTAACCCGTTATTTAGGTTTTTATCCAGATACTACAGATTCTGATGCTATGGCATTCAATTTAGTAGAAGGCAACTTTACACACTTAACCTATGATAAATTAGTAATTACAGGTGATGAATTAGTACAGTTTAAAAAGCTATTAGGCATAAATTTTGATGCAATTCATACAATTTCTTTCAGTAAAAATGAAAGGCAAACTATCTTAAAAACAATTATTAGATATTTTGAATTACATTTGGATGGCTTTAAAACTCCTAAATCTTTAGAGGTTTTAGAAACGGTATTTAATTAATTTATGAAACAAACACTAACTACACTATTTATATTTTTTGTTACCAATTTTTTTGCGCAGCAAATAACTGTTTTAGATGCTGAATCAGGCAAACCAATTGGAGGAGCAACACTAACAAACCAAAGTAAAGTAAAAAATGAGGTGACAAATGATGACGGAAAAGCTTCAGTAGATGCTTTTGCTGATGATGAAGTAATTTATTTTTCTCATGTTTCTTATGCCGAGTTCATCACAACAAAAAAACTAATTATAGCAAATAATTATCAGGTTTATTTATCAAAATTTTCTGAAAAACTAGATGAGGTTGTAGTTTCTGTGCTTAGAAATGAGGCTAAAAGAAGTAGAATAGCAGAACAAGTAGAAATTATTAAAGCAAAACAAATAGCACAAATATCACCACAAACATCGGCAGATTTATTAGCAAATATTCCAGGTATTAAAGTTCAAAAATCACAATTTGGTGGCGGAAGTCCTGTTTTACGTGGTATGGAAAGTAATCGTGTGTTATTAGTTGTAGATGGTGTACGATTAAACAATGCTATTTACAGAAAAGGCCATCTACAAAATTCGATAACAGTTGCTCCGTTTTTATTAGACAAAACAGAAGTTGTTTTTGGACCTACATCAGTTATGTATGGTTCAGATGCGTTAGGGGGAGTTATTCATTACTATACCAAAACTCCAAAGCTGTCTTCTGAAAAAAAAGTTAAAAGTAGTTTGTTTTCTAGGTTTTCAACCATAAACAACGAAATTACCAATGTAGTATCTGCAGAATTAAGTTTTCCAAAATGGGCAAGTTTTACAAGTGTATCATATACCGATTTTGGAGATTTAGTAATGGGAGAAAATAGATCGCATGGGTTTACTGATTGGGGCAAAGTTTATTTCTATTCAGAAAATGTAAATGGTAATTATGCCGAAAATCCAACAGAAAATAAAAATACCAGCTTACAAAGAAATACAAACCACTCTCAAACGGATATTCTTCAAAAGTTTTATGTTCCGTTTTCGAAAAATACAGATTTTAAGTTTAACATTCAATACTCTACATCATCTGATATTCCTAGGTTTGATAGATTAACAGAATATAAAGATGGTAGTTTAAAGTTTGCTGAATGGAATTACGGTCCGCAACAACGTTTGTTATTGTCTCCCCAGTTAAAAATTAATCCTAAAAAGTCATGGATGCAATCAGGAACCATAACTTTAGGATATCAAAATATAAAAGAAAGCCGAATTCAAAGAAAATTTAACAGTTTAGAAAGATCATACAGAGAAGAAGAAGTTGATGTATTTAGTGTTAATGGTGATTTTATGGTAACTACCGCTAAAAATAGAAATTTAGGTTACGGGTTTGAGGTTGCTTATAACGATGTGTCATCAAACTCTTTTGGCAAAGTTCTTCAAGTAGAAAATGGTAATATTACTGGTTTTGATGGCGATTTTGCAGTACAATCTCGTTATCCAGATGGAGGAAGTAGCTATTTAAGCTCAGCTTTGTATGTAGATTACAGGCAAGATTTAAGTAAGAAATCTACCTTAAACACTGGAGCAAGGTTAACAAACACCCAATTAAGTGCTACATGGTTAGATGATACATTTATTAACCTTCCACAATCAGATTTTGATGTTAGTAATACATCGTTAACAGCTACTTTAGGTTATGTATATAAACCAAATAAAACTTGGCAACTAAACGCAGTGTTATCCTCTGGATTTAGATCCCCTAATTTAGATGATGTTGGTAAGGTTCGTGAAAAAAATGGAGATGTAACAGTACCAAATACACAATTAAAGCCAGAACAAGCTTATAGTTTAGAAATGGGTTTTTTTAAGTACTTTAATAAAAGAAAGTTCAAGGCTGGAGTTAATGCATATTACACATTACTTACCAATTATATCTACCGAGAAGATTTTATGCTAAACGGAAGTTCAACAATAACATACGATGGAGAAGAAGGTAATATTGTTGCGAACGTTAATAAAGGGGAAGCTTACGTAGCTGGTTTTACAGCTAGTTATTTTGGAAAGTTAAGTGATAAGTGGACAACTTCTGGTTCTGTAACTTATACAGAAGGTAAGGCTTATGACACCAATTTACCAATGTCTTCCATACCACCATTATTTGGAAATTTCGACGTTAATTATAAGTTTTCAAAGTTTGAAGCAGGAGCAAATCTTCGTTTTAATGCTAAAAAAAATATAGAAGATTATAACTTAGAAGAAGGTATAGATAATCAAAATCAAACACCTATTATTAATCCAGATGCTGAAAATGATGTTGATAAATATTACGGAACACCAAGTTGGGCAACCGTAGGGTTATTTACTAAATATACCGTTAATAAAAATTTTGCCTTACAAGCAAGATTAACCAATATTTTTGATGAACATTATAAAGAGTTCGCATCTAGTATTTCTGCACCAGGACGAAACCTATCATTGTCTTTAATGGCAAATTTTTAAATATTATTATTATGATTCAATTATTCAAAATTGTCAGCTTTTTAGAAGGTATTTCATATTTACTTTTAGTTTTTTTAGGAATGCCATATAAGTATTTAGAAAGTTTAGGTAACGATCCTAGTTACGTGAAAATGTTTGGAATGCCTCACGGATTATTATTTGTAGCATATATAGTTTTGGCATTTTTATTAAAGCCAACTTTAAATTGGAATAATAAAGAATTCGGAATTGTTTGTTTGCTTTCTTTGCTTCCTTTCGGAACCTTTTTTGTTGGAAAATATTTAAAGAAGTAATGAGGTTAATTCAAGTTACTATTCTTCTATAGGTATTAAAAAGAAGGTGTTTCATTAGAATCTAGCTTTTAAAATAGAGCTTTATAGTTTTAGCCAGATTTCCCGTTTTAAAGAAATAGATGGAAATAATTTAAAACTATATTTTATAGGGAAGAATAAGATTAATCTTGTTTAAGATATAAATTAACCTCCACTTACTGGAGGTATAATTGCGATTATATCATTTTTTTTAAGAAGTAACGAATCATCTGCGTAAGCTTCATTAACGGCAACAGCATAACTGGGTAAGCTTTTTAACTGCGGATATTTTTCAGATAACATCTTTTTAAACTCAGCTACATTGCTATTTTCTTCTAAAGTAATCAGTAGTTCTTTAGTATTTAACAAATCCGTAGTAATGCCAAATAACAATATTTGTACTTCCATAATATTAGTTATTAAATATAGTGATGCCTAATAAAAACTGATCATGCGTGTTGTTGTTGTGAAATGACTTTACATAATCAAAACGTAAAAAACGCCATTTTCCCCATCCAATATTAGTTAATCCAAGAGTGTATTCTGAATATGGTTTTTTGTTTGAGTAAAAACCTTTAAATCCAACCACTGTGTGGAAATTTAGTTTGTTTACAAGAGGTATTTTACTTAATAAAAAACCTTTGAAATTATGCTGTATATGCGCTTCGGCATATTGATCATTTGTGCTAAATTTATAATAAGGCATTATATTAAAACCACTTAACCTGTCAAAATTTGCAAGCCCAATTTCATTTGCTAACGGATGATAATAATCTATAAAAGGAAGATTATCTGTGTTAAAAAACATACCTGCGCGTGCATTATAATTTAATTGTCCAAAATTTCCAAAACTAACTTGTTGTTGTAAGCGAGAGAAAATAAAATCTGAATGTAAAGAAGGCATTCCAGATCCAAAAGTTTTTCTATAGCCAAGTGTTAAAGTAGGAAATTTTCTACTAGTTACTGTAAACCTAGAGTCTGGATAGGTAATGTATTTGCTACCAAAGTTAATTTGTGCTGCAATTTGTCCTGTAAATACATAATGTTTATTAAATGAAGCTGATGAATCATTATTGTCAAACGGGTTATTGGTTTGGTATTCACCATCTCTATTAAAAAATGAATAATCTGTATTGTTAAATAAAGAGTTTCTTCTGGCATATTCAAAATTTGAATACACACGTATTCCTGGTTTTAGCTCTCTAGAGTAACTAATTTTGGCAAAAGATTTTTCGTAAAACTTTGCATAATTTTCTTTAGCAAATAAAGAATATAATGAGTTGTATAATGTACTTATAGGGTTTCTATCATCAAATTGCTGAACGGATACACCAGCCTCAAAACTTAAATATGGTTTGCTAAAGTTATTCCAGCTTTTATTAAAAAAAACACTAGGTCTTAATCTTTTATCTGCTAAACCGTAATTAGCGCTTGCACCAATTGTGTATGCATTGCCTTTATCATTGAGTCTTTTTGTATAATTTAGACCAGCAGAAGTGTTAAAACCTTGCACAGTGTTAAAGTTTAAATCTCCTAAAATCCCCGTGTAACTTACATTCCATTTTTCATGAGAATTTCTAAAGGTATATCCTAAAATAGGACTTAGTATTTTAAATTTATTGCGTTTTGTGTCAACCGAGTCTAAATATTTTTTAGAGTTTCTGTAGCTACTAATGCTATCTTTTTTTACATAATCATTCTGCTCTTCTGAAGTTAACGGAACCTTTCTTAGTTCTCTCCAATAACTACTGTCTTTGTCTGTAGCATTTTCATCAAAAGATAAAATTTCTTTAGTAAATGTATTTTCAGTAATTGTTGGAGAAAAATTATAATTAGAATATGAAGCAGAAAAGCGTCCGTTCATATTAAAACCTAAAATTCCAATTTTAAAGTCAATAGTTTGTAACATTAAAGCCCAAACCTTGCTTTGAGCATCATAGGTGTAATTTTGATTAATGTGTAATATATCTATTGCAGGATTATTAATTTGTGCGCCAGTAGCAGTTAGTTCAGCACCATAAATAGCCCAATCGTCTTCAACAATATAGATGTATCCACCAAAAACACGGTCGTTTTCTCTTTTGGGGAGTAACTGAATTTTATTAACTAACCTGTTACTTTCATCATAAAAAGAACCAACAAGTTTAAATCTGTAATAAGAAAAAGCGTATCCAGATATTGGAGAAAATAAATCATTGTTAGCTAAAGGTACTAAGTTGTTGTATAAGTTAAAGTTAACTTCTGCTGCTTGATTAAATGAAACGCCATTGTTATCGCCACTAACTTTAGAGGCTACAATAAATTCTTTAAAATTTTTAGGTTTTTTTTGAGCTGTAATTTTAGATACTGTTTCAGAAAGATAAATTATACCACTACGAGTAGAATCCAACCCTCCACCTAAGTCACCAATTTCGAAACCAAGTCTTTTTTTAGGCGCGTTTTTAATTTTAATAAGACCTCTAGAGTAAAAATCTGCTGTATATGTTCCAGATTTTTGAGTGTTTTTATTTTTGTTAGCAATAGCTTTTCTGATGATTGCGTTGGCAGGATTTTCTTTGGTTTGTATAGACACCTCATTCAGAAGCTCTTGCTTTTCACTCATTTTTACGTTTAATGTAAAAGGTAATTGAGATACTGAAATTTTCTTTTTAATTGTTTTATAACCTAAAAATTGAAAGTTTACAGTGTATTCGCCTTTTTTAGCAATAGGTAACTCATAAAAGCCATTATCGTTGGTTGTAGTTCCAACAAGAGTGTTTTGAATAAAAATACTAACGTAAGGTAGCGGATTATTATTTTTATCTGTTACTTTACCTTTAATTTGAGCATTTATAACAGTACAGCTCAAGATTAAAATTAGAAAAGTAATTTTTTGCATATCATAAACTTTAACAATAAAAGTACGAACTTATAATATGTTGCATACTTTTATTGTTTAAATGTTGTTAAATTATTTTTTCTTAGTAGTATCTTTTTTCTTTTTATCAAAAAGACCGCCTAAAACATCTTTAACTTTATTTACTGTTTTATCACCAGAATTAGTATCGGTAGCAGATGATTTTTCATCACTTTTTTTACCACCTAAAATGTTTCCTAAAGTATTATTAATAAGTTTGTTTTTTTGGTTTTCAATTAGGCTAGTAGTAAGTTTAGTAACAGCATCACTTAAATCTGTTTTTAAATTAGGTTGAGAAAAACTTCCAGAAAAATTAGCAGTAACAGGTACAGTAGTGTTTTGTTGATTATTACCTACTTTGGCTAATAACCCTGTAACTTCTTTGCCTAAATATTTTGCAGGTACATTAAAAGTTGCATTGTAATTCATTAGCTCATCAAAGCTATGACTACCAGCTACTGTAATATCTATGTCGTTATATTTTAAGTTAAATGGTTTTACATTTACTTTTCCTTCTTCAAAAGATAAGTTTGTTTTTAAGTTTTTTAAGTTAAGTTTTTTAAGATCAATAAAATTTAATTTATTATCAAGTAAACTTAATGCTTTTGAGTTTTGGGGATCTATGTTGGTTGCTAAAATTTCAGCCAATGCTTTTCCGCTTAAAGAGGCTAGGTTAGGAGTGAAATCATCTTTTAATTTACCTGATAAATTAATATTGGTGTTAAGTTCACCGTTTAATATAGTAGCAATAGGTGCTAATGATTTAAATAATTCAATGTTGGTAAAAGATTGAGCGATATCAAATGATTTTACGCCTAAGGTCATATTAAAAACAGGAGTTTCTTTTTGAGTGTTTACAGCTCCATTTAAAGCTATGTTACCTCCGAACATATTTCCATTAACATCTTTTAAAGTAGCTGTTTCATCTTTTAAAATAAGAGTTCCGCTAACATTATTTAATTTGTATAAGTCGTAATAAACTTCTTTTGCGTTGGCTTTAACTACACAGTCTAAAAATGCAGGGATTTTTAATTTTTCTTCTTTTTTATTTTCTTCTGATGGAGTTTCTTTCTTTTCAGAATTAGTAACATCAGCAGTCATAAAGTCACTTACTTTAAATGTGGAAGAATTTAAGGTAAAATTTCCTTGTAATTTTTTATCAGATAAAATAAAACCTAAAAAGTTATTTAAAGTTCCTGTTGCCTTTAAATCGCTGGTACCAGTAATTGCATCAAAATTAGTTAACGAAATTTTTGATGGAGCAAAATCAACTTTAGCATTATGAATTTTTAAAGAATTAGCCATTGCATCGCCATCAAAAAGAAAATTATTAATTTCAATGTTACCATTGTTTTTAATACGTTGATATTTATTGTTTTGAACGGCGTCCATGTCAAAACTAGATGTTAAGTTGGCTGTGATAATTCCGCTTAATTCATTTTCTAATTCAACAGGATATACTTTTTTAATATCAGCAAGATCTATTTTTCCATTTACAGTAGCATTAACATATGGATTTTTAGTTAAGTTGCTAATTCTAGCATTTCCGCTAAATTTATTTTTATCAATATTAAAGGCAAGTTTATTTATGGCTAAAAAAGTATCATCAATATTTCCTGTAGTATTTTTAATTTGTGTGTTAATTGCAATGTTTTGTACGCTTTTTGGTAAGCTAGGGTATTTAAAAGAAGCGTTGTCTGAAGTTATTGTAACATCAATTGTTGGTATAGTATTAGCAGTAACCTTACCATCAATTTTACCTTTTACATCAAAGTTTCCAGTGGTTTTTACATCAGAAATATTTTTAGCGTAAGTTTCTGGTAAGAGCGCTAAGAAGTTTTTAAATTCTGAAGAAGGTGTTTTAAAATTTAGATGAATTTCTTGGGTTTCATTTTCAAGCAACTGAACATATCCGTCAAAAATTAAAGGAAGTTGATTAATGTGCGCTTCGTTTTTTAAAAAAGAATATTTGCTGTTTTCTAAATCAAGTTCCAGTATAGCAGCTAAATCTAAATGTTGGTTATTTACGTATACACTGCCATCTTTTTCAAATAAAATAGAAGTAGTGGTTTGTGTATCAAGCTCTGTAATTTTTTGAGAAAAGTCACCACTACCAGAATGGTTAAATTCATTAAGTTCAACATGCATTTTACCTTGTTTGTCACTATACAATAAGCTACTATTGTTAATTGCGTAAGATTGTAGCGATAAACTAAAACTACTAGCAGTTTCGTTATTGTTTTCTGTGCTACTTGAAGTGGTAGTTTTTTTAGTAATATCATAATTGGCATTTCCCTTTTCATCAACAAGAATGTTAACCTTTGCATTGTCAATAGTAAAAGAATTGATGTTTAATTGTGAATTTGCAGCTTTAAATACTTCGGTAATTTTTAATTTTAACTGAACATCTTTTACGTAAGCAAGAGTATCACCTTCAAAAGGTTCAAAATTGGTTATTAAAACATCATTTAAAGTAACAGAAGCCTTTGGAAAGCTAGACAACAAGCTTAAATTTGCATCCGAAAACTCAAACTTTGCATTTATGTTGTTGTTAACGGTTTCTTTAACCAATGCAACTAGTTTGTCTTGAAATAAAAATGGAATAACGGCTAAAATTAAGATTACAAAACCAATAAATATACCGCCAATTTTAAGCGCTTTTTTCATAACTGAAGGGAGTTTATGTTGAAAAATATCTTGAACCAAACAAAAGTATAAAGTTAAAAGATATCTGTAATATTGTAGTTAATAAAATGTTTAATTTTTGAAATCCTTAGAACAACGCTCACAGTTTATCAAAGAAGAAGCCCGCCGTTTGGGTTTTTCTGCCTGTGGTATTGCGAAGGCGGACTTTTTAGAGGATGAGGCTCCCAAATTAGAACAGTGGTTAAAAAATGGGCATCATGGTAGTATGCAATACATGGAGAATCACTTTGATAAAAGACTAGACCCAAGGTTGTTGGTAGAGGGAGCAAAATCAGTAGTTTCATTAAGTTTTAATTATTACCCGGAAGAAAAACAAGTAGATAATTCTTATAAAATTGCCAAGTATGCCTATGGTGAAGATTATCATAAGGTAGTAAAAGATAAATTATTTGAATTATTAACGAGCATTAGAGATGAAATAGGGGCGGTAGACGGAAGGTGTTTTGTTGATTCAGCACCTGTTTTAGAACGTGCTTGGGCAGAAAAAGCAGGTTTAGGCTGGAATGGCAAACACACTTTGTTAATTCAAAAACAACAAGGTTCTTTTTTCTTTTTAGCAGAGTTAATTATAGATTTAGAGTTGGCTCACGATCATCCCTTCACAACAAATCATTGTGGAAGGTGTACTAAATGTATAGATGCATGTCCTACTCAAGCAATATTACCCAATAATCAAATAGATGGTAGTAAGTGCATTTCTTACTTAACCATTGAATTAAAAGACAGTATTCCAATACAATTTAAAGACCAAATGGATGATTGGATGTTTGGTTGTGATGTTTGTCAAGATGTTTGTCCATGGAATCGTTTTTCAAAATCACATCAAGAACCATTGTTTCAACCTAAAGAAAATATGTTGTCTTTTTCCAAAAAAGACTGGGAAGAAATTACAGAAGAGACCTTTAAAAAGGTGTTTAAAAAATCAGCTGTCAAAAGAACAAAATATTCAGGTTTAACAAGAAACATAAACTTTATAAAACCAGTACAAAAACCCGAATGATATTTTCATTCAGGTATTTGTATTGATAGTTTTTTAGTAATCATATTCACTAAAAAAGAACCATTGTAAGCCTTTAATTCGTTTAGCTTTTTCTATAAATTTCTTTTCTTTTTTTGATTCTTCTTCAAATAAATCAACTACAAATTCATCATAACTTTTCCCAATTTCTTCATTTAAATAAGCTTTAAAGTACATTTCACTCACTTTTTCACCTTTTGTTTTTTCAAGTTCTAATAGTGTTTTGTATAAAGGTTCAATTTTAGCAACTACACTATTTGGAACCGCTTTTCTTCTAGCAGTATAGCCAGTAACTTTTCCAGTCTTGTCTTTATCAATGGTGAAATCTGTAATAACCCAGTAAAATTTCCCTGTTTTTGTTAGGTTTTTAACAATAGCATGAAAGTTTTCTTCACGTTTAAGAGCATCCCATAACAGCTTAAAAGCTATTTTTGGCATGTCAGGATGTCTAATCTTATTGTGAGGTTCACCAATAAGATCTAGGGTTTTATACTCACTAGCTTCACAAAAAACATCATTGGCATATAAAATGGTTCCATAAACATCAGTTTTACTAACAATAGTTTTGTTTTTGTTCCATGTTACTTCTTCATTAATAATGGTAACGGGGGTTGTAGTATTCATAACGTATTATTTAAGTTTGTTCACAGCAAAGTTTTATAACATTTAAAACATGCAAAATGATATTTATCATTTTTAATAAATTATGATACTCAATAACAAACCGTATATTTGTCAGTTCACAAACAACAAGAAAACTTATGAGAAACTCTCGTAAAAGACACGAAGCTTTGGTGTATCATGCTAAACCTAAACCAGGAAAAATAGCAGTTGTACCCACCAAAAAATATGCAACTCAGCACGATTTATCATTGGCGTATTCGCCAGGAGTAGCTGAACCTTGTTTAGAAATAGCAAAAGACAAAACAAACGTTTATAAATACACCGCAAAAAGTAATTTAGTAGCAGTAATATCTAACGGAACAGCTGTTTTAGGTCTTGGAAATATAGGACCAGAAGCATCCAAACCTGTAATGGAAGGAAAAGGACTACTATTTAAAATTTTTGCTGATATTGATGTTTTTGACATTGAAGTAGACGCTACTGATGTGGATAAATTTGTAGAAACAGTAAAAGCTATTGCGCCTACATTTGGAGGAATTAATTTAGAAGATATTAAAGCGCCAGAAGCTTTTGAGATAGAAAGAAGATTAAAAGAAGAGCTAGATATTCCTGTAATGCATGATGATCAGCATGGAACAGCTATTATTTCTGCAGCAGCTTTAAAAAATGCCTTAGAACTGGCAGAAAAAAATATTGAAGATGTTAAGATTGTAGTAAGCGGAGCAGGATCAGCAGCAATATCATGTGCTACGTTATACTTGTCTTTAGGGGCTAAGCCAGAAAACATTATTATGTTTGATGTAAATGGTTTATTACATGAAAATAGAACCGATTTAGCACCAAACCAACAAAAATTTGCTACTAATAAATCTTACAGCAATTTAGCAGAGGCCATGAAAGGTGCAGATGTTTTTCTTGGATTATCTGTAGGAGGTTTAGTAACACAAGATATGATTCGCTCTATGGCAAGCAATCCTATTGTGTTTGCTATGGCAAATCCAGAACCCGAAATATCGTATGATTTAGCAGTTGATGCTCGTGAAGATATTATCATGGCAACAGGAAGGTCAGATCATCCAAACCAAGTTAACAATGTTTTAGGTTTTCCATTTATTTTTAGAGGTGCTTTAGATGTTAGAGCTACTAAAATTAATGAAGAAATGAAATTAGCAGCGGTGCATGCTTTGGCAGATTTAGCTAAAAAAACGGTACCAGAGCAGGTGAATATAGTATATGATGAGGTAAGTTTATCTTTTGGTAAAGAGTATATAATTCCGAAACCGTTTGACCCAAGGTTAATTTATGAAATTCCACCTGCAATCGCCAAGGCAGCTATGGAAAGTGGTGTAGCACAAGAACCTATTGAAGACTGGGATAAGTATCGTGAAGAATTAATGGATCGATCTGGGTCTGGTAGTAAAGAAGTTCGCTTATTACATAACCGTGCTAGAAGAAATCCTAAGCGTATTATTTTTGCGGAAGCTGATCATTTAGATGTTTTAAAAGCAGCGCAAAGAGTTTTAGAAGAGCGCATAGCAAAGCCTATATTATTAGGTAATAAAGAAATTATTTTAGAACTTAAAGAAGAATTAGGTTTTGAGGCTGATGTACCTATTATAGATCCAAAAACACCTCAAGAAGACGAGAGAAGACAGCGCTTTGCTGAAAAATACTGGAAGGCACGTCAAAGAAAGGGAGTAACTTTTTTAGAGGCTAAAAAACAGATGCGTGAACGCAATTATTTTGCTATTATGATGGTAAATGAAGGCGAAGCAGATGGTTTAGTTACAGGATATTCAAGACCATATTCATCTGTTGTTAAACCAGTTTTAGAATTGGTAGAAAAAGACAAAGGTGTTAATAAAGTAGCAGCTACTAATATGATGCTCACTAAACAAGGGCCATTGTTTTTAGCAGATACCACTATTAATATCAACCCAACTGCTCAAGATTTAGCTAAAATTACCCAATATACATGCGTTTTAGCTAAAATGTTTGGTATGAAACCTAACGTAGCTATGCTAGGTTTTTCAAATTTTGGTTCTACAAAATCTGAAAGTTCTGCTAAAATAAGAGAGGCTGTAGCGTATATGCATAAAAATCACCCAAATGTAGTAGTTGATGGTGAGTTACAAGCAGATTTTGCCTTAAATCCAGCATTATTGGCTAAAGAATTCCCTTTTTCTAAATTAAACGGAAAAAGAGCTAATGTATTGATATTTCCAAACTTAGAGTCGGCAAATATTACGTATAAATTGTTAAAACAAGTAGATGAAGCGGAGTCTATTGGTCCAATTCTACTTGGTTTAAGTAAGCCAGTTCACGTACTACAATTAGGAGCTAGTGTAGACGAAATGGTAAACATGGCAGCAGTAGCTGTTGTTGATGCGCAAGAGCGTGAAAAGAATATTTACAGATAGTTTTTTAGTAGGAAAATTCTAATTTTCAATACAAAATAATTTTCCTACTTTTAAACCCTAAGAATAGAGGGGATTACATGATAACACAAATCAGAGGGAGGCTTGTAGAAAAAAATCCAACATATGTAGTGGTAGACTGCAACGGAGTTGGGTATTTATTACATATATCACTTAACACATTCAGTGCTTTACCAAGCGATGAAAATGTATTGTTATACACTCACCTTAATATTAGAGAAGACGCACACACACTTTTTGGTTTTATTAGTAAAACAGAAAGAGAGGTTTTTAGATTGTTAACATCTGTTTCTGGTGTTGGTCCTAGTACAGCTAGAACCATGTTGTCTTCTATGACTTCAGAAGAAATTCAGCAAGCAATTGCATCAGAAAACGTAGCTTTAATCCAAACAGTAAAAGGTATTGGGGCTAAAACAGCCCAAAGAGTTATTGTTGATTTAAAAGATAAAATATTAAAAACGTTTGATATTGATGAAGTTTCAGTAAGTCAAAGCAATACAAATAAAGAAGAAGCGTTATCAGCATTAGAGGTTTTAGGTTTTGTTAGGAAACAAGCAGACAAGGTGTTAACAAACATTTTAAAAGAAAACCCAAGCGCTAATGTAGAAACTCTATTAAAGGAGGCTTTAAAAAACTTGTAAAAAAAGTTGAGAAATAATTTTTGTCATACACTAATTGCAGCACTTACTTTTTTTGTAAGTGTTGTTTCGTTTTCACAAAGTATAGAGAAATCGGATAGTTTAACTATTAGAAAAATAGATACTGTTCCGCTTAAGTATAATTTTTCACACAAGCAGCGAGGCAGCTTGTTTTTAAATTACCCATCAAATCTTCAGGTTACTTTTGATAAAGACATTAACAAATTTGTATTGGTAGAAAAAATTGGTGACTATTATGTAGGAACTCCAATTTTTATGACTCCCAGAGAGTATGATAAGTATCGTTTAAAAAACGATATGAAAGATTATTTTAAAGAAAAAGTAGATGCAGCTTCTGGTAAAAAAGGAAGTAGTGATGCGAGAAAAAACTTACTCCCAAAGTATTATGTAAATTCTAAATTTTTTGAATCAATATTTGGTGGAAACGAAGTAGAAGTTATCCCTAGTGGTCAAATTAATATAAAACTAGGTGGAGTATATCAAAACACAGAAGATCCAAGAATTTCTGTAGAAAATCAAAGCAGTTTTACTTTTGATTTTGACCAGCAAATAAGTGCAAGTTTACAAGCTAAAGTAGGAAAACGTTTACAGGTTACAGCTAATTATGATACACAATCAACTTTTGATTTTCAGAATGTAATTAAATTAGAATATACGCCTACTGAAGATGATATTATTCAAAAAATAGATGCAGGTAACATTAATCTCCCTATTAAAAACTCGTTAATTAACGGTGCACAAGCCTTATTTGGTATACGTACAGATTTACAATTTGGTAAAACTACCATTAGAACCGCATTTTCTCAACAAAATTCTCAAAGAAAAACAGTAGTGGCAGAAGGAGGCGCTGTAGTTGAAGAGTTTGAGTTACGTGCTACAGATTATGATAATGATCGTCACTTCTTTTTATCTCATTTCTTTAGAGAAACTTACGATAGAGCATTGTTAAACTATCCATTAGTTAGTAGTCCAGTTAACATTACTAGAGTAGAAGTTTGGGTTACCAATCAAAATCAAAATGTACAAGATTACAGAAGTATTGTAGCTTTTGCAGATATAGGAGAAACCAATTTCAACGGATCTAACAATTTAGTTGACGATGATAACTTTGTAACACCAACTACACCAGCAAGTGTAGACTTTAGCGGTGTGCAAGCTAATTTACCGGATAATAATGCGAATAATATTGCTACATTTTTAACTCCAGATAACGGAATTAGAGATGTTGGTACTTTAAATTCAACCTTGCCACCGGGTATGGTGCAAGGTCAAGATTATTCGTACCTGCAAAATGCTAGAAAACTTCAGCCTAATGAGTATACTTTGCATCCACAATTAGGTTTTATCTCTTTAAATAGAAGATTGAATGATGGAGAAGCATTAGCGGTAGCTTATGAGTATACAGTAGTTGGAGCATCTAATAATGAAACTACTTTTAAAGTAGGAGAATTTTCTAATGATGGTATAACTGCTCCTAAAAATATTGCGGTTAAGTTGTTACGAAGTGAAATTTTAACAACTACCAGAGAAAACTCAAATGAAGCTTTTCCAACTTGGCAATTAATGATGAAAAACGTATATGCCTTAGGTGCTTACCCGTTACAACAAGAAGGCTTTAGGTTTGAGTTAATGTATCGTGATGATGAAAGTGGAGTGCTTCAAAATACATTACAAAGGGCAAATGAAGTAGCTTTAAGAGATCAAACTATTATTAATTTATTAAGATTAGATAGACTAGATCAAAGTCAATACGCAGTTCAAGGAGGAGATGGTTTTTTTGATTTTGTAGAGGGGATTACAGTAAACTCCAATAGAGGTTTAATTTATTTTCCAGAAACTGAACCTTTTGGTGAAGATTTAGATGAAAAATTAACCAATCCAGATGACGAAACTAAATATTTGTTTAATGAGCTGTATTTAACTACTAAAATTCAAGCAAAAAATGAATATCAAAATAAAGATAAATTCTTTTTAAAAGGGTATTTTAAATCAGAAACTAGTAGAGGAATTTCATTAGGAGCTTTTAATATTCCAAGAGGTTCTGTAAGAGTTTCAGCAGGAGGAAGGCAGTTAGTAGAAGGTGTGGATTATGTTGTAGATTATCAATTAGGACGTGTACAAATTTTAGATCCAGGATTAGAAGCTTCTGGAGTTCCTATTAATGCATCGGTTGAAAATAACACCTTTTTTAATCAACAAAGAAAAACATTTATAGGTATTGATGTAGAGCATAAGTTTAATGAAAACTTTGTGTTAGGAGGAACTTTTTTAAATGTAAGTGAAAAACCAATAACGCCAAAGGTTAATTATGGTGCTGAACCTATAGACAATATAATGTTAGGTTTAAATGTAGATTACAGCACAGAAGTGCCATATTTTACAAAGTTAGCCAACAAGTTACCATTTGTTGATACAGAGGTTCCTTCAAATTTATCGGTTAGAGCAGATATGGCATACTTAATTCCGGGTTCACCAAGTGGAATTGATGTAAATGGTACAGCCACTTCTTATGTTGATGATTTTGAAGCAACACAAATTCCTATTAACTTAAATTCACCGCAACAGTGGTTTTTAGCCAGTACACCAATTTCTCAAGGGTTTAATGGGAATGATTATGATATTTCTGTTAACGATAACAGATCTAAATTAGCATGGTATAATATAGATCAGTTGTTTTATACTTCAAGTAGCAACAGGCCTTCTAATATCAATGAAATAGAATTATCTAGAAACGAGGTTCGTCAAATTAGATATTCTGAATTATTTTCTCAAACAGATTTAGATATTACTCAGTTAAACTTAGTTAGAACTCTAGATTTAGCTTACTATCCGTCAGAGCGAGGACCGTATAATTTTAATACCGATACCACTCAACCTGAAGAAAACTGGGGTGGTATTATGCGTGCCTTAACTACCAATAACTTTGAGCAGGCTAATGTAGAGTATATTCAGTTTTGGTTAATGGATCCTTATGAGAATTATTCAATTAATCAAGATGAAGGATTACCAGCAGGAGTTAATCCACAAGACCTTTCAAATCAAGTAGGGAAACTAGTTATTAATTTAGGAAATATTTCTGAAGATATATTACGTGACGGATACAAACAATATGAAAACGGATTACCAACTACTCAAAACCCCACTCAAGTTCAAGAAACTATATGGGGAAATGTACCGGTAAGCCCATCAATTGTTTATGCATTTAGTAATGCTAATGATGAAAGAACGCAGCAAGATATTGGACTAGATGGATTAAATGACGAGGCCGAGCGTAACAAATTTCCAGCTTTTGCTGCAGAACAAGATCCTGCAGCCGATAATTTCCAGTTTTTTAGAGGAAGTGAGTTAGATGCAATTAATGCTTCCATTTTAACACGCTATAAAAACTATAATGGTACCGAGGGCAACTCACCAACAGCTGCACAGTCAGATGAAGCTTTCCCAACATCATCTACTACATACCCAGATACAGAAGACATTAACAAAGATCAAACAATGAATCCTGTTAGTGCTTATTTTGAGTATGAAATATCATTAAACAAATCAGAATTAGCTCTAGGGACTAACAATATAGTAGATACTAAAACTACTTCTATCGATTTACCTAACGGTGAATCGAGAACAACAACTTGGTATCAATTTAGAGTTCCTGTAAGAAGTGGTTTTACAGATAGAGTTGGAGGTATTACAGATTTTAACAGTATTCGTTTTATGCGAATGTTTTTAACAGGCTTTAAAATGCCTGTAGTTTTACGATTTGGAGAGTTAGAGTTAGTACGTGGTGATTGGCGTAGATATACAAAAACTTTAGATGATGCTAATAGCGACCTAGATATTGATGAAATTAATAAGTTTGAAGTTGGTGTTGTAAGTATAGAGCAAAACGAAGAAAGATATGCATTACCACCAGGAGTTCCACGTGAACAATTGCAAGGTACTAACAGAGTGCAAAGACAAAATGAGCAATCGGTAACCTTAAAAGTTACAGATTTACCTAGTGAAGAAAGTAGAGCTATTTATAAAAACATAAGTATAGATATGCGTAGATATAATAATTTACGTATGTTCTTACATGCCGAAAGTAGACCTGAAGGCACACCGCAATCTGCTTCAAATGATGAAATGGTAGCAATCATTCGTTTTGGTACCGATTTAAATGATAACTATTACGAGATTGAAAAACCGCTAAAATTATCAACCACATTTGTGAATCCTTCTTCTGAAGAAGTATGGTTATCAGAAAATAATTTAGATATTCCATTAAAAGAATTAGCAAATTTAAAAGTGCTTAGAGATGGTGCAGGATTATCCGCTGGAACTGTTTATGAAGGTGTCTCAACTAATGGTTTAACTATTGCTGTTAAAGGTAACCCAACGCTTGCTCAAATAAGAACGGTAATGCTAGGGGTTAAAAATAGTGCACTAACTAATAAAAGTGCGGAAGTTTGGTTTAACGAGTTACGCGCAGTTGGTTTTGATAATAAAGGAGGTTGGGCTGCTGTTTTAAATGCTGATGCTAATTTTGCAGATGTTGCAGATGTTTCTTTAGCTGGTAGAATGTCTACTGTAGGTTTTGGTAATGTAGAAGACAGGGTTCAAGAACGAAGTATTGAAGAAGTAAAGCAGTATAATGTGGCAACCAATGTACAATTAGGTAAAATGATGCCTAAAAACTGGAATATGCAAGTTCCAATGAGTGTTACCTATGGTGAGGAGTTTAAAGACCCACAATACAATCCACAGTACCAAGATGTAGAACAAGAAGATGCTTTAAATTCAGGTTCTGATGAGGTAAAAGATAATGCTGAGAATGCTCAAGATTATACACGTAGAAAAAGTATCAGTTTTATTAATGTAAAGAAAAATAGAAATCCAGAAAGTAAGAAGAAACCTAAATTTTATGATGTAGAAAACTTTTCGGTTTCGTATTCATTTAATGAAGAGTTCCATAGAGATTTTAACATACAGCGATATGTAAATCAGAATTTAATGGCAGGTGCAAGCTATAACTTTAACTTTTTGCCGTTTGTTATAGAGCCTTTCAAGAAATCAGAAAAGCTTAAAGGAAAATATTGGCAAATTATTAGAGATATTAATTTTAATCCTGTTCCTAAATCATTAGTTGTAAATTCAAGAATCAACAGAAATTATAATGCTCAACAGTCAAGAAATTTAGTTTCTGGATTTACAGCACAACCAGAATTAATTCAGCGTAGATTTTTATTTGATTGGGATTACACAATAGGTTTTGATTTAACAAAGTCTTTAAATTTAAATTTTAATGCTACCAATAATTATATCTATGACGGTTTTGGTAGAGATGAAGATTTAGAAATTTACGATAAGTTTTTTACTATTGGTAGAGCTAATCAATATCATCAAAAATTAAATGCTACTTACAAATTACCAATAAGCAAAATACCATTTTTAAACTTTATTGATGCTGATTATGGTTATACAGCAGATTTTGATTGGCAAGGTTCTTCACAAGCGCCTTTATTTGATGAATCTACGGGAATTGCTACAGGTGAAACTTATGCAGATAAAGTTGGGAATATGATTCAGAATGCCAACACGCATAACTTAAATACTACCATTACCTTCGATCGTTTTTATAAAGCTATAGGTTTAGACAAGCTTATGTTAAAAGGAACCAAAAAGAAGCAACCAGTAAAAAAAGGAAGTGTAGCTTTAGGGGGTAAAAAACAGACAAATACTAAAGCCAAATTAAAAAAGAATGCATCATTTACACAAAAGATACTTAAAGGTACTTACGATGTGTTAACATCTGTGAAAAGAGCAAAAATTAGTTATTCACAAAACAACGGAACGTTATTGCAAGGTTATAGACCTTCTGTAGGTTTCTTAGGGAGAAATAATTACAACGGAGGTTTAGCACCAACTTTAGGTTTTGTATTTGGAAGCCAAACAGAAATACTAAGAACAGCAATTGCTAACGATTGGTTAGTTTCAAGATCTGACGATGAAGAATACTACAACAAAAATTATGGTAGAACAGAAGCTACTAATTTAGATTATAATATCTCTGTAAAACCGTTAAAAGATTTTAGTATAGATTTTATTGGAAACAGAATTAAAACTAGTAATCTTAATAGACAAATAGATGTTGTAAATGGGGAGTTAGATGAAGAATTACAAGCGTTTGAAACGGGTAATTTTAGCATAAGCCACTACATGCTAGGCACTGCATTTACAGATAGTGAAGTGTTATATCAAAACTTTTTAAATTACAGAGAAACTATATCTCAAAGAATAGCATCAGAAAGAGGAGTTGCTACAAATAATTTTTCAACAGATAATAATAATCCTGGTTTTAAAACTAATGGGCAACAAGCTATGCTTCCAGCATTTTTAGCAGCCTATTCTGGTACAGATCCAAATAGTGTTGACACGGGTATTTTTAGAAATATTCCGATACCAAACTGGACACTTAGATACAATGGTTTGATGAAATATAAGTGGTTTAAGAAAAACTTTAGTACTTTCACATTATCACATGGTTATAAATCATCTTATACCTTAGGTAATTACACGAATAATTTACAGTATGATGCAGAAGATGCATCCCAAACAAATATTACTGGTAATTATCAACCTAAATTATTAATTTCGGCGGCAACTTTAATCGATGAATTTTCTCCACTTATTAGAGTAGATATGAAAATGAGAAACTCATTTTCTTTTAAAGGAGAAATTAGAAAAGATAGAAGTTTAACATTAAACTTTAATAACAATACCTTAACAGATATTAAAGGTACAGAGTTTATTTTAGGTTTAGGGTATAGAATACGAGATGTTAAATTTGTGACAAGAATAACAGGTAAAAAAGAAACCTTAAAAGGAGATGTTAATCTTAGAGCAGATATTTCATTAAGAGATAATTTAACATTGATACGTTCTGTAGATGAAAATAACAATCAAATTACCGGAGGAGAAAGGTTATTTGGCTTAAAGTTTATAGCAGATTATAATTTAAGTAAAAACTTAACAGCATCTTTTTACTATAATCACAATACGTTTGAGTACGCTATATCAACAAACTTTCCAAGACAATCAATCAACGCCGGATTTAATATAGTATATAATTTAGGAAATTAAACAATAAATAAACCACACAACCAATGAACTTACCATCAGAATTAAAATATACCAAAGACCACGAGTGGGTAAAGGTAGAGGGAGACGTAGCTACAGTAGGAATTACAGATTTTGCTCAGAGTGAGTTAGGAGACATTGTATATGTTGATGTAGATACATTAGATGAAACTTTAGATGCTGAAGAAGTATTCGGTTCTGTAGAAGCTGTTAAAACTGTATCAGATTTATTCATGCCATTATCTGGAGAAATTGTAGAGTTTAATGAAACTTTAGAAGACGAGCCAGAGTTAGTAAATTCAGATCCTTACGGACAAGGCTGGATGATAAAAATTAAATTATCAGATGCTAGCCAAGTAGAAGGTTTGTTAGATGCTACAGCTTATCAAGAACTTATCAAAGCGTAATAGTTTATTATTAGCCATATTTACAACGGTATTTATTGCTTTTTTAAGCTTGCTTAAATTACAACCCATACCGGTTAATTTATCTCATAAAGACAAAGTTTTTCACTGTGTGGCTTATTTTGTTTTAACTTTTATGTGGTTATTAGCAGTTAAAATTAGCCCTAAAAAAATAGTTTTAGTAACTGTTTTGTGCATTTTATATGGTATAATTATTGAGGTATTACAAAAAACAGTTACAACTTATAGGAGTTTTGATTATTTAGATATGATAGCAAACTCAATAGGAAGTGTTTTAGCGTTGTTAATTTTCAATGTTTTTGTTAAAAAACATAATGTAATTAGCAATTAGCTTGTATAAGTTGAAATAAATTAATTAAATTAGCGCACTATTAAAAACATTCTAGGATGGAAATCAAGAAAAACCCAAAATCTAACTTAGAAAACTACAGTAAGTTGTTTGTGCAACTTGGTTTAGTTTTGGCGTTGTTCGTTACGTATGTAGCTATTGAAAATAAAACATACGATAAAGAGTACGGACAATTAGATGCAGCAAATATGGCATCAGAGGTTGAAGAAGAAACAATTGTACTTCAAAACACACCTCCACCACCACCGCCACAAACTCCACCACCACCAGCACCTGAGAAGATTGAGGTTGTAGAAGATGAAGAGGAGATTGAAGAAACTGTAATTGAATCTACTGAAACAGATGAGTCAGAAGCTGTTGAAGTTGATGAGATTGTTGAGATAGAAGAGGAAGAAGAAGTTGTAGAAGATGTACCTTTCTCAATTATTGAAGAAGTACCAGTTTTCCCTGGATGTACAGGAACTAATGCTCAAAAGAAAGCGTGTTTAAATAAAAAAATGTCTAAACACGTACAAAGAAACTTTAATGCAGATTTAGCAAACGAATTAGGTTTACCTCCTGGTAAAAAAAGAATTTACGTTCAGTTTAAGATTGATAAAGATGGATCTATTACCAGTATCAATGCTAGAGCACCGCATCCAAGATTAAAAGCAGAAGCAATTAGGATTGCAAAAAAATTACCTAAAATGACTCCTGGTAGACAAAGAGGTAAAGCAGTACGTGTAGGTTATACATTGCCTATTACGTTTAATGTAGAATAGTATTTTACAATATATATGTTAAAAAAAGCAACTAGTGATAGTTGCTTTTTTTATTGGCATATTTTTTGTTTTTAACATTTCATTAACTTTAAAACTACGTATTATGAAAAATGTTAAAAAAAATCCGAATCTTCAATTAGAAAAATTTTCTAATCTTTTTATGCAAATAGGCTTAGTGCTTGTCTTATTTGTTGTTTATATTTCTTTAGAATATGCTTCGGAGATTGTTGCTATTCCAACTCTTGAAAGTGATAGCAAAGTTGTAAAGAAAATAGATTTTGATAAACCTTTCGATTTTGATATTGAAAAACCAAAACCAAAGCACAAACCTAAAGATGTTCAGCCAAAGATTAAACAAACTTTAGCAGATAAAGTTGATATTGTTGATAATACTGATGTAACAAAAGAGACAGTTATAGATGTTACACCAGAAAAAACAAATGATTTAGATGAGTTTTTACAGAGTCATACAATGAAAGAAGATGATTTTATTAATCCTGATGATGAGCCAACTTCTTTCAATAGTGTACAAGTTATACCTATTTTTAAAGGCTGTGAAGGTTTGTCAAAAGAAGCATCAAAAAAATGTTTTGATACTAAGATGAAAAGATTAGTACAGCGTTATTTTGATGCCTCTATTGCTGAAGACTTAGGTTTATCACCTGGAAAAAAAAGAATTTTTACGGAGTTTATTATTGATAAAGATGGAAATGTATCTGTGAGTCGAATTAATGCACCACATAAAGCATTGGAGAAAGAAGCTATAAAGATAGTTTCAAAAATTCCACAGTTTACTCCTGGAGAACAAAATGGAAAAAAAGTTAAGGTTAAATATATGTTACCCATAACTTTTATGGTGGAATAATATTCAAAAACTCAATCTAAATGATTGAGTTTTTTATTTTTGTTATTATGAGTAATTCAAATAATTTTTTTGCACACGAAACAGCTGTGATAGATGAAGGGTGTACTATTGGTAACGATACTAAAATTTGGCACTTTAGTCATGTAATGAGTAACTGTGTAATTGGCGACAGATGTAATCTTGGTCAAAATGTAGTTGTTTCACCAGATGTGATTCTAGGTAACAATGTTAAAGTACAAAACAATGTGTCTATTTATACCGGCGTTATATGTGAAGATGATGTTTTTTTAGGTCCATCAATGGTGTTTACTAATGTTATTAACCCAAGAAGTGCAATTAATAGAAAAGATGAATTTAAAGCTACTACAGTAAAAAAAGGAGCTAGTATTGGTGCAAATGCTACTATAGTATGTGGGAATGCTATAGGTAAGTATGCTATGGTTGGAGCAGGAGCTGTTGTTACTAAAGAAGTTAAAGATTTTGCATTGGTGGTTGGTAATCCGTCTAAACAAATAGGTTGGGTTAGTGAGTATGGACATCGTTTAAATTTTGACGATGAAGGAATGGCAAAATGCCCAGAAAATAATGATGCGTATAAGCTAGTAGATGGCTTTGTGTTAAAAGTTAA
Organism: Tenacibaculum geojense; assembly: GCF_042676005.1. Classification (NCBI taxonomy): domain Bacteria; kingdom Pseudomonadati; phylum Bacteroidota; class Flavobacteriia; order Flavobacteriales; family Flavobacteriaceae; genus Tenacibaculum; species Tenacibaculum geojense. The sequence goes on along the minus strand of NZ_JBHTJR010000051.1, from coordinate 244,708 downwards.
TAACTAGTTAATTTTGTGTTAAAAAGATTTGTAGAAGAGAAAAAAGGTTTTATCTTTGAAACGTGGTTATTAAACCACTTTCTTTTTCTTTTTCATAGCAATTTTTCCCACTCATTTAGAGTGGGTTTTGTTTTTTGGGCCAATTGCTAAATTAATCGGATTATTGAATTGTGAAATGTGATTTTTAAGCATAAAAAAAACCAAAACAATTAATTGTTTTGGCTTTCTAGTACAGAAGGCGGGACTTGAACCCGCACGAGCATTACGGCTCATTGGATTTTAAGTCCAACGTGTCTACCAATTCCACCACTTCTGCGTATATCTTTGTGCTTTGACTATCGTAATTAAAAGCCTCAAAAGTAAACCTCTTGAGGCTTTAGTACTGAAGGCGGGACTTGAACCCGCACGAGCATTACGGCTCATTGGATTTTAAGTCCAACGTGTCTACCAATTCCACCACTTCAGCATGTGCTTTTTAAAAACTCTGAGCGAAAGACGGGATTTGAACCCGCGACCCTCACCTTGGCAAGGTGATGCTCTACCCCTGAGCTACTTTCGCATAGTCATAAATTATTTTAATGAACGTGCATTACTGTGAATGCGGGTGCAAATATAACACCATTTTTTTAAAAACAAAGCAGTTTTTAATTTTTTTCTAAATTATTTCATCTTAAAACTTATGGTAGTTCGTCAATAATAAAATATCTTTGCAAAAATTTTTTGTAAAAACACATAGTGTATTCTTTTTCATCAGTAAATAATATAACATTGTTTAAAACTGTTTTTCTTGATTTTAAGCAGCTTACCAAAGTTGGTTTATCTATAAGTGTAGTATTTACTTCTATTGCGGGCTATTTATTAGGTGCTGAAACCATTAATTATGCTATTATTTTCCAATTAGCTCTAGGAGGTTATTTAATGGTTGGTGCCTCGAATGCTTTTAATCAAGTTATAGAAAAAGATATAGATGCGTTAATGCAACGTACAAAAAACAGACCATTGCCTTCTGGTAGAATGAAATCCATTACAGCACTAACAATTGCAACATTGTTTACACTAACAGGTTTAGCCATTTTATATGCAATTAATCCTAAATGTGCTTTATTTGGTGCAGTTTCTATATTTCTTTATACAAGTGCCTATACCCCTTTAAAAGCTATCACGCCTTTAGCTGTTTTTGTAGGAGCCATTCCAGGTGCTATACCATTTATGTTAGGTTGGGTAGCAGCTACCGGTAATTTCGGTATAGAAGCTGGGTTTTTATTTATGATTCAGTTTTTTTGGCAATTTCCTCATTTTTGGGCAATAGGTTGGCTTCAATATGAAGAATATAATAAAGCAGGTTTACATATGCTTCCTATGGATAAAAAAGACAAAGGAGCTATTGTACAAATGATTTTTTATACCTGTATCATGATTTTAGTTTCTATAGCGCCAGTTTTAAAGGTAACAGGTAACTTATATATTTACCCAATAACAGCAGTGTTAGTTTTTGTACTTGGGTTGTTAATGTTGTTTTATGCAATTAAATTATATAAGTCAGAATCAAATATAGACGCAAGAAAATTAATGTTAGCTAGTGTTTTTTACATTACAGCATTACCAATTATATATGTTATTGATAAATTTTTACACTAATGAATAGAGAGCTTATAAATGAAGAGTTGAGACAAGGTAAAAGAAAATCAGCAAAACCAATGCTATGGGTTTCTATGATTAGTATGGTTATGTTTTTTGCAGGTTTAACTAGTGCCTATGTTGTTAGCATGAATAGAGAAGATTGGGTTACTTTTGATTTACCTCAAGCATTTTACATTAGTACTGTTTTAATTTTGCTAAGTAGTGCAAGTTTATTTATTTCACAACAACTACTAAAAAAAGACGATTTACAAAAGTCTTTAGCCTTTTTAATACTTACTTTTGTGTTAGGTACTGGCTTTGTTTGGTATCAATATGTAGGATTTAATGAGTTAAAAGCGGTTGGTTTATATTTTACTGGACCAGAAAGTACAGTGTCAACCTCTTTTATTATCGGCATTACATTTATGCACGTTTTACACCTAATTGCTGGAGTAATAGTTTTATTTGTAGTAATTTATAATCATTTTAAAAAGAAGTATTCATCTGCTGATATGCTTGGATTTGAACTAGGTGCAATCTTTTGGCATTTTGTAGATGTACTATGGATTTACCTATTTTTCTTTTTCTATTTTATTAGATGATGAAAATTGCGTAATTTTGGCGGACGATTTAACAAAAATTAACTAATAGATATTTATGGAAGCAAATATTGCTGTAAATTCTGACAACAAAGAAACCTGGGGCGGAGGTGGAGTTAAACCACTTGGCGCTAGTTATGGTAAAATGATGATGTGGTTTTTCATCCTTTCAGATGCATTAACCTTTTCTGGCTTCTTAGCAGCATATGGTTTAACACGTTTTAAGTTTATAGACTCTTGGCCTATTGCTGATGAAGTATTTACCCACTTTCCAGGGTTACACGGTGTACATGCACCAATGTACTATGTAGCATTAATGACATTTATTTTAATTATATCATCGGTAACAATGGTATTAGCTGTAGATGCAGGTCATAAAATGCAACAAAAGAAAGTAGCTTGGTATATGTTTTTCACTATTGTGTTCGGAGCAATTTTCTTAGGTTCTCAAGCATGGGAATGGAAAAACTTTATCAATGGCTCTTACGGTGCTGTTAAAACAGCCGATAACCACATAGTACAGTTTGTTAAAGACGGTCATCAAATTGCTTTAGCTGATTTTATTGAAGGAGAAAGACAAGACGGAAGAGTACAACATTCTAAAAAGAATGGTCTTTGGTTTCAATCAGAAAAGACAATTTCTCAATATTCAATTGCACAAGTACAAGAAGCGTTTAAAAATGATCCTTCTTTACTTTTAAGGTTAGAAAAAATTAACCCTGAAACAAAACAAAAAATCATATTATCTAGAGAAGAAAGTTTAGCTAAACTAGCAACAGCTAAAGAGGTAGTTGAAGGAGCTAACTTAAGAGTTAACGAATATGGAAACCCTATATTTGCTGATTTCTTCTTCTTTATTACAGGTTTCCACGGATTCCACGTATTTTCTGGAGTAGTTTTAAACATTATCATTTTCTTTAATGTGGTTCTTGGAACTTACGAGAGAAGAGGTCACTATGAAATGGTAGAAAAAGTAGGTTTATATTGGCACTTTGTAGATTTAGTTTGGGTATTTGTATTTACTTTCTTCTACTTAGTATAATTATAAAAAATAGTAAAAATGGCAGGTCACGCACACGAATCAAATACAAAAAGAATCTGGGTTGTTTTAGCAATTTTATCTATTGTTACAGCGGTAGAAGTAGGTTTAGGTATTGTTAAACCGGAAGCTCTACACTTACATGGTCCTGGAACAAGTTGGTTAAACTGGATATTCATTATTTTAACATTAGTAAAAGCATACTATATTGCATGGGCTTTTATGCACTTAGAAGGTGAAAAAACTTGGTTAAGAAGATCAATTGTTTGGACAGCAGTTTTCTTAATTACTTACTTAGTAACTTTAGTTTTAATTGAAGGAGACTATTTACACGAAACATTAAAACCATTAATTAAATGGTAATTTCATAAAAAATTAGGTGGTTTTAACCACCTTTTTTTTGCATTTAACTTTATTTATTATGAGCAAAACTCAAAAATACGTAGTATTATTCTGCTTGTTTATTGTTCCCTTATTATTCTATATTTTTTTATCAATGGGAATTAACAATTTTGCAAAATTACCAGTATTAACTACTAATGTAACAGATGTGTCTGCTATAGATAACAAGTATCAGTTTGAAAAAAGGATATCTATTGTTACTTTTTTAGGAAAAGACATTGACAAGGTAAAAGGAGAATTATTTAATCTTAATCAAAAAATTTACAAGCCTTTTTATGGCTTTAAAGATTTTCAAATGATTGTATTTGTTCCAAATGATGCCAAAGAAGCTGCTGAAAAATTATTTAAAGAAATAGGTCAGTTTACTCCTATGGTAAAATGGAATTTTATTTATGCTTCTGATGCTGAAATAAAAATTATTTATGAGAGTTTCAAGGTTAATCAATCATTAGATGTTAACTTACATACTTCTAAAGCATTTATTATTGATAAAGAACTTAATCTAAGAGGAAGAAATGACGATGATGATGTTGCCGAAGGTTTATTATATGGTTACAATATGCAATCTGTGGGTGAATTAAATGACAAGATGAAAGATGATGTTAAAGTGGTTTTAGCAGAGTATAGATTGGCACTTAAGAAGAATAATGCCGACAGAGAAATCTAATGTTTTAAGCTATTAATTACATGAAGAAATCAAATTATTCATACATAGGAATATCATTTATAATATTATTATTTGGTATTTATTCTGTACCAAAAATTGTAGCACACTTTCAAAAACCAAGCTTACATAAATTTACAAAAGTACCAGAGTTTGAATTTATAAATCAAAATGGTAAAACAATCAATAATAAAAGCTATGAGGGAAAAGTTTATGTAGTTGAGTTTTTCTTTACCACTTGTCCTACTATTTGCCCATTAATGAATCAAAAGATGTTAACCATCCAAAATGAATTTTTTGGAAATCCAAATTTTGGAATAGCTTCCATATCAATAACACCAGAAATTGATACTCCTAAAGTTTTAAAAGAATATGCAGATAATTATAAAATAACTCATAAAAATTGGCATTTATTAACTGGTAAGCCCGAGAGTGAAGTTTATAAATTATCCAATCACGGATTTAAATTATATGCAGGTTCTGGAGATGAAGCCCATGCAGGTTTTGAGCATTCTGGACTTTTTGCTTTAGTAGATAAAGATGGTTATATTCGTTCTAGGTATGATGAGTATGGTAATCCAATTATGTATTATCGAGCATTAAATGAACAAGGATTCGATCATCAAATTCAAGAATTAAAAGAAGATATTAAAACTTTATTAGATGAGTAGTGTAATTTCCCAAGAAAAAAAATATAAGAAATTCATAACTATAGTTTCTGTGGTTATTCCAGTAGCTGTAGCAGCTTTATTTAGAATTAAAATTCCTAATGTAGCGCCTTTATCATTTTTGCCGCCAATTTATGCAACCATTAACGGATTAACAGCGGTTTTGTTAGTTGCATCAGTAATTGCTATTAAAAAAGGAAACAGATTGCAACATGAGCGGTTAAATACTCTTGCATTGATATGTTCTGCTTTATTTTTAGTTATGTATGTGGCTTATCATATGACATCAGATTCTACAGAATTTGGCGGAGAAGGGGTGATTAAATATGTGTATTATTTTATCCTAATAACTCATATTCTTTTATCAATAGTAATAATACCGTTTGTTTTGTTTACATATATGCGTGCTAGATTAGGTAGTTTTGAAGCTCATAAAAGAATTGCAAAAATTACTTTTCCATTGTGGTTATATGTAGCAGTGACAGGTGTTATAGTTTATTTAATGATATCTCCGTATTATGTACATTAAAAAAAGTTTTATTTTTTTATTCTTTTTACTAACAACATCGGCTATAAAAGCTCAATGTGCAATGTGTAAAGCAGTGGTTGAAGGAGGTAATGAAACCATAGCAGAAGGAGTTAATAATGGAATTACTTATTTGATGGTTTTTCCATATATTTTGGTAGGTGTTATTTTCTATTTTTTATACAGACACAAGAAAAATTTGAGTAAAACAAAATAAAAGTAAAAGTTATTGTAACAATTGCTAAATTTAGTCGTCATATCAATAGCAAAAAAAAATACATTTTGAAAACTAAACTTTTACTACTAGCCATTTCATTTAGTACACTAGCTACTTTTGCTCAAAAAAAATGGACTTTAAAAGAGTGTGTCGACTATGCTCTTAAACATAACTTAACTGTTGAGCAAAATAAATTAAATGTTCAACTTGCTGAAAAAGATGTAGCTATTGCCAGAGGTAATTTTTTACCGGATTTAAATGGTTCTGCGAACTCTGGTTTAAGTTTTGGTTTAAGTGTACAAAATGGTGCTAGAGTTTCTACAGATAATTTCAATACTTCTTTTGACTTAAACTCTAGAACTACTTTATTTAATGGATTTAGAAATTTAAATACATATAAGCAAGCTAAATTAGGAGTGGCTTCTAGTAAGTTAGATTTAGAGGTAATAGAAAACGATATTTCTTTACAAGTAATTAATTCTTACTTAAATGTTTTATTTGCTAAAGAGAATCTACTTGCTTCTCAATTTCAAGCTGAAATAAGTAAAAAGCAAATAGAAAGAGCCAAAGCTCAGTTTGATGCAGGAGCTATTCCTAAAGGAGATTTATTAAACGTTCAATCAACAGCTGTATCAGATGCACAGAGTGTTGTTACACAACAAAATAATTTAGACTTATCATTATTAAGGTTGGCACAATTATTACAAGTTACATCCAATGGTTTTGATGTTGAAAAAATTCAAGTTGATTCTCCATCAGGCGCCTTATTATATAATAATGCAGATATGGTTTATGCTAAAGCATTAACAAATAGACCAGAAATTGAAAGAGCAAAGTTAAATATTGAAAATTCTAATTTAGGAATTGAATTAGCCAAAGGAGCATATTATCCAACTATTGGTTTTGGAGCAGGAGCAAGAACAAATTATGTAAATAGATTTGACACAACCTTTGGAGGCAATGAATATTTTTTTAAACAACTAAATGATGAATTAGGATATAATATTGGGATTTCTTTAAATGTTCCGTTATTTAATCGTTTTCAGACAAAAAATAGAGTTGCTAAGTCTATTATTAATAAAGAGCAATCAGAATTAGCGTTAGAAAATGAAAAACTACGCTTACAGCAAACTATAGAACAAGCTTATCTTGATGCTAAAGCTGCCGCAAAAGCATTTGAAGCTGCTCAAATTTCATTAGACGCACAGAAAGAAGCATTTAAAAATGCACAAGAAAGTTTCAATTACGGAGCTATGACTTTATTTGATTTCGACCAAGTAAGAAATAGATTAGTAAATGCAGAAGCAGCACTAATTAGAGCTAAATACGACTATGTTTTTAAAACTAAAGTTCTTAAATTTTATTTTGGAGAAGATGTTTTAGATTAATATAATAGTTTTTATACATTTTAAGCCTCATAAATTTATTTTATGAGGTTTTTCTTTTAGCTATAATTATCTTTGCTAAAATTTTACTTAAATGGCTATTATTATAAACATTGAAACTGCTACCAAAAATTGTTCAGTAAGTATTGCTAAAAACGGTGAAGTGATTGGTATTAAAGAGTTAAATAATGGTAATTATTCTCATGCTGAAACATTACACCCTTTTATTCAAGAGTTGTTAAACGAGCTTAATATTATTAGTTCTCAAGTAGATGCAATAGCTGTGAGTAAAGGCCCTGGTTCATATACAGGTTTACGTATTGGTGTTTCAGCAGCAAAAGGGTTATGTTTTGCTTATGATAAACCCTTAATTAGTGTAGAAACGCTAACTTCACTTGCTAATACAACTACCATAGATGAAGGGTTTATAGTACCTATGTTAGATGCTAGAAGAATGGAGGTTTACGCTGCTGTTTATGATAGTTCTTATAATCAAGTTAGAGAAATTAAAGCCGAAATTATTGATGAACATTCTTTTTCTGATTATTTAAACAGTAATAAAGTTTATTTTATTGGTGATGGTGCTGAAAAATGTAAAGACATTTTAAAGCATGAAAATGCTTTTTTTATTGATGATAAATTTCCTTCTGCCAATCAAATGGCCCAATTAAGTTTTGTTAAGTACAAAAAAAACGACATCGAAGATGTCGCTTATTTTGAACCTTTTTACTTAAAAGATTTTGTGGTAACTCCTGAAAAAAAGAAGGTTTAATTAACCTTGTTTTTGAATTTCAACAGAGTGTGGGTATGGAATGTCAATTCCAGCTTTATCTAATGCTATTTTTGTGTTTTCTATCGTTTCGTAATGAACATCCCAATAATCAGCAACATCAGTCCATGCTTTGACAACAAAATTCACAGAACTATCAGCTAATTCACTAACCATTACAGCTGGAGCAGGGTCTTTTAAAACCTTAGAGTTAGAAGTTAATACTTCCATTAACACTTGTTTCGTTTTTTTAATATCAGACTCATATCCAACACCGAAAGTTAAATCAACTCTTAACTTATTTTCAGCTGTAAAATTTATTATGTTGCCATTAGACAAAGATCCGTTTGGTAAAATAACCAACCTATTTTGTGGAGTGTTAAGGTGTGTAGTAAAAATTTGAATTTCCTTCACCTTTCCACTTACTCCTTGTGCCTCTATAAAGTCTCCTACTTTAAAAGGCTTAAAAACCATAATTAAAGCACCTCCTGCAAAATTCGCTAAAGATCCTTGTAAAGCCAATCCTATGGCCAAACCAGCAGAAGCTAATATTGCAGCAAAAGAAGTAGTTTCAATACCTAATTTAGCAATTACAGTGATTATAAGTAGAACCTTTAAAGTCCAACTAAGCAAGTTAGTTAAGAATTTTTGTAACGTAATATCTACGTTTTGTTTTGTCATAACTTTTTTTGTAGCTCTAATAATAAGATTAATAATAAATAATCCTGCTATTAAAATTGCCAAAGCAGTAACTACTTTTGGCGCATAGTCGATGAATAGTTCTTGTGCTTTTTCCAAGTATTTTTCCATTATAGTTTTTTTAATTGTTAATGATCTTTATTGTAGTAGTAAGTTTAAAACCTATGGTTTTCCATAGGTTTTAAGTTTAATAGTTAATTTACTTCGAAGGTTATTTTAAGGTTTACTCTAAATTCAGCAACTTCATCATCATTTACAACAACACTTTGTGATTGTACAAATGCTGATTTAATATTTTTAACCGATTTAGAAGCTTGTTTAATAGCCTTTTTCGTAGCGTCTTCCCAACTTTTTTCAGAGTTAGATAACACTTCAATAACTTTCATTACTGCCATAATAATTTTTTTAAGTTAATACATAGTAAATATACAATTTATGTTTCGTAATTGAATGATAAAGCTATCTTAACTCTAATGTTAATTTAATGTTACTAAATAGTTGTTTAAACGTAAAAAAAATTATATATTTGTAATATAAATGTTAACGGTTAAAATGTTTAAGATGAAAAAATTAGTAGTAATTGCAGGTTTATTAGCGGGTAGTTTAATAAACGCACAAGAAGTGAAGCCTCAATATGAGAAAGCAGGAGATTTAGTAAAAGTTACTTTTTATTATGAAGATGGATCCGTTAAACAACAGGGCTTTTATAAAGATAAATTACTTACTGGTACTTGGATGTCATTTGACCAAAAAGGAAACAAAACAGCCATAGCACATTATAATAATGGAAAGAAAGTAGGAAAGTGGTTTATGTGGACTAAAGATGGCCTTAAAGAAATTGACTATAAAGATGCTACAATAGCTAGTGTTCAACACTGGAAAGAAGATACTAAGTTAGCAGTTAAGTAGTTTTAAGCGGATAACAAATACAAAACCCCGAGATATAATCTCGGGGTTTTGTATTATTTACTAATAATTATAATTATTGTCTTGTCCAACCAGCACCCCAAGTTTCATAGTCAGTACCTGTAGCGTTAGTATCTTCTGTATAAAAATCTGCATCAGTAAAAGTTTCACCAGTATCATTCTTTAAGTTTAAAGTAACATCTAAGAAAGATACAGAGTTAACCACTAAGTCTCCACTTAATACACCAGCTCCTGTTGGGTTGTTTCCATTATCACCATCTAAGTCAAAACCTTCAGCAAAACCATCTAATAATACATTTGTAAACACTCCTTGAGTACCTGCTCTTAGCCTAATAGCTTCATTTTCTGTTCCTGAACCTAAACCAACAATAGTTAAGTTATTTACCGTAGGCTTTGAAAAATATACAGGTGAAGATAAGTTACCTATATCAGTATTGTAACCATCTGCTTCAATACCTTTATCATGATTGGTACCGTGCTTAACATAAGCATCAGTAATTGTTCCAGTATAACCTTCAGTCCAGTCAATAGAATCATCTTGAGCGTTTACAACAGATACGTTATTAACGTTTACTGTACCACCAAAAAATTCAACACCGTCATCTTTACCTTCAAACATTTGAATATATTGAACAACAGTACCGTTTCCTACACCATAGAAAGAGAAACCATTGTTTTCAGACTGACCGTCAGCCTTACCTCCAGAATATTCTACACGTACATAACGTAACATTCCTGAATTATCATCAGCAACATTTCCACCGTATGGTAAACTAGCTATTTCTGAAGTTGAAGTAGCAGTTCCTCCTGCTACTGAATTGATTGGAGCTTTACCTAAAATAATTAAACCTCCCCAATCACCAGCATTTTGAGTAGTCGCTGCAGAAGTAAAGATAATTGGTTGACTTGAAGTACCTTCAGCCATTATTTTTGCTCCTTGAGCAATAGCTAAATAAACATCAGCTCCAGTTGCAGCAGCGGTAATAGTCATACCAGCAGGAATTGTTAATGTAGTTCCATCTTCAAAAATAGCAGGACCAGTAATAATATAATTATTAATCGGGTCTAACGTCATACTCTCAGTATAATTACCATTTAATTCGATAGTTTCACCAGTAGTTTGTCCACCATTGTCACCACCATTATTGTTGTTGTTTACACTGTTATCGTTAATTACAATATCAGATGTACCATCTTCTCCACAAGAGGTGAAAATAGTTGCAGCCAAAGCCAAGCCAAGTAATAAATTATTTTTCATCGTTTTAAGTTTAATTTAATAGTTTAATATTCTTTTTTATAGTTTGTATTTTAATCCTAATGATATTGTGCTCCCTATTTTGAAATCAGAAATTATGATATCTCCTAAGGCTTTGTCCTCTCTAACTCTAGTTATAGAAGGGTCTAATAAGTTTTTTGCACTTAAATTCAGTTCCCAGTTTTCTCCAAATTTATTTTTCCATACAAAATCTAATGTAGGCACTCCTTTTTCTATAATGTTTCCTAGCGTACCAGCACCTAATGCTGAAATTCTATCAGAATAATAAGAGAACACTAAAGAGGCAATTGGTTTGTAATTATCAAATTGAGTAGGGCTATAATTTAAATTTGCATTTAAAAGAATGTCTGATGCTCCTTGTAGTTTATCACTGCTTCTATTAAATGAAGTGGTAAATTGAGAAGATCCACCCTGAATTGTTTGAATTAAATCTTGATTGGTGTACATATAAGTGAAGTTGAATCCAGCAGATAATTGAGTTTCTTCATCTTCATTTTTTATAATATTTTTTCTAGTCTCAATTTCTAAACCAAATACTTCAGCACTTTCACTGGTTCTGAAATAACGTTGATTACCTGCAGCACTACTTTCAGCAACTAAGTTGATAGGGTCGTTAATTTGCTTAAAGAACGTAGCAAATGATAATAATTCATCTCTTGACATAAACCATTCGTATTTGATATCTGCATTGTATATCTCTGAAAACGAAGGGTCATCTAATAAGTTAGGGTTACCAGCTATTCTTTGTCCAATACCTTCATAAATAAAAGGGGCTACTTCTTTAAATTCAGGTACAGAAACAGTTTTACTAAAGTTAAAACGTAAGTTTTGGTCTTCCGTTAATGAGTACTTTACATTTAAGTTAGGTAAAAAGAAAGTTTCGGTTACTTTTCTTGCTCCTGGATCACTTGGATCAATGTTTATTACATCGTATTTAACTTCTTGAGTAAATGATTCTAATCTAATACCAGGAATTAAAGTTAAACGGTCAGATGCTTTAATTTCTGACGAAACATAACCTGCATGTATTGATAAGTCTCCAACATATTCATTTTCATTAACACCAGGTAAGCTAACAATGTTGTCTCCGTTATATCCTGGAATTTGATTAAATACATCTAATCTGAATAATTTTCCTGATTGATTCTGGAAAAATTGAATGTTATTAATATCAAATAGTGCATCTAAATTGTTAACATCTGTAATTGGAGTAGCATTTCTATCTAATACTTCATAACCGTATCTGATGTTTTCAAAATTTCTTTGTTTTGTTCTTCCGTTATAACCAAAGTTAAATGTTAACTTTTCGGTTGGTTTATACGCTAAATTAACTCTACTGTTAAGTTCTTCATCAATGATTTTTTGAAAATATCTCTGATTATCAAAAGAGTTGTTAATAAAGAAAACAGGATTAGTAGCTGTGTTATTATCTAAAGCTAAATGATAATTTTCAATACTAATTCTCCTTCTATCTGGTTCATGAGCATATACATTATTATATCCTATTCCCCATGTAAGTTCTAAATCTTCTCTTTCTTCATCATTATAAAATTTATGCTCACCAGTAATTTGATTTACAAAAACTAAATCTTGGTTAAACTGAACATTCATTTGATAAAAACCTTGATCAGTGTTAATTAAAGCATCACGATTTTGACCTAAACCTTTATAACCATAGTATCCTGTTTGATCGCTTGAGTTATTTAAAAATAATGAAGTGTATTTTAATTTATGGTCGCTGTTAATTCTGTAAGTAGCACTTAACATCCCTGTTGTTGTTGTAGAATATTCGTATTCTTTAGAGTTTGGAAACACCTTTTTAAATACATTTGTATAATCTACTAATGGTCCTTCTCTATATTGAAAACTTCTATCAAATGAAGCAGTACCAAAAAGGCTTAATCTTGATCCGTTTTTAAATTCAAATGATTTTCCTGCATTAAAACCAATGGAACCATTAATTGGGTTTCCAGCATCAACTGGATCTATTCCGTGAGATAATACTACAGCGAATGGATTGTGTTGATATCTATTATAGAAACCAAATTGACCAGTACCTTCGCTTTTTTTGAAATTTTCGCCAGCTGCTCTTGAATTAACACCAGTTCCAATATTTAAATCAAAAAAACCATTACCGTTATATTCTTTTGAAGAAATATCAATATTACCAGCAGCAAAATCACCATAAAAACTAGAAGAATATGCTTTACTGATAGAAACATTTTGAATAATATCTGAAGGGAATAAACCTAAGTCTATATTTTTCTTTGCAATATCATTAGAAGGTAATGATAAACCATTCATGGTAGTGTTTAAATACCTATCGCCTAAACCACGTACATATACATTACTAGATCCTTCTTGTTTAGAAACACCAGAGATTTTAGACACGGCACTTGCAGCGTCGCTAACTCCTTTTTGTGATAATTCTTCAGCACCAATACTTTCTTTAATAACGGTTGCTTTTTTCTGTTCAAGTAATAAAGCACTTGATTTTTCTTTACTAGTAGTTCCTTTTATTTCTACTTCGTCTAGTGCTACACCTTGGCTAGCACCTAATTCTTGATTAATTGTTAAAGTTTTACCAGCAACAACTATAATTGGCTTTTCAATTGTTTCATAACCAATAAAACTAAAAACTAAAACATGATTTCCAGCAGGAACAGGTATAGAATATTTTCCATCCATATCAGATGTCCCTCCAATAGATGTTCCTTTTATAAAAATATTAGCAAACGGTAAAGGTTCACTATTCATTTCTTTATCAGTAACCATACCAGCTACGGTTCCTTTTTCTTGAGAGAAAATTAACTGACAAATGCTTAATAAAGCAATTAGTAGTACTTTTTTCATTATAAATATTTGTATTTTTTTATACCCTGCAAATGTGAGGGTATATTGTTAATACAATGTTACTACCAAATTATGCTTGCATTATTAGAATGTTTATTTAATGTTAAGAGCTTTTGTATGTATTGTGATTGTATTACTTTAGTTGTTTGTGAATTTTAACCCGATAAAGAATGTTCTTGGATTTGCTGGTCCGTAAATAAAATTACTATCTCTTTCTTTTCCAGTATCAAAGTTTGTTTGATAACTGTCTAAAATATTTTTAACACCTCCCGAGATCTCCACATTACTTTTTAGTTTTGGTAGTTTAAAAATATAGCTACTTTTAAAACCAAGTTCAACAAAGTCAGGGGATTTATAATATTCATCGTTAAGTAAGTTTTCAGGAGAGGCTAAATGAAGTACTTTCATAGGTCCAGTATAAACTAAGTTTATTGCGCTGTTAAATTTTGTGTTAGGTTCATAAGAAAATGTAGCATATCCATATGTGTTAGGGGTTCTTAAAAACTCTTTAATAGTAGGTAAGTCAGTAGAGTAGTTAACAGGGGTTCTATTAAAACTCTCTTGTAAGGTAAAGCCAGTTTCTAATTGTAAAATACCTTCATAATTAAATCTAGATTCTATTGTAACTCCTTTTACTGTAGCTTTATCACCATTTCTTTTTTCAAATAATTCTCCAAAATTGTCCTCCCCAATATTTTCTAAAACAAAAGCATTATTTAATTGAGTGTAAAAACCTTCAATGGTGAATCCGTATATATAATGTTCGGTTGGTTTGTCATAATTAAATGAAACTGTGTAACTATTTGAACGTTCTCTTTTTAGGTTATCAGAAAGTTGTATCCTGGAAACGCCTCCACCTGCAAAAGCAATGTGTAAATCGGTGTCAAACGCCTGTGGAGCTCTAAAACCTGTACCCCAAGTAGCTCTAATTTGTGTTTTATCAAATGGCTTGTATAATAATGATACCCTTGGGCTTAATACATTGTTGGTTATTTGTTTTTGAGTTTTATCAATTTTTAGGCTGTTTAATGTATGATTATCATATCGAACTCCTGCTAAAAGATTCCATTTTGAATTTATTTCCCAGTCTGATTGTAAAAACACTCCTAGGTTTTTAGTTGTCTGGTCAACAGTATAATTGTAGGTTTCAATATCATCAAAAACATCATCTTTTATAAATTCTGAACCCAATGTGATAATATTATCTCCACTAATAAAGTTTTCTATTTTATGGTTTAGTTGAATACCACCTTGTAATGTTGTAGTTTCAGATGTTCCGTATGGTAAGTTTTGTAAATGATTTACATCTTCTGGAGAGCCAACATCTGGTCTTACTCCAGTATAGTGATCTCTATCAGTAAATTGTGATGCTAAATAAGCTATAAATGAAGTTTTATTATTGTTAAAGTTTTTTTGGTAATCAATATTACTCATATACACATTGTGAGTTCTTTCTTCTGCTTGTAGCGCTAATGATGGGTTTGTTTCTATCATGTCTCCACCATATCTATATTCATACAATTTACTAAAACTTACTTCAAGTTTTTCATTATTATTAGGGGTATAGAATATAGTACCACCAAATGCAAGGTTGGTTAAGGAAGGTAGTTCTGAAAAATTATCATTATTAGCATCAAACAAACCTCTTTCTCTACTATTAAAAAATACTGTAGCTCCTAATGTTTTATTAGTATTAACTAGTGTGCCATTCCCATTAATAATATGGTCAGAAGTTCCTTTGATATTTTGATATGTATAACCAATACTGTAATTGTTTCTTGTAGGAACTTTAGTTATTACATTTACAGTTCCGCCTATGGCGCTAGACCCGTATAATGCAGAACCGCCACCTCTAACAACTTCAATACGTTCAACCATGTTGGTTGGTATTTGTTCTAAACCATACAAACCTGTTAATGGGCTAAATATTGGACGCCCGTTAATTAATATTTGAGAATAGCCACCTGCTAATCCATTCATTCGGAGTTGAGTGTAACTACAAGTTTGGCAGTCTGTTTCTACTCGCAATCCTGTTTGAAATTTTAATCCTTCAGATAAGTTACAGGCTTCAACATCAGCTAATGTTTCACTACTGATTATATTCACAATTACAGGGCTATTTGTTTTTCTTTTATCAGTTCTAGTTCCTGTAACTGTTACTTGATTTAAAATCTCATCGGTTTCTGTAAGTACAAAATCTATCTGTTTATTATCAGTATTTGTAAAAATTATGTTTTTGGTTTCAGATAAATACCCAATTGCAGACGCTACTAATGTTATTTTTTTTTGAGTGATATTAAGTTTAAATACTCCATTTTCATCTGAGGTGGTTCCGATTTTTTTATTTTTAGAATACACATTAGCAAAAGGGATAACATCTCCTTTTGAAGAAGTAATAACCCCTTCGATTTTTTGAGAATTTATTGTATTAATAATACCAAGCAAAAGAATTGTTAACAGTCTCATTTAAAAAATTATTTACGCAAATATAAAATATTTTTTAGACAAGGCTAAAAATATATTTTCATATAGCAAATTTTTGTATGTTTGTACTATGTTTAGTCAGTCAGAAGAAAATTACATAAAAACCATTTACCATTTAGCTGTTTTAACAGATAAAGGGATAAGTACCAATGCTATTGCTAAAAAATTAGAAACTAAAGCGTCTTCTGTTACTGATATGATTAAAAAACTATCAGAAAAAGATTTAGTAGTTTATAAAAAGTATCAAGGAGTTACATTAACTGATTTTGGAAAAAAAACAGCTATAACTATTATTAGAAAGCATAGATTATGGGAAGTTTTTTTAGTGGATAAGTTGAATTTTTCTTGGGACGAAGTTCACGAGGTTGCTGAGCAATTAGAACATATAAAATCACCTAAATTAATAAATGAACTAGATGCTTTTCTAGGTTTTCCAAAGCAAGATCCGCACGGTGATCCTATACCTGATAGTAAAGGGAATTTTCAACAAATAGAAAAATGCTTACTGGCAACATTATCAGTAAGAGAAAGTGGTGTTTGTGTAGGGGTAAATGATAGCTCTTCTGAGTTTTTGCAGTTTTTAGATAAACAAGGAATAGCTTTAGGAAAAAAAATAACAGTTTTAGAAAAAGAACCATTTGATGGGTCTTTATCTATTAAATTAGAAGGAAATACAATGACTATTTCCAATAAGATTGCTAATAATTTATACATTCAAAAAATATGAGTTTATTTGATCAAATAGTAGATTATTGTAAAGAACATCCAATTTTAGGCGCCTTATTTGCGTCATTGTTTACATGGGGTTTAACAGCAGCTGGTGCTGGTTTAGTGTTCTTTTTTAAAAAATTAAATCGTGCTGTTTTAGATGGAATGTTAGGATTTACCGGAGGAGTTATGGTGGCAGCAAGTTTTTGGAGTT
This sequence comes from Tenacibaculum geojense, assembly GCF_042676005.1. Lineage (NCBI taxonomy): Bacteria > Pseudomonadati > Bacteroidota > Flavobacteriia > Flavobacteriales > Flavobacteriaceae > Tenacibaculum > Tenacibaculum geojense. The sequence continues at coordinate 227,658 of NZ_JBHTJR010000051.1, read as the reverse complement.
TGTTATCACCAGCAATAGAAAATAGTCCAGGAGAAGGATTTGTTAAAGTTTTACCTTCTGCAGTAGGTTTTGCGTTAGGTGCTTTAGCTTTATTTGGGATGGATAAATGGTTACCTCATTTACATATAAATTTTGGTGTTGATGAGGCAGAAGGCGTAAAAACAAATTGGCATAAAACTACCTTACTAGTATTAGCAATTACTTTACATAATATTCCAGAAGGTTTAGCTGTTGGTGTATTGTTTGGAGCAGCCTCTACAATGGTTGGTGTAGAACAAACAGAAATGATTATTGCAGCCATATCATTAGCTATTGGAATCGGTATTCAAAACTTTCCAGAAGGGTTTGCGGTAGCAATGCCTTTAAGAAGACAAGGTGTTAGTAGGTTTAAGAGTTTTTGGTATGGACAATTATCAGCCATTGTTGAGCCGTTTGCAGCAGTACTTGGAGCTTTAGCAGTATCATTTTTTACGCCAATTTTACCGTATGCTCTTGCTTTTGCTGCAGGGGCAATGATTTTTGTTGTTGTTGAAGAGGTAATTCCCGAAACACAACGAGATAAATTTACAGATATAGCCACACTTGGTTTTATTGGTGGTTTTATTGTTATGATGTCTTTAGATGTTGGTTTAGGATAAATCATTCAAAAGATAGCTTGTTTTATATAGCTGTTAATAATTGTAGATAAGAAAGGTGCTTTTTAATAAGCTTTTTCGTTTTATAACCTTCAAATTAAGGTACACATAAGGTATGCGTACCTGTTTTTTCTTTACTTTCAATGAGTTTTAGGTTTGTTTTGTGCTGTAATTTTAAAACAGTAAAAAATGAATGTATCATCTGTTAAGTTAATTTTCTTGCTACTATATTGTTGTTGCATTTCTGCACAAGAAGGTAAAAAGGAGTTTCACTTTAAAAAAGGAGAAGTGCTAGATGTGCTTATTTTAACAGGAGTAAAAAAAGACTTCAATAAACGTTTTGACCGATATAAAGAAACAGTGTATCCGGTTGGCTATGCTTATTCTTACCAACCACAATCTGGTTTTAAAATAAAAAAACTAACCTTAGGTAATCATTTACCAAATAGTTTTGTTTTTGGAAAGTGGGAAAATATTGAAAAAAGAAGAGGATTTATTGCTAACATTGAAAAAGAAGTTGCTGACTTTCACCAGCAAAGAAGAGAATTATTTACTTATTTTGGGCTGATTTATTTTGAGATTAAAAAAGATACTCATTTTACAATATCAAAAAATAAATACAACGTGGTTACTTCTTTTTGGAATAAGGACAATGATAACATGTCTTTTTACAATCAATGGAAAAAAAATGTTGAAAAATTAGGAGGGAAAGTTGTATTGAAACTTCAAGATGGAGAATCTCCAACAGGTTATTATTACAAGCCTAGTTTGATGACAATAGTAGCTTGGGATTCAGTAAAAGACTTTGAGCGTTTTTCTAATAAATATCCGTTATCATCTTATGAAGAATTAAATCATGTTCATCAATTTCAAATTGATTAATTTCCCGTCATAAAAAGTAATTTCATGCAATTTGTTTTAGAGCAATTAATTTATTTTGGTTTTTTTCAAAGCTTATTATTGCTAACTATTTTATTGGTTTCAATAAAAAAACGTCAGAAAGTAAATGAATTTTTATTGGTGCTGTTAATTATGTTAACTGTAGGTTTGTTAGGTAAGTTTTTATATAGTGCTGAAATTTTTAATAAAAACTTCAGGCTTAATGCAATGTCTGAATTTTCAGCATTACTTTTTGGTCCAACTATCTATTTATTTGTCCGATCTGTATTGTTTAGAGAAAGTTTTACTAAAGAAAAAACTATCCACTACTTTCCGGGAATAATTTATTCATTATTTATACTGGGGTATTTTATCATACCTTCTAATGAATATCAAATAGAAAGAAGTAAAACTTTACCTTTAATGACAGTTATTTATATATGTCATGCTGTTGGATTGGTGGTTAATATTTGGTATTGGGTACTTGGTTTTAAAAGTTATCAATTTTTTCTAAAAGACTTTAAGCAAGTTGCATCTTATGTTCCTTATACTCGTTTTATTTATGGGTTTTTGTTAGTTACAGGTTTTTGTATGTTAGTTTGGTTAGTTCTCTTTTTAACTAGCTTTTTAGGGTTTCCAATGTTAGAAAGAACAGCAAGACCTTATATATGGATTGTTTTAACGTTTATAGTCATGTTTATCAGTTATTATATGTTGCTAAAACCATCTGTTTTAATAGCTATACCAAATGTTAAAGAGAAAAAATACCATCAATCTAAATTAACTACGGCTGATTTGGATAAGTTAAAGTTAGCGTTAGAGAAAATTATGATTGAAAAAAAGCCATATTTAAATGCCAAACTTTTAAAAATAGAACTAGCAGAAATGTTAGGTGTGCATAGTCCAGAGCTTTCAAGGCTACTTAATGAAAATATAGGGATGAATTTTTTTGAGTATGTAAATTATTATAGAATAAAAGAGTTTGTTAGTTTGGCAAAAAGTGAAAAAGGAAAACAACTTACTTTTTTTGGTTTAGCTCAAGAAGCAGGTTTTAATTCTAAAACAACATTTAATAAATCATTTAAAAGTTTAATGGGAGTATCGCCTTCTGTTTACTTTAATCAACAATAAAAAATCATGAAAAAATATATAATTATAGCACTTATGTTTATGAGTGCTTCAATACTAGCGCAATTAAAAATTCCTAATCTAAGTTCAACAGCAACTTTTAGTCAAGATATAGGATTAACAACGGTTGAGGTAGCATATTCACGACCTAGTAAAAAGAACCGAAAAATTTTCAATGGTATATTGCCTTATGGTCAATATTGGAGAACAGGAGCAAACATTGCAACTAAGTTTTCATTTTCAAAATCAATAATTATTAATGGAAAGTTGTTAGAAAAAGGAGATTATACTTTATTAACAATTCCAGAAAAGAGTTCATGGAAGGTGAAATGGTATGTTTATGAAAGTACAAATTGGAACAATTACAAAGAAAAAACTCCAATAATAAGTTTAGATATTCCTGTACAAAGAATTCAAGAAACAATAGAAACGTTTTCAATGACTTTTCAAAACGTTACATTGCAAAGTGCTGATTTGTTTATAGAGTGGGAAAATACTAGAATTGTAATTCCGTTCGAGGTTAGTGAACATGAAGAGATAATTAAATCAATAGATAAATCATTGTCTGGGCCAAGTACATCTGAGTATTTTAGAGCGGCTTTATATTATCATGAAACAAAAACAGATTTACAAAAAGCTTTAACTTATATTCAAAAAGTAACATCTTCAGATAATGCATTGTTTTTCCAGGTTACTAGAGAGGCGTTAATTTTACAAGATTTAAGTAAAAATAAAGAAGCTTTGCTTGTGGCTAAAAGGGCTTTAGAGTTGTCTAAAAAAGCTAAAAACAAAGATTTTATAAAAATAAATTCAGATATTATATCAGCATTAAGTAAATAAACCTTTTTTAAAACCCCTTATTTTAAGGGGTTTTTTATTTAAATTGCATAAAAATTCATTTGTGCATCAACCATCTACTTTTCAAGTTTATAACGCATCTGCAGGTAGCGGAAAAACATTTACGTTAGTAAAAGAATATTTAAAAATATTATTGACATCAGAAGATATTTTTAAATTTCAAAAAGTATTAGCAATAACATTTACCAATAAGGCAGCAGGAGAAATGAAAGAACGTGTAATGCATAATTTACACGATTTTTCTGAAGGGATAGATAATGATTTGCTAGTTCAAATAATTAATGAAACTTCTTTAGATGTTACTGTAATTCAAAAAAGAAGTGCTAAGATTTTAGAGGCTGTTTTGCAAAACTATTCTGCGTTTGCGATTACAACTATTGATAGTTTTACCCATAAAATTATTAAAAATTTCGCTTATGATTTAGGACTAACCTTAAATTTTGAAGTAGAAATGGATGGTCCTTCTTTGTTAAGGCAAGCAGTAGATGTTCTAATATCAAAAATTGGAACAGATAAAGAATTAACAAATTTGTTAATAGATTTTTCACTGTCTAAGATTGATGCAGATAAATCATGGGATATTTCTAGAGATCTTCATAACTTTTCTAAAATTCTGCTAAATGAAGAAGACACAAAGCATTTTAGAAAATTAGCAAATAAATCTATTCAAGATTTTTTTGAGTTAAAAGCTCGTTTATCTGAAGTAAATTCTACAATAGAAATATTGTTTTCTAACATTGGTGAAGAAGCTTTATTACTCATAAAAAATAATAATTTACAATTTTCAGATTTTGCTAATTCCGGAGAAGTTCCAAAACATTTCGAAAAGCTTACTAAATTAAAACTACTAAAGCATACAGATTTAAAGTTTGATGGCAGAATAAATAAAAATTTTGAGTCTGATAAAAAATTATATGCAGCAAAAGCAACCATTGATACTAAAGATTGTATTGATGATCTATACCAAGATTTTAAAAGTTTATACCAAAAATCTAAAAATGCATACGAGCAATATTATGGAGCATATTTATTAAATAACTTAGCATTAAAAAGTATAATTCCGTTAGCGGTACTTAACAATATACATTCAGAGCTTCAGAATTTAAAAGAAGAAAATAACATACGATTAAATGCAGAGTTTAATCAGTTAATTTCTGATAATATAAAAGATCAACCAGCTCCGTTTATTTATGAAAGAATTGGCCAGCGATTTATGCATTATTTTATAGATGAAATGCAAGATACTTCTGTATTACAATGGCAAAATTTAATTCCATTAATAGATAATGCTTTAGCACAAGATGCTAGTAGTTTGTTGTTAGTAGGAGATGGAAAACAAGCAATTTACAGATGGAGAGGAGGTAAGGCTGAGCAATTTATTAATTTGGGACAAGATAATTACAATCCTTTTCAAGCTCCAAAAGAAGTAAAAACACTAGATACAAATTACAGAAGTTATGCTGAGGTAATTAATTTTAATAATAGTTTTTTTCAGCATACAGCAAACTTTCTTCAAAATAAAGAATACCAGCAATTATTTATAGAAGGTAATACACAAAAAGAAAACGCAAAAAAAGGAGGTTGTGTTTCAATTAGTTTCTTAGAGAAGCTTCCTGATAAAGAAGAGGATAAAATTAAATTTCCTCAAAAAGTATTGGAAACTATTCAAGAGTTATCACAACAATATGCACTAAACGAAATATGTGTATTAGTTAGAAAGAAAAAAGATGGTGTTGCAGTAGCTAATTACTTATCTGAGAACGGTGTAACTATTGTATCCTCGGAAACATTGTTGTTGAAAAACAGTTCTAAAATTAATTTTATAGTCAATTTGTTAAAGGCTATCCATCACCCAAACGATCAAGAAACAAGGTTTGAATTGTTATATTTTATTCATGAGCATTTGCAAATATCAGAAGCAATTCATGAGTTTATAGGCGCTTTGGTAAAAGAACCATTAGAAAACTTTTTTACAGTATTAGCTGAGAGAGGCGTTTATTTCGATTTAAATGAATTTTATCAATTGCCTTTTTATGAAAAAATTGAACAAATTATCAGGAGTTTTTCACTAGTGAGAACATCAGATGCTTACGTACAGTTTTTTTTAGATGTTGTGTTAGACCAGCAGAGAAAAGGGGTAGATCTGCAGTCTTTTTTAGAGTATTGGAATGAAAAACAAGAAACTTTGAGCATAATAGCGCCAGAAAACGAAAGTGCTGTTAATATTATGACAATTCATAAAAGTAAAGGTTTGGAATTTCCGGTAGTAATTTTTCCATATGATTTAGAAATTTACAAAACAATTGACCCAAAAGTTTGGTTTGATGATTTACCAGAAGAGGTATACGGAAATTTTAATGAGTTGTTAATCAACGCAACCTCAGTAATTCAAAATGTAAACAATAAAGGGTCAGAAATATATCAACTTCAACAAGAAGAATTAGAGTTAGATAATTTTAATCTTTTATACGTTGCTTTAACAAGAGCAGTAGAGCAATTGCATATCATCACAGAGAAATATTTACTTAGAAATGGAGCAGAAAGCACAAACCATTATTCGGGTATTTTTATCAATTATCTAAAAACTCAAAAATTGTGGAAAGATGATCAGTTAGTGTATACATTCGGTGATACTAAACGTATCAGTGTTAAAAAACAAAAAGAAAATACCATTACTATACAAGATACTTTTATTTCAACACCATGGAAAGATCATAATATAGTTATGTTGGCTAGTTCATCTAAGTTATGGGGAACAGAGCAAGGAAAAGCGATAGACTATGGTAATTTAGTACATGAATTAATGGCTAAAATACAAACTGTTTCAGATGTGGATAATGTTATAAAATTAGCAATTCAACAAGGTGAGATTCCGCAAAATAAAAAAGATGACATTACTACTATTGTATCTAAAATTATAAATCATAACAAGCTACAAGATTATTTTTCAGAAGATGTAACAGTTTATAATGAAAGGGAAATTGTAACGGCTGACAATCAGATAATAATTCCAGACCGTTTGGTGTTTCAGGGTGATGATGTTATAGTAATAGATTACAAGACGGGAAAACCCGATAAGAAATACCATCAGCAATTATTAAAATATGCACATGTATTAAAAACTATAGGATATTCTGTAAGCAAAAAAATATTAGTTTATATAGATAACGAAATTATTGTAGAAGAAGTTTAATAGCTAATAAAGAACTATTAAATTTGTAGCAAACAAACATACTATGTACGGAAACATAAAAGAACATTTACAAAAAGAAATACAAGATATTAAAGACGCAGGTTTATATAAAACTGAGCGAATTATTACTTCATCTCAAGATGCTGTTATTAAAATTTCAACAGGAGAAGAAGTGATTAATTTTTGTGCTAATAACTACTTAGGGTTGTCAAATAATCCAGCGGTTATTCAGGCAGCAAAAGACACTATGGATACTCATGGTTTCGGAATGTCTTCAGTTCGTTTTATCTGTGGAACTCAAGATATTCACAAAGAATTAGAAGCTAAAATTGCATCATTTTATCAAACAGAAGACACTATTTTGTACGCAGCAGCTTTTGATGCTAATGGAGGTGTTTTTGAACCATTATTAACCAAAGAAGATGCTATAATTTCTGATAGCTTAAATCATGCTTCAATTATAGACGGAGTTCGTTTATGTAAAGCAGCAAGATATCGATATGATAACAATGACATGGCATCATTGGAGGCTCAGTTAATCGAGGCGAATAAACAAAACCATCGTTTCAAAATCATTGTAACAGACGGTGTTTTTTCTATGGATGGTATTGTGGCTAAGTTAGATGAAATCTGTGATTTAGCAGAAAAATACAATGCAATGGTGATGATTGATGAATGTCATGCGGCAGGTTTTATTGGAGCAACGGGTAGAGGTACCTTAGAGTTAAAAAATGTGTTAGGTAGAATAGACATTATTACAGGAACACTCGGTAAAGCTTTAGGTGGCGCTATGGGAGGTTACACTACTGGAAAAAAAGAAATTATAGAAATATTACGTCAACGTTCTCGTCCGTATTTATTTTCAAACTCTTTAGCACCTGCAATTGTAGGGGCGTCTTTAAAAGTATTTGATATCTTATCAAACGATACATCTTTAAGAGACAAATTAGAGTGGAATACAACTTACTTCAGAACTGAAATGGAAAAAGCAGGTTTTGATTTAGTAGGAGCAGATTCTGCAATTGTTCCGGTAATGCTATATGATGCAAAATTGTCTCAAGTAATGGCTGATAAATTACTAGAAGAAGGAATTTATGTAATAGGGTTCTTTTACCCTGTAGTTCCTAAAGAAAAAGCTCGTATCAGAGTGCAGTTATCAGCCGCTCACGAAAAAGAACATTTAGACAAAGCAATACAAGCATTTATAAAAGTGGGTAAGGAGTTAAACATTATTACCTAAAAGAAGAATAAATCTTGTTTATTTAACAAGATTTTGTAGATTTGTTTTTGTAAATAAGTTTTTAGAACTTACATTTGCGTATTATAATAACGAACTTTTAATTTAAATTTTTGATAATGAAACGATTAAAATTAGCTATGTTAGCTATGGTTGCGTTCCTTGCTGTGAACACAGTAAACGCACAAGATGAAAACAACCCTTGGGCTGTGAGTTTTGGTGTTAACACTGTTGACGTTAGAATTCCTTCTGAATTTGGTGACTATGTAAAAGATTACATCGGAACTAGTGAGTGGGGTGATAACACTTTACCTTCTATTTCTAGAATCTCTGCTGAGAGATACTTAAGTGATGGTTTTACATTACAATTAGCAGGGTCTTTAAACAAGGTTAAAACTGTTGTGGCTAAAGATGACTCAGATTTATTATACTGGGCTATTGATGCTAACGTAAAGTATGACTTAAACAGTTTATTTGGAGAAACTGGATGGTTTGATCCTTTCGTATATGTTGGTGGTGGTTACACTGACTTAGATACTTTTGGAGGAGAAGGAATGTTAAACGCTGGTGTTGGTTTCAATACTTGGTTTAACGATAACTTAGGTTTATCTTTCCAAACAGGTGGTAAAAAAGAATTTGCTGATAAAGTAAGAGATCACTTCCAACACTCTTTAGGATTAGTTTTCCGTTTTGGAGGAAAAGATACTGATGGTGATGGTGTATTCGATAAGAATGATGCTTGTCCTGAGGTTCCTGGTTTAGAAGAGTTCAATGGATGTCCAGATGCTGACGGAGATGGTATCAAAGATTCTGATGATGCTTGTCCTAACGTAGCTGGTAAAGCTGAATTAAACGGTTGTCCAGATGCTGATAACGATGGTATCGCTGATAAAGATGATGCTTGTCCAAATGACGCTGGTACAAAAGCAATGAACGGTTGTCCAGATTCTGACGGTGACGGTATCGCTGATAATAAAGATAAATGTCCACAAGAAGCTGGTCCAGCTGAAAACAATGGATGTCCTTGGGGAGATAAAGATAATGACGGAGTTAAAGATAACGTTGATAAGTGTCCAGACGTAGCTGGTGTTGCTTCAAACAACGGATGTCCTCCAGAGCCAGTAATTACTGAAGAGGCTACTGCTAAATTAAACGAATTTGCAAGAGCTATCTACTTTAACTCAGGAAGATCTTCTTTCAGACCAGGAGTATCAGGAAAATTAGACTTAATCGCTGAGATTATGGCTCAATATCCAGAAGCTAACTTCAACATTGAAGGTCATACTGATAGTTCAGGTGCTGCAAGTACTAACTTAAGATTATCTGATAAGAGAGCTGCTGCTGTAGTTGATTACTTAATCAAAAAAGGTATTCCAGCTGCAAGATTATCTTCTAAAGGTTTTGGTGAAGATTACCCAATCGCATCGAATGCTACTAGAGATGGTAGAGCACAAAACAGACGTGTAGAGATTAAATTAAAAAAATAATTTAATTCACAACAATAATTAAAAGCCTCGCAAAAGCGAGGCTTTTTTTATGTTGATTTTTTAATTATAGAAAAATACACGTAAACGTTTTTAAAATTGTTATAAAAAAATTACCTTTGCGCTCTGAAAAAGTGAGGTAAATATCACTCGATAAATAAAATAACTTAATTACACAAAAGTAATGTCTACAATAACAGGTAAAGTTTCTCAAATTATTGGTCCAGTTATCGATGTTGAGTTCAACAATGAAAATGCTGAGTTACCAAAAATTTACGATTCATTAGAAATTAAAAAAGCTGATGGTACAACCTTAGTTTTAGAAGTTCAACAACACATTGGAGAGAATACAGTACGTACCATTTCTATGGATGCTACTGATGGTTTACAAAGAGGGCAAGAAGTTGTTGCTACAGGTAATCCAATTCAAATGCCAATAGGTAATGATATCTATGGTCGTTTATTCAATGTAACTGGTGAAGCTATTGATGGATTAGGAGATTTACCAAAAACTGGTGATGCAGGTTTACCTATTCACCGTCAAGCTCCAAAGTTTGAAGAGTTATCTACTTCTACGGAAGTTTTATATACCGGTATTAAAGTAATCGATTTAATTGAGCCTTACGCAAAAGGAGGTAAAATTGGTTTATTTGGTGGTGCCGGAGTAGGAAAAACAGTATTAATTCAGGAGTTAATTAACAACATTGCAAAAGGTCACGGAGGTTTATCTGTATTTGCTGGTGTTGGTGAAAGAACTCGTGAAGGAAACGACTTATTACGTGAGATGTTAGAGTCTGGTATTATTAAGTATGGTGACGATTTTATGCACTCTATGGAAGAAGGTGGATGGGATTTAACTAAAGTTGATAAAACTGGAATGAGAGATTCTAAAGCTACTTTCGTATTTGGACAAATGAATGAGCCACCAGGAGCACGTGCTCGTGTAGCATTATCAGGTTTAACAATTGCTGAATATTTCCGTGATGGAGCTGGTGAAGATCAAGGTAAAGATGTTTTATTCTTCGTAGATAATATTTTCCGTTTTACTCAAGCTGGTTCTGAGGTGTCTGCATTATTAGGTCGTATGCCATCTGCAGTAGGTTACCAACCAACTTTAGCTACAGAAATGGGAGCAATGCAAGAGCGTATTACTTCTACTAAAAAAGGATCTATTACTTCTGTACAAGCAGTATATGTACCTGCAGATGATTTAACGGATCCAGCACCTGCAACTACGTTTGCTCACTTAGATGCAACTACGGTATTATCTCGTAAAATTGCAGAGTTAGGTATTTATCCAGCAGTAGACCCATTAGATTCTACTTCTAGGATTTTAACTCCAGAAATTTTAGGTGATGAGCACTATAATACTGCACAAAGAGTAAAAGAGTTATTACAACGTTATAAAGAGTTACAAGATATTATTGCTATTTTAGGTATGGAAGAATTATCTGAAGAAGATAAGTTAGTAGTACACAGAGCTCGTCGTGTGCAACGTTTCTTATCTCAGCCATTCCATGTAGCAGAACAGTTTACTGGTATTCCTGGTGTATTAGTTGATATTAAAGATACTATAAAAGGATTTAACATGATTATGGATGGTGAGTTAGATCATTTACCAGAAGCAGCATTCAACTTAAGAGGTTCAATTCAAGATGCAATTGAAGCTGGTGAGAAAATGTTAGCAGAAGCGTAATTAAATTGTTTTAAGTATTTTGCTTAAAACCTAAATCATCAAATTATGTATTTAGAAATTGTAAGTCCAGAAGCGGTTTTATTTTCATCAGAAGTAACATCTGTTGCGGTACCAGGTATAAATGGTGAGTTTCAAATGTTAAATAATCACGCACCAGCTGTTTCTTTATTAGCCGCAGGTGTTGTTAAAATTGAAGTTTCAAATCCATCGATTGACGAGAAGTTTGAAGATAGATTTGTAAAAACTACTGACGGAAGATTAGGATTAACCATTAATTCTGGAACATTAGAAATTAAAGATAACAAGGCTATTATTTTAGCAGACTAATTATCTTTAATAATATAATAGAAGCCAAACTTAATTAAGTTTGGCTTTTTTTAATTCTAGGCGTTTATTTATGTAAATTTGCAGTATGAATATACCTTTTTTATTTATTAGTGGTCCTGAAATATTTATTATTCTACTAATTGTAGTAATGTTATTTGGAGCAGATAAAATACCTGAAATTGCCAGAGGTTTAGGCAAGGGTATACGTCAAGTTAAAGACGCTACCAATGAAATTAAAAGAGAAATAAATGATAGTGCCAAGAAACAAGGTATTGATACAGATATTGTTTCTGATATTAATAAACAAGTAAATGAGGTAAAAGAAAATATAGATGATTTTACCGGTCCTATCAAAAGAAATATGTAATTAAAAAGCCTGAGTTAAACTCAGGCTTTTTATTATTTTACTCTACTAATTGTTAAACCGTCACGTATTGGAAGTAGAACGGTTTCTAATCGATGATCTTCATTTAAGAGTTTATTGTATTCTAAAAGCACCTTAGTATCAATGTCTTTATCATCAAGTTCTTCCACAATTTTTCCGCTCCATAGTACATTATCTGATAAAATAATGCCACCTTTATTTATTTTATTAATAATTAAGTTGAAATAGTTTACATAATTAGATTTATCTGCATCAATGAAAACCAAATCAAACTTTTCATTTAATGTAGGAATTATTTCTATGGCATTACCTATATGTTGTTGAATTTGATTTTTATAATCAGATTTTTGAAAGTATTTTACTTGTAAATCTTCTAATTCTTCGTTTTTATCAATTGTTATTAATTTTCCATCCAATTGCATGCCCTCAGCTAAACAAAGTGCAGAATAACCTGTATATGTGCCTATTTCTAAAATGTTTTTAGGGTTGATTAATTTTGAAATCATAGAAAGTACTCTTCCTTGAAATGCACCACTTAACATTCTTGGGTTTAATACTTTTTGCCAAGTTTCTTTACTTAATTGTTGTAATAATTCTGGTTCTTGTTGTGAATGATTAACAACATAATTGTCTATTTTTTCAGGTAAAAAATGCATGCTTAATATTTTATACAAAAGTAAAAAACGGAGCTTACTTGTAAAAGTAACCTCCGTTTCAATCTAACAAAAAATCAAAAAACGGTTGTAAACCGAAAATAGTTATTATGATATTTCTTTAATTTTATCTTTTAATAACTGTTTGTCTTCTTCTTTTAAACAACGACTTTTGTTATCGATATCTTTTGGTTTACAATTATTGTAAGCACCTGTAAGTATTTTATTTTGTTTTGAGTAAAGTTTACATACTTTACAGAACATAATGTGCCAGTTAAGCTTTAACTTTTCAATAAAAGTAGCTTCGTTGTATTGTGCTTTATTACAGATTTGGTTAGCTTCTTCGCACTTTATATTAAAAAAATTACCCATGTAATATTATTTATTAAACCAATTTTTTTCTAAACAATCACGCAGTTGTGTACGTGCTCTGTGTATTATTACCCAAAGATTAGACGCTGTTATATCTAACTCCTTACAAATGTCTTCAGTTTCAAAACCTTGTATTGTTTTCATTCTAAAAACTAAGGCATACTTTTCAGGTAATTTATTAATACAACTGTCTATTTGTAGTTTTAATTCGTCATTTTCTATATCTTTTTCGGTAGTACTGTCCCAAGATTGAGGTACACGCTCTTCAATCCAATTACCTTCATTATCACCATCATCATAAAAACTCATACGAACTTCTGCCTGTCCTTTTTTTGAGTTTATTTTACGGTAATAATCAATAATTTTTCTTTTTAAAATAGATATTAGCCAAGTTCGTTCTGTGGATTTTCCTTCAAAATTTTTAGCAGACTTTAACCCTGCAAAAAAGGTTTCTTGAACCAAATCTTTGGCAATATCATAATTATTAACCCTGGCAATTGCATAATTAAATAGATAATCGGCATAATTATCTATCCAATTATCTGGATTTAGGGTATTAACTTTAAGTTTTTCTGACATTGTCTAAATAATAGATTGCTAATATATTATAAATTTAGATGATATGTATCTTCTTCTATTCGATTAAAAAATACATATATTATCTAACCAAAAGGTATTCTTTTTCGGTGATTAGCAATTTGTTTTGATTATTAAAATACAAACTTTTCTCTTTTATTAATCAGTGCAATTATTTTTCCGCCTACTATCGGCTATATAAATAATTTTCCAAGTGCCATCCGTTTTAAAAAGCTGAAAGGTATTAGCTCCACAATGACTCTTTTTATTGTTGTAATAAAAAGTATAAGGTGTCCATACCGAGGCTAAATTATTATCAACATGAATCGTGTAGGAATGAAGTTTCTCAAAATAGGTGTCTGATTCTCGTTTGTTTGCAATATTGATTAATAGTTGCTTTTTAGTATCAGTTTTTAAAATTGATTTTCCCTCTGTATTGGTGTAAGTAGTTTGTATTTTAATTGTTGGATGCATTACAGAAGCAATTAAAGTACTGTCTCCTTGATGTAAACCATTAAAAAAAGTACTAAGCGTTTGTTTTATTTTTTCTTCTTCTACTGTATTTTGCGATTGTATATTAGAATAAAATAAAGTAAGAAAGACGAGATTAAATATTTTAATCATATTTAGAATTTGTTAGTAGTTGTAAAACTATGTAAAAATTATAGGTGTAATTTGAAATTAACACAAGATTAACTTACAAAACCTATGCTTAAATTAACTATTTTTACACATCATTAAAAAATAAACAATGTCAGTAGCAAAAAAACAATACAAAAGAGTTACCGTAAAGTCATTAGTGGATATGAAAGCTAATGGAGAAAAAATATCTATGTTAACGGCTTATGATTATACCATGGCAAAAATTGTAGATGGTGCAGGTATTGATGTAATTCTAGTAGGAGACTCTGCTTCTAATGTAATGGCTGGTCATGAGACTACGTTACCAATTACTTTAGATCAAATGATTTATCATGCTAGCTCTGTGGTTAGAGCTATTGATCGTTGTTTAGTGGTAGTAGATTTACCTTTTGGTACTTATCAAGGTAATTCTAAGAATGCTTTAGATTCTGCCATTAGAATAATGAAAGAATCTGGAGGGCATGCTGTAAAATTAGAAGGAGGAAGCGAGATTGCTGAATCTATTTCAAGAATATTAACAGCAGGTATTCCAGTAATGGGCCATTTAGGGTTAACACCACAATCTATTTATAAATTTGGAACATACACTGTAAGAGCGAAAGAAGAAGAGGAGGCCGATAAGTTAAAACAAGATGCTAAAATGCTTGAAGAATTAGGGTGTTTTGCGATAGTTTTAGAAAAAGTTCCCGCAAAATTAGCGGCTGAAGTTGCAGCAAGTGTATCTATACCTGTTATTGGAATTGGAGCTGGTAGTGGTGTAGATGGCCAGGTATTGGTAACACATGATATGGTTGGGATGACACACGAGTTTAACCCACGTTTTTTACGTCGATATTTGGACTTACACACCGAAATGACAAATGCTTTTGAGCAATATATAAAAGACGTAAAATCTGTTGATTTTCCAAACGAAAACGAACAGTATTAATTGCAATGAAAGTACTACATTTAGATACTAACCATCCGTTATTAAAAACTCAATTATCTCAATTAGGTTTTACAAATGACGAAGATTATACATCATCAAAAGAAACTATAGAGGCAAAAATTCATCAATATGATGGAATTATCATAAGAAGTAGGTTTACTATAGACCAACAGTTTTTAGACAAAGCAACAAATCTTAAGTTTATAGGTAGAGTAGGTGCTGGTTTAGAAAATATAGATTGTGATTATGCTGCTACTAAAAGTATTCATCTTATTGCTGCACCCGAAGGAAATAGAAATGCAGTGGGTGAGCACTCTTTAGCATTATTATTATCCTTGTTTAATAAAATAACAAAAGCAAACACCGAAGTTAAAAACGGACAATGGTTACGCGAAGAAAATAGAGGAATAGAGCTTGATGGGAAAACAGTAGGCTTAATAGGTTATGGTAACATGGGGAAAGCTTTTGCAAAAAAACTTAGAGGTTTTGATGTTACTGTTTTATGCTATGACTTAAAAGAAAATGTTGGTGATGAAAACGCAACACAAGTTTCTTTAAAAGAATTACAAGAAAAAGCCGATGTGTTAAGTCTACATACACCGCAAACACCTTTAACTATAAATATGGTTTCTGAAAATTTTATTAATCATTTTTCAAAACCTTTTTGGTTAATAAATACCGCAAGAGGAACATCTGTAGTAACAAAAGATGTAGTATCAGCATTGCAATCGGGTAAAATTTTAGGAGCAGGATTAGATGTATTAGAATATGAAAAGAAATCGTTTGAAAATTTATTTTCAGATACAGATATGCCAGATGCTTTTAAGTATTTAATAAAAGCAGACAATGTAATTTTAAGTCCGCATGTAGCAGGATGGACAGTAGAAAGTAAAGAAAAATTAGCTCAAACTATAGTTGATAAAATTAGAAGAATATATATGTAATTGGATATGAAATACGAAGCTAGCAGTCCTGAAGAATATATAGCGCAAGTTCCTGAAGAGAGAAAAGAAGCTCTAGAGCAACTAAGAACTGTAATAACAAATAATTTACCTGATGGTTTTAATGAAGGAATACAATATGGGATGATTGCTTATTATGTACCTCATGATATTTACCCAGAAGGATATCATTGTTCACCAGAGCAGCCATTGCCGTTTATGAGTTTTGCTTCTCAAAAGAATTCTGTTAATTTATATCATAGCGGAATTTATGCTATGCCAGATATTCACGATTGGTTTGTAAACGAGTATCCAAAGCATTGTAAAAGAAAGCTAGATATGGGAAAAAGCTGTATACGATTTAAGAAGATAGATGAAATTCCGTATGACTTAATAGCTGAATTATGTCGTAAAATATCAGTTAAAGAATGGATTGTTAAATACGAAGAAAGTATTAAAAAGTAAGTTTAATATGAAAAAAGGTAAAGTATTAGGTATTGGCGGTGTTTTTTTTAAGTCTGATAACCCAACAGCATCCAAAGAATGGTATAAGAAGAATTTAGGTTTTAATACAGATGATTGGGGGTGTACTTTTTGGTGGAAAGATAATGAAGGTAAAAAGGCTTCAACACAATGGAGTCCGTTTGATAAAAATACTGATTATTTTAAGCCATCTTCTAAAGATTTTATGTTTAATTATAGAGTAGAAAATTTAGATGAATTATTAGCTGAACTAAAAGAAAATGGAGTTGAGGTAATAGATAAAGTAGAAGAGTATAGCTATGGTAAATTTGGCTGGATACTAGATTTAGAAGGGAATAAAATTGAACTATGGGAACCTAATGATCAAGCTTTTTTATAAGTCTTGTGCCTGTTTTACTAAAGCTAATGTGGTTTCATAAATAGGTTTTTGAATCATTTTACTCTTTAGCCAAGCATAAAAACTCATTACAAAAATATCTTCTTCTTTAGCACCAATCCATCTAAACGAGTTTTCTACTTTATTGTAAAAATCAATAGTAGTTACAGTTTTAGGATTGTAAAAAAATAATTCAACATATTTTAAAAAGATGAGTACTTGTTCTTGTCCAATCTTCTTTAAAAAAGCACCATGTTGTCTTTTAAATTTTGCTAGCCTATTATCAAATAAATCAGAATAATCAAGTTCTACTAAAAGTAAAATTTCAATTAAATTCTTTTTAATTACCCATTCATTACCTACTTTTTCTTCATACCAAGAATCTGTATGATATAGTTCTGTTATTAATTTATATGATTTTTTTACAGCTCCTTTTTGAAAAAGAAATACAATTAACGCTAAAAATAAATCCAAAGTAGTTTCGTAATCTTTTCTTTTTTTAACCAGTAAATTTTCTAATCGATTAATAGCGATGTCTTGATTATTGGTATAGTTTAGATTTAAATTATAGAGTAATTCATACTTTAATTTAAAAACAGCTTCATATTTCTTAGGGTTTTTGTCAATTTCATTATTCATTAAACCTAAAAAATACATGGATTTTTTAAATTGTTTAGTTCTAAATAAAGTATTTGCTATCATATATAGTACATGAATATGATAAAAGCGTTCTTTATCTTTATTAGGGTGTTTACGTAAAATATCATAAGTATTTAGCATAAAAGACTCTATTTGTAAATAGTCTTTAGAAATAAAGGCTGAAATACTAACAATACTAAGTAATTGATAAAATGATTTAAAAGATAGATTTTTATTGATGTCTATATGCTGTTCATGAAGAATTTTTAATACAATTTTCTGAAAATCTATAACTTCACCCTTATTGCTAATTTTATATAAAATAGCTTTTACCTTAGCATATACAATATTTAATTGCTCTTCTAATTTTAATAAATTTTGATTTTTATTGAACTGATCAATTAATTTTTCAAGATCCTCTTTTGGATTTAAATGAGCGTATTGAATACGTAAACGATAGATCTCGTTTAAATACGGATATAACTGACTATTGTCTGCAATTTTATGAGCTTTATCTAATAATTTACTACCAACATTATAATGATTTTGTTGTAAAAAAGAACGGGCAACTAGTATGTACTTAATTACTGTTGTTTTCTCAGAGTTTTCTTCTTCTAAATTAATAGCAGCCAAAAAATCTATTATAGTTTGATGTAATCTTTTTCTTAAAGCATGGTAAGCATCGTTATTAGTGTCTGCTTTATATAATTGGTTTTTTATTTCTTTAGATGTAAACTTTTGTGTATAAATTAACTTAAAAAGTGTTGAGTTTTTTACATCACTTCTCCTGTTTTTCTTTTGTAAATACATCAAAAACTTATTCGCATTTTCATCAGAAAAAGAAGAAATTATAGTTTCTAAACTCATAATAAATAGTCAGTTATTTTTTGTAAAAGTACTTTATTATTTGATTATAATTAATTTTAATATATTTTAAATCGTCAGTTTTTAAAATAAATTTATTTTTTAATCACCTATCAACCTTCCATCTTTGCCATGTAATTATTTAAAATTAATTATTATGGATTATCAAACAACGGTTTCTGGTAATGAAACCACATCTAAAAAACAAAAGAAAAAAGAAAACAAAGCATTTGACCAAAAACCAACAGCTGCTTTTGTGGGAGCATCATGGGCTTCATTATGTATTGGGGTAGTTAGTTATTGTATTGGTTTATGGAATGCAGAAATGTTATTAAACGAGAAAGGATACTATTTTACAATTCTACTTTTCGGTCTGTTTTCTGTAATATCTGTTCAGAAATCTGTTAGAGATAAATTAGAAGGAATAGCAGTAACACAATTGTATTATAGTATAAGCTGGATAACTACTATTATAGCTATTTTATTATTGATAATAGGATTATGGAATGCAGAATTAGCTTTGAGCGAAAAGGGATTTTATGCCATTTCCTTTTTGTTAAGTATATATGCAGCAATTGCAGTTCAAAAAAATACTAGAGATATAGCTTTTATAGACAGAAGTGAAAATGAAAAACAATAAAAAATTGTTTTGATAGTTCGATTAATTCACAATTAATCATTATTAGCCTCAACAATACAAAATTGTTGAGGTTTTTTTATAAATTTAAGAACTAACTTAAAATTAAGAAACTATGAATATTGTGGATGAAAAAGGTAATAATATACCAAATCAAGAAAGTAAAAGAGTTATATCAGGAATATTGGCTATTTTATTAGGATCATTAGGAGTACATAAATTTGTTTTAGGCTATACTAAACAAGGTTTGTTATTATTAATTTCTGCTATAATTACTTTTGGTATTGCTACAGCAGTAACTGGACTTATTGGATTGATAGAAGGAATTATTTATTTAACCAAAACCGATGAAGAATTTGTTTATACCTATCAAACCAATAGTAAACCATGGTTTTAATTAGTAACCCCTAAAAATTTTACATAATGTCAGAAGAAAAGAAAGCATCATCAAATGATGAAAAAGTTAAAAGCTCTTTAGATAATTTATCAGAAAAAGCTGAAAGTTTTGCTAAAAATGCTGAAGAAAAAGCATCTGAATTAGCAGGAGAAGCAGGAGAAAAATTAGCAGATTTTGCCGATGATGCTAAAGAAGCTTTTCATGAAGCTAAAGAAAAGGTTCATGAAATATTAGATAGCGAAGAAGTTCAAAAGGCCAAAGAGGCTCTAGAAAATGTTGGTGAAAAAGCTGCGGAATTAGCAGGAGAGGCTGGAGAGAAATTAGCCGATTTTGCGGAAGATGCTGCAGAAGAGATGAAAGAGGTTAAAGGAAAAGCCAAAAACTTTTTTCAACGTCTTTTTGGAAAAAAGTAATACTAAAAAAGCGAACCAATTGGTTCGCTTTTTTATTATTTGTTAGCAGCTTCTTCTGCAGCTTTACGTTCAAGTTCTTCTTGGAACTCTTCTAATACTGGTTTAACAGTGCTTTCAGGTAAGTCTGCAACCTTTATGTACATTAAACCGTCTACAGAGTTGTTAAACTTTGGATCTACGTTAAAGGCTACTAAACGTGCGTTTTGCTTAACGTATTTTTTAATTAATACAGGTATTCTTAAAGCTCCTGGTTCAATTTCATCAATAACCTTATCAAACTTATTCATATCCGACTGTGTTGCATCAAAAACAAAGTCTTTATCTACATCTTTTAACTTAACCTTATATTCTTTTTTAGGATGAATATATTGGGCTACATACGGATCATAATAATGAGATTTCATAAATTCAATCATTAACGATTTGGAGAAATCAGAAAACTGATCACTAATACTTACACCACCCATTAAATATTTGTAAACAGGATAACGTAAGGTAACATGAACAATACCTTTCCAAAGTAAAAATAAAGGCATAGGTCTTTGTTGGTATTGCTTTATAATAAAAGCACGCCCCATTTCAATGGTTTGTTCCATCATTGGGTGCAATTCTGGCTCTATTTTAAATAAAGTTTGTACATAAAAACCGTTAATGCCAAACCTTTTAAAAATCTCTTTACCTAACCCCATTCTATAGGCACCTACTAATTGATTTGTTTTATTATCCCATAAAATTAAATGGTGATAATATTTGTCAAACTTATCTAAATCAATAGAATTATTGGTTCCTTCTCCAACTTCTCTAAAAGTAATTTCACGTAATCGACCAATTTCATGCAATAGATTAGGTATTTCTTTTGCAGAAGAGAAAAACACTTCATAGTTTTTACTTTCAAGTAAGCGTTTACCAGTATCTCTTAAGTCTGTAATTTCTTTAACAAATAAATCAGGGCTTTTTTGAGAGCTGATCTTTTTTGCCTTTTTAGGTATTTTTAAACTTTGTGTTGAAAGAATTTTTTGAGATTTACTAAAAGGATTTGCAAGCATGTAGGTTTTCTTACGTAAATACTCATAAAAATCTGGTATGTTTTTGTAATTATTTTGATCTGCTACAGAAATAGGTTTTCCAATTCTAACTTTTATAACACGTTTTTTTTGTGATAAAAGCTCAGAAGGAAGCTTAGCAGTACGAAGCGTATCACTAATTTTTGATAAGAAATAAAATAACTTACTATTTTTTGCATGAAAGTAAATAGGAATTACAGGCACATTTGCTTTTTTTATAAGCTTAACAGCACCTTCTTCCCATGGTTTGTCAACCATAAGTTTACCATCTCTGTATGTAGAAACTTCACCAGCAGGGAACAAACCCAAAGGTTTTCCTTCTCTTAAATGTAATAATGCACTTTTTATACCTGCTACACTCGATTTAGCATCTTTGTGATTCTCAAACGGATTAACCGGCATCACATATGGTTTTAAAGGCTCAATTCTGTGAAGTAAAAAGTTAGCAATAATCTTGTAGTCAGTTCTGTGCTCTAACAAAAGCTTAAGCAATAAAATCCCGTCTATACCACCCAGTGGATGATTAGAAATTGTTATAAAAGGTCCTTCTTTAGGAATACGTTTTAAGTCTTCTTCTGGAATTTCAAACTCAATTTGAAATTCATTTAACAACCCATTTAAAAACTCAAGGTCATTCTTGTGTTTATGTTTGTTGTATACCTTATTAGCTGTTGAGATACGTAATATCTTCATTAACAGCCAACCAATAAAAGTTCCTACTATACCGAACTTATCAACTTTAATTGCTTTTGCAACTTCTTTAGATGAAACTAAACCCATACCATTCTCATTAGAGCTAATTGCAAATATAGAAGAAAAAACGTTTGATTATACGTTTTCTTGAATTACTAATTGAGCGGTTTCAGTGTTTATTTGTCTGATGATAGACTTGCCTCTTTTTAAAATACTTTCAATAGCGCTATTGTCAAAATGACGAACGGTATATAATGCAACGTTATGGTATGATTTTATAGAGTATGAATACTGTAAATCATTAATAAACTGTTGAAAGTTACCAAATTTATCTTCTACACATACCGAAAAACTAATGGCAGAGTTTTGTATTAAGTTTACTTTTAATTTATGTTCATGTAATTTTTGAAAAACATGACTAATATTATCTTCTACCATAAAAGAAAAATCTTTAGCTGCAATCGAAATTAAAATCTGATTTTTCTTAACAATAAAACAAGGTGTTAAGGGTTCTATACCAATTGCTTTGGTTACTTGAGTGCCCTGTTGATTTACATTTTCAAAAGAACGAACAAACAATGGAATTTGTTTTTGTTCTAAAGGTTGTATGGTTTTTGGGTGAATTACAGATGCACCGTAAAATGCCATTTCAATAGCTTCGGTATAAGATATTTTGGTTAATAACTCGGTATTATCAAAAACTCTTGGGTCTGCATTCAAAACTCCTGGAACATCTTTCCATATAGTTACACTTTCAGCATCTAAACAATAAGCAAAAATACCAGCTGTATAGTCAGATCCTTCTCTTCCCAGCGTAGTTGTATCGTTTTTTTCATTAGAACCTAAAAAACCTTGTGTAATGTGTAAACTAGAAAGTGTTACTTGCTCATGAATAGCTTGTTGTGTAGCTTCCCAATTTATTTTAGCATCTCTGTAGTTAGCATCTGTTTTTATACAGTTTCTTACATCTAACCAATTGTTTTCAATGTTAATACTAATTAAATAATGACTAACTATAGTGGTTGATAATAACTCACCGTATCCTACAATTTGATCATAAATATAATTATAGTCTAAAGATTTATTGGTGGCCATAAAACCAGCTAACTCACCAAATAAATTATTTACAATAGAAAATACATCATGATCTTTATCAAAGAGACCTTCCATCATTTCTTGATGAAAGTTTTTTATGAATAAAATAGCGTTTTCTAAATTTTCTTTCTGATAACAATAAGCTTCTACAACTTTTTCAAAAGCATTTGTCATTTTTCCCATAGCAGAAATTACGACTAAGGTATTTTCTGTTCCTTCATGTTGTAAAACTTCAGCTACATTTTTAACTGCATCAGGGTTTTTTACTGATGCTCCTCCAAACTTAAAAATTCTCATTAATAAAAGTATCTAAATTTTGCTCATTCATGTGTACTACTCTCCAGTCTGGTAAAACTTTTGCTCCAGTACTTTTGTAAAAATTAATGGCGTTCGTATTCCAATCTAAAACATCCCAAGCAACACGTTTACATCCTTGTTCATGTGCATATTTAAGCACTGCGCTATACAATGCTTTTCCAGCTCCAATACCACGTTTACTTTGGGTTACCATTAAGTCTTCTAAATGCACGGTTTTTCCTTTCCAGGTAGAATAACGTTCATAAAATAAAGCCATTCCAATTATGGTATTATTTTCTTCAGCAACAAAGGTTTTAAATTTTGGATTATTAGTAAAACCATCTTTAATTAAATCATTTTCTGTTAACTCTACCTCATTAGGAAGTTTTTCAAAAACAGCTAGTTCATTAATTAAGGTTAAAATTGCGGATACGTCTTCTTTTTTACCAGGTCTTATAGTAAAACTCATGATTTGTAATTTTTTGACAAAGATACTTTTTATAATAGGCTTGTAAAGTAAATACGAATTTACAACACATCTAAATTTTTTTGTTGAAAATTTAGATTTTTAACAAATTGTTTAAAAATAAACAGTAAAATAAAAAAGCATGAATCAAACAATTGATTCATGCTTTTAAAAAGTATGTATGTTAATCTAAATTATTTAGAACAACTAGTTAAGTCTTTACAGTATTGTAACAAACTCTCTGAGGTGTTTTTATAAGTTTTAGCATTAACTTTTTCTATAACGGCTGGACAATTTTCTGCCATTTTCTTTAATCTTTTATTAAACCCAAAAACAAATCCTGCACTTGATGTAGATTTTCCGTTTTTAGCACCTGGAGTTACTATAATAAGTTCTTTATTATTAAATTGATATAAATTGATCTTATCGGATTCAAATAAAACTTTACATAATTTACCAGAACCACCACCAATACTAACAGAGTTTTTAGATGCTTCATTAAAATTAATGGTTTTGTAATGTAAACCATCAACAAATAAAATTTCTTTACATCCTTCAGCTTTTTTGGTTCTTGTTCCTACAGGTGTTCCATTAGTGTCAAAAACAACAGTCTTAACGTCGTAACCAATGCTTGCAATATTTTTAGTTTCAACATCTACCTGTAAAGTGTCATTTTTTTGAGTAATTAAAAAGGCTTTATTAAGTTCTAATAAAGGTTTTTCTTTTGGTTCTTCAGCTACTTCTGGAGCTTCACTAACTTCGTTGCTATTATCTTCAGTGATAATTTCCATATGACGAGAAGTCATTTTGTTAGTAGCTAGAATGTTAGCAAGATTATCTCCGTATCTAATGAACTTTTTTCCATCAGATTTATCATAACCATTGTCTATAATTTTCTGACCGTATTCTTTTACTTTTTCAGGTTTATCTAAAAAGTAATATATGTTAGCTAAATTATAATAACTAGCATATTTAACTTTTCTCATTTTTCTTTTAGTTCCAGGATATCTTGGGATTACCTCTTCAAAATAAGTAATAACAGGAGCAAGGGCTGCTTCAATTTCTGTCATAGGTTTGTCAAACTTCATTTTACTAAAAATCTCTTTCATGTTGTTGAAAGCTTCGTGATGTTTAGCGTGTTCAGGATGTCTTTTAGAACCTAAAATCCACAAGAAGTCTCTACCTTTATATGGTTGATATCCGTATTTATCGTTTAAAAAATTACGAACTCTATTTTTAATGTTTTTTCTGTGTTGATTTCTGTAGTTATTCTTTATTTCATATTTGTTATTAGCATAGTGTCTTTCTGCTTTGTAATAGCTGTTGAACTCTGAGCTTTTGTAATCAGTTGACTCTTGAAAAGATTGTTCATAGCTATTGTTATTAAAAGAATTAATAACATTTAAAGTAGCTGAAGAAGTAAATTTAGATTTAGCTTGATAGGTGTACGAAGTGGAAATTACGTTACCATCGTCATCTTTCTTTTCATGCTTAATTTTTTCAATTTTAACTTCACTAGATGTAGTTCCGGTAAATTTATAATCTAAGTCTAAGGTACCAGGTTTATTAACCTTTGTAAAACCTTTAATGGTAACACCGTTTAAGTTTAAAGAATACGTTCTTTTATCGTTTTCTAAAATTGGCTTACTTGGTAATTTAACAAAAGAGACGTTAAAATACTCTCTGTCTAAATCTGTGCTTTGAGCAAAACTACTGTAGGTTAATAGAATAGCTGCTAATAAAAATAATTTTTTCATGATAAGGGTTTTCATAGTCTGCGAATGTAAATAAAAATTTTAACCCCAAATTATTTAGCGAAATCGTTGTAGTTGCTTAAAAAAGTTGGCATCTTTGCACACAACACAAAAATTTGATATGAACAACAAACACATGACACTTGGTGAGTTTATCATCAGTAAACAAAAAGACTTCAAATATTCATCAGGTGAGTTGTCTCGATTAATTAACTCGATTCGTTTAGCAGCCAAAGTAGTTAATCACGAAATCAGAAAAGCAGGATTAGTTGATATTACAGGAGCAGCTGGAGATGTTAATGTTCAAGGAGAAGCACAGCAAAAACTAGATGTATTAGCAAATGATTTGTTTAAACAAACATTAATTAATAGAGAAATTGTTTGTGGTATTGCTAGTGAAGAGGAAGATGATTATGTAGTGGTTGAAGGAAAAGATAAATCGAATAATAATAAATATGTGTTAATGATGGATCCGCTTGATGGATCATCTAACATAGACGTGAATGTTTCTGTTGGAACTATTTTTTCTATTTACAGAAGGGTTTCACCAGTAGGAACTCCTGTTACTAAAGAAGATTTTTTACAAAAAGGAAGTGAGCAAGTAGCCGCAGGTTATGTAGTGTATGGCACCTCTACTATGTTAGTATTTACTACAGGTAATGGTGTTAACGGTTTTACGTTAAATCCAGCTATTGGTACATTTTATTTATCGCACCCCAATATGACTTATGCAGAAATGGGTAAAATTTATTCGGTAAGTGAAGGGTATTTTACTCATTTTCAAGAAGGAATGAAGCGATTTTTAGTATATTGTAAAGAGTTGAATAAAGATGACGGAAGACCTTACACTGCTCGATATATTGGGTCTTTAGTGTCAGATTTTCATAGAAATATGATAAAAGGAGGTATTTATATTTATCCTGCTACAGCAATTACACCTAAAGGAAAACTACGCTTATTATATGAATGTAATCCTATGGCATTTATTTGTGAGCAAGCAGGAGGAAAAGCTACCGATGGTTTTACTAGAATTTTAGATATTAAGCCAACAGAATTACACCAACGAGTACCTTTTTATTGTGGAAGTAAATTATTAGTTGAAAAAGCAGAGCAGTTTATGAGCGAATATTCTGCAAATGAAAAACCTATGTATTAAAGAATAGTTATTTCTTATACAGATATAAAAATGATATAGGACTAACGGTTGTTAGTCCTGTTTTTTTATGGTAAATTCGTACAATAAAGATTTATTAACCAATAAAA
Organism: Tenacibaculum geojense; assembly: GCF_042676005.1. NCBI lineage: Bacteria > Pseudomonadati > Bacteroidota > Flavobacteriia > Flavobacteriales > Flavobacteriaceae > Tenacibaculum > Tenacibaculum geojense. The sequence goes on along the minus strand of NZ_JBHTJR010000051.1, from coordinate 201,283 downwards.
ACATAAAAAATGGCTTTCAATTTACCAGAATTAGGCTACGCTTATGATGCGTTAGAACCACATATTGATGCTAGAACAATGGAAATTCACCATTCTAAGCACCACAACGGATATACAACTAAATTAAATGCAGCTATCGAAGGAACAGATTTAGCAGATAAATCTATCGAGGATATTTTAACTAACTTAGATATGAACAATGCTGCTGTTCGTAATAATGGAGGTGGTTTTTACAATCACTCATTATTTTGGTCAGTAATGAACCCTGAAGGTAAAGGTCGTTTATCTGGAGAGTTAAAAGATGCTATTGAAGCTGAATTTGGTTCTGTAGATGCTTTTAAAGATGCTTTTTCTAAAGCAGCTGCAACTCAGTTTGGTTCAGGATGGGCATGGTTATGTGTACATAAAGGAGGTAAAGTAGAGGTTTGTTCTACTCCAAACCAAGATAATCCATTAATGCCAGGAGTAACTTGTGGAGGTACTCCAATATTAGGATTAGATGTTTGGGAACATGCTTACTATTTAAATTATCAAAACCGTCGTCCTGATTATATTGATGCTTTTTTCAATGTAATTAACTGGAACGAAGTAGAAAGAAGATATGCTGAAGCTAAATAAAAGCTTGTAAACATCAAATAAACTAAAAATCCGAAGTTTTTACTTCGGATTTTTTTATTTAGATAAAGCTTGATCTAAGTCAGCAATTAAATCATCAATATCTTCAATACCTACACTTAATCTAACTAAAGAATCTGTAATACCAACTTTTAAGCGTTCTTCTTCTGGTATAGATCCATGAGTCATAGTAACTGAATGATTAGCTAAACTTTCTACACCACCTAAAGATTCTGCTAGGGTAAATACTTTAATTTTTTCTAAAAAAGAAAAAGCAGCAGTTTTAGTATCTTCTTTAAAACGAAAAGAGACCATTCCGCCAAAATCATCCATTTGCTTCTTGGCTATTTCATGGTTAGAATGATTAGTCAATCCAGGGTAAAAAACAGTCTCGATACTAGGGTGACTTGATAAAAATTGTGCTACAAACATTGCATTTTCACAATGTCTTTGCATTCTAACGTGTAACGTTTTAATACCTCTTAAAGCTAAAAAAGAATCCATTGGGCCTGCAATAGCACCAGCCGCAAATTGTATAAAGTGTAATTGCTCTGCAAGCTTATTATTTTTTACTACTAAAGCACCCATAACAAGATCTGAATGCCCGCCTAAATATTTTGTAGCTGAATGCATTACAATATCTGCACCTAAATCTAAAGGACGTTGTAAATAAGGAGTAGCAAAGGTGTTATCAACAGCAACTAAAATAGTGTTGTTAATTTGTTTAACCATTTTAGTTATTGCTTCAATATCGGCAATTTTCATTAACGGATTGGTAGGTGTTTCAATCCATATTAATTTTGTTTTAATAGAAATAGCATTGACTACATTTTCAGGTTTATCCATATTTACATACTGAAAGCTCAATCCGTATTTTTGAAACAACTCAGTAAATAATCGGTAAGTTCCACCATATAAATCATCACCTGCAATAATTTCATCACCTGGATTTAATGTTCTCAAAACACAGTCAATAGCAGCTAAACCAGAAGCAAATGCAAAACCATGAGTTCCGTTTTCTAATGATGCTATTGCGTTTTCTAAAGCAAAGCGGGTTGGGTTTTTACCTCTTGAATATGCATATCCTTTATGGTTACCAGGACTATTTTGTGCATATGTTGAGGTTTGAAAAACAGGCACCATCACAGCTCCAGTACTTTCTTCGGGATGTTGATTTCCGTGAATTGTTTTGGTGTTAAATTTCATAATTATACCAGCTTTTTTAATGACATTATAACTCCTAAATGCATCGCTTCATGTAAATTGTTAAAAGCAATGGCAGTTTGTATATCAGTTAAAACATAGCCAGTACTAGTTGGATATTCTTGATAAGTTTCAAAAATATTAGCATTAAAATCTTCTTCCAAAGTATCAGGAAGTCCTAAAAATAATTCTTTAATATCTTCAAAATCTTCCTCAGATATTGTTTCTGATGGAAATGTACCTTTTCTATATGCGTCAATTAATTCATCTGGAACTAAACATTGCAGATCTGATAATTTATAGTGAAGTAATTGTTGCGTAACAACTAAGTGAGTAATGTTCCAAATAATATTGTTTTTAAAGCCTTCAGGAATTACATGTAACTGCTCATGAGTTAAGCCTTCAATGTTTTTTAAAACTAATTCTCTTGTTTTTCTTAGAATATTGAACTGGGTTTTCATTTTGTTAGTATTTTAGCGTTGCTAAAGATACTTAATTACCATGAAGAAAGTGTACTTTTTACAAACTTGTGACACGTGTAGAAAAATTTTAAAAGAAGTAAATATTGAAGGTTTTGAAAAACAAGAAATAAAGGCAAATCCTATCACTGCTTCGCAACTAGAAGAGCTTTATAGCTATACAAATAGTTATGAAGCGTTGTTTAATAAACGAGCAAAATTGTATCGTGAAATGGATTTGAAAAATCAAAAGTTACAAGAACAAGACTACCGTCAGTATATTTTAGATGAGTATACATTTTTAAAACGTCCTGTTTTTGTAGTGAACGATCAAATTTTTGTAGGTAATAGTAAAAAAACTATAGAGGCTTTAAAACAAGTACTTGATTAGTTTAAAAAAGAGTGAAGACTTTTAGTTTTTACTCTTTTTTAGTACGAGTATGTTTTTTTACTAAATCGATAATTTTATCAATATTAATAGTGTTAAAACATGTAAGATACTCTTCCGGAAATTTATTTCCGTAAACAGACGTTGGAATGAGTGGGTATTTTGTTAAATCTGGTGTTATTTGATGTGTTTTTGGTTGATTAAACGCTGTAAAACCAAGATAAGGATGAGTTAGTCCCCAGATGGTAATAACTGGAGTTTGTAACATGGCGGCAATATGGCCGTTGCCAGAATCCATTGCAATCATTACATCTAAATTAGCTATAATATCTAATTCTTCTTTAAATGTTACTTTTTGAATAATAGAGGTAACATTGCTGTATTTTTTAGCAACCTTTTCTAAAATTTCTTTTTCTTTATCACCACCTCCAAATAGTATAACTTCTGTAAAATTTAATTTTTGGAGTATTTGTTCAAGAATATTAATTGGTAATGATTTGCTTTTAAATGCTGCAAATGGAGCAATTCCTATTACAGGTTTGCCTTTATATTTGTTAAAAAAAGGCGTGCTAACTTTTCTTTTTTGAATAGTTTTTATTGTTAATAAATCCAAAGATAAACCAAGCTTATGAAAAACTAACGCATAACGCTGATGCATAGTTTTTAATGGGTGTAGTTTTTTTGTTACATCATTTTTAGTAAGCAATTTTTTTTCTTTTCTTCCTTTGTTTAATTGCGCACAAGTCGTACCATTTATTCTAAATAAAGTTACTAGTATTTTAGAGCGTAATACATTATGAAGGTCTGCAACAGCATCAAACTTTAGGGATTTTAAACTTTTAAATAATCGAAGTATCCCAAAGAAACCTTTATGTTCTCCTTTTAAATCTGGTGTTATTAAAGTTATGTTTTCAAATTCGTCGAAAAAAGGACTAAAAAAAGCGCGAGTGACAACCGTTATTTTTAAGTTAGCGTTTTGTTGAAGTAATGCTCTTAATACAGGTACAGTCATAGCAACGTCTCCCATTGCTGAGAGACGAATTACTAAAATGTGTATTGTTTTTTTGTGACTCAAAAGGGTTATTTTTGAGAACGAAGAACTGGATTTAACTCATCATCATTGTACATTTTCATTTGCTTGTACACTTTCATGAATTTATCTCCGTTTTCGATATCTGTAAGTAAAGTATCAATAGCAGTAGATAAATCTACTCTTTGTTCTAATAAAACATCTAATTTTTTTTGACAGTTTACCCTATGGTTTTCAGAAGCGTTTTCTCTTGTTGCTTCTTCTTGCATATGGTAAATTTTAAGTGCTAAAATTGATAAACGATCAATTCCCCAGGCAGGACTTTCAGTATTAATTCCAGCGTTTTCTTTTGGGGTTATGTGTTTGTATTTATCTAAGAAATAAGCATCAATATACTCAACCATATCAGTTCTGTCTTGGTTAGATGCATCTATTTTTCTTTTTAAATCTAAGGCAGCAACTGGCTCAATATTTGGATCTCTAATAATATCTTCATAATGCCATTGAACAGTGTCTATCCAGCATTTTCTGTATAATAGATGAGCAATTAAGTCGTCTTTTTCACTGTACTTATTGGTGAATGATTGGTAAACGTCATCTTTAATATGATAATCATTAATTACCTCTTGAAATATTTTGTTTGCTTTTGTAGTAAACATGAACTTGTATTTAATTTATAATTTGCCTACGCAAATCTTCTCTCTATATAATCTAATAAACGCGTTTCGTATTCTTCTTTACTACTCCAATCGTAATCTGGTTTTACCATTTTCGAAATAAATTTTTTCGCGTCTTTTTCGTTGTCAAAGGTATTCAATTGCGATATAACACGATTAAAATCTTCTTGATTTCCGTCAAATAAATTTTTCACAAAGGCAATTCTATCATTTAAACCTATCTGAATTGTATTTTGAAGTTTGTCATTAATTGTTTTTGGCGTTTCTACTTTTTGAAATAAATCAGCCATAACATCTACAGATAACGTATCTTTTAATTCATCTTCTAAAGTGGGTGTAGATGGACTTTTAGTTTCTTCAATAAAAGTAGCCTCATCTTTAATTTCAGGATCCCCAAAAAGTAAATTCTCTAATTCATCAAAAGGTTGCTCAATAACTTCTTCTGTAGTTTGTTCTATTTTATCTTCAGAAATAATTTCTTCTGCTACATCTTCAATTACTTGTTCAGAAATATCATTAGCAGCTTCCTCTAATAAATTATCTTCAATAGGTAAGTTGTTATTTTCTGTAACAATTTCCGTTATTGGTTCGGCTTCTAATTTTGCTGTTCTTTCTAATGAAATTAATGTCTGGTTTTTTTCTGCAGATGTAATTTTTTCAATTAACTCTTCCTTACTAACATCAGCATTGGGTGTAGTGGTTAAATATTCATCTACATACGCTAATAACGCAAGTTTTTCGTACACTTCGTGCGCTTTTTGTTTTAGAGCAAGCACATCTTCTTTATTTTTCATTTGTAAAATACTGTGTGCTAAACTGGTTAAGTCTGATGCTAATTTTTTGTGCATAAGTTATAGACGGTTTTTATTTTATGCTGTTAAATTTTAATAAATTTGCTCGTTGCCATTTGGCGCACAAAAATAATGTTTCGAGCTTTAAAATTACAAAATGTTTCTTGAAAATACAGTAAATCATACAGAACAATTTGGGTGGATAGAGGTAATTTGTGGCTCCATGTTTTCTGGTAAAACAGAAGAATTAATCAGACGATTAAAAAGAGCACAATTTGCAAAGCAACGTGTTGAGATTTTTAAACCCGCCGTAGATACTAGATATGATGACGAAGAAGTAGTATCTCACAACGATAGTAGAATTAGGTCTACGCCAGTGCCTGCATCTTCAAATATAAGATTGTTAGCAAACAATGTTGATGTTGTTGGTATTGATGAAGCTCAATTTTTTGATGATGAAATTGTAGCCGTTTGTAACGATTTAGCAAACAGAGGTATTCGTGTTATTGTTGCTGGTTTAGACATGGATTTTAAAGGGAAGCCTTTTGGACCAATGCCCGCTTTAATGGCAACAGCAGAATATGTTACAAAAGTACATGCTGTTTGTACCAGAACTGGTAATTTAGCTCATTACAGCTACAGAAAAGCGCAAAGTGATGATTTAGTTTTACTTGGAGAAACATTAGAGTATGAGCCTTTAAGTAGAGCAGCCTATTTTAAAGCCATGAAAAAAGTGGCAACACATAATCAAGAAGAAGAATAAGGTATGAATAACCATGTAACGGTGTTAGAGATAGATAGTAATGGATTATTACACAATCTCAATTACTTTAAACAAAAATTACAGCCTACTACCAAATTTTTAGCTGTTGTAAAGGCTTTTGGATATGGGAGTGAAGCTGTAGAAGTAGCTAAAATAGTTCAAGAGAAAGTAGATTATTTTGCTGTTGCATACACAGATGAAGGTATTGCTTTAAGAGAAGCAGGTATTAAAACTCCTATTTTAGTTTTACACCCTCAAATACCTAATATACCATTGTTAGTGCAACATGGTTTAGAACCTAATTTATATAGCTTTAAAATTTTTGATGCATTTTTAAAGTATGCTGATGAAGCTCCGTTAATGAATTATCCTGTTCATATAAAATTTAATACAGGCTTAAATAGATTGGGGTTTTGGCATACAGATGTGCCAACCATTATAGCAGAGTTAAAGCAATCTAATAACGTTAAGGTTCAATCAATTTTTTCACATTTAGCTGCTAGTGAAGATTTGAGTGAGCAAGAATTTACCGTAAATCAAATTAATAATTTTGCATACACTGTTAAGCAGATGTATGAACATTTAGGGTATGAGCCGATGATTCATATACTTAATACATCTGGTGTGGTAAATTATACCAAAGCTCAATTTGATATGGTAAGAGTAGGTGTTGGGTTGTATGGTTTTGGAAACTCTGAACAAGAAACAGCACAACTAAAAAATACACATACTTTAAAGTCAATTATTTCCCAAATTCATATTATTCAACCAGGAGAAACTGTTGGTTATAATAGAGCTTTTGTAGCTTCAAAAGAAACTAAATCGGCCACTATTCCTATTGGTCATGCTGATGGTATTTCCAGAAGGTTAGGTAAAAAAAATGGATTTGTATTTATTAATAATCAGCCAGCACCAATTATAGGAAACGTTTGTATGGATATGATTATGGTTGATGTTACAAAAATAGATTGTAAAGAAGGTGATGAGGTTATTGTTTTTAATCATCAGCAACATATAGAATACATGGCGCATAAATGTGAAACAATACCTTATGAAATTCTAACAGGTTTATCCCAACGAATTAAAAGATTGGTAAAACGTTAAATTTTTCTTAATTTTCCAGTTCAATAACTATTAAAAAAGAATATTTATGGGAATGTTAAAAGAATTTAAAGAGTTTGCAATGAAGGGTAACCTTGTAGACATTGCAGTTGGTTTTGTAATGGGTGCAGCCTTTAAGCAAGTTGTAACTTCTTTTACAGGAGGTATTGTATCTCCGTTAATAGGTTTAATTTTTAAAGCTGATTTTAAAGACTTGAAGTTAGTTGTAAAAGAAGGTGTAGCCGATGCAGAAGGTAAAATAGCAGGTGAAGTTGCTGTTTTATACGGTGAGTTTTTAACCAATGTTATTGATTTTATTATTGTAGCATTTGTAATGTTTATGGTGGTAAAAGGCGTAAATGCATTAAAGAAGAAAGAAGAACCGGCTCCAGAAGCTCCAAAAGGACCTTCTCAAGAAGATTTATTAGCAGAAATTAGAGATTTATTAAAAAAACAATAAATTGTTCTACTTAATAAAAAAAGGCTCGCTTTTGTTGCGAGCCTTTTTTTTTAAATATGCTTACCCTTGTTCCATCCATGTTTACCAAGGTATTGCTCACCGCTTTCTACAGCGCCATCTTCAATACTGGTTCCCATGCTGTCGTTCCATCTATTTAAATATCCAAATAACGAAATCACACCTAACATTTCAACTATTTCACCTTCATTCCAATATTTATATAATTCGGTTTTAATATTTTCATCTACATTATTTGGAATTACAGAAGCAGCTAATGAAAAATCAAGTGCAGCTCTTTCGGCATCAGAAAAAGCAGAATGAGTCTTATATTCCCAAATATTATCTAATTTTTCCTGCTCAGCTCCATATCTTTCTGCAGCCCTAATTGCATGAGCTTGGCAGTACCTACAACCAGTAGCATTGCTACTAACCCAAGCAATCATTCTTTTTAAAGCAGAAGTAACACGACCATGATTGGCCATTACAGCTTTGTTTAAGTTGATAAAAGCTTTAGAAATTTCTGGCCTGCGTTGCATGGTTAGTACAGAATTAGGGCAAAAGCCTAATGTTTCATTATAAAAGTCAGCTAAACGCTTGGTTTCTTCATCATGGTTTGGATCTAACGGAGTTACTAATGGCATTTTTTCTAGTTTTAATTAAGTAAATTTGTATTTAATCACAAGAAACAAAAAAAATAGCAAACATGGCAACACATACAGTAACTACTGAATGGAAAAATAATAGATTATTTAAAAGTGATAATCCAAACGGAGCAACCATTTTAATGGATACTTCTAAAGAGTTAGGCGGTAATGAAGTTGGTGCTTCTCCTAAAGCATTAATGTTATCTTCTTTAGCAGGATGCTCTGGATTAGATGTGGTAATGATTTTAGAAAAAATGAAAGTTTCTGGTTATGATTTACAAATTAAAATTAATGCTGACTTAACAGAAGAGCATCCAAAATATTATGATAAAGTACATGTGGATTATATGTTTTTTGGAAATGATTTAGATGAGGAAAAAATTACAAAAGCTGTAAATTTATCTATCGATAAATATTGTGGTGTGTTAGAAATGTTTAGAAAATTTGCCACGGTTACCACTCATATTCATTTTTCAAAATAAATAACTTTACATGCGTTGGACTTTTCAACCAAAACCAGATGATGCGCTTGTTACACAGTTAGCAGCTTCATTATCTGTGAATAAAAAAATTGCTACCATATTAGTTCAAAGAGGAATTACAACTTTTGAGAAAGCTAAAAATTTTTTTAGACCGTCGTTAACAGATTTGCATGATCCGTATTTATTAAAAGATATGGACAAAGCGGTTGAAAGAATTGAAAAGGCTATTTCTAACAGCGAAAATATATTAGTTTTTGGTGATTATGATGTAGATGGTACCACTGCAGTATCTTTAGTGTATTCCTATTTAAAAAAATATTACCCCAATGTAGCTACATACATACCGGATAGATATGAAGAAGGTTACGGTGTCTCTTATCAAGGGATTGATTTTGCAGACGATAATGGCTTTACATTAATTATTGCATTAGATTGTGGTATAAAAGCTATCGATAAAGTAGCTTATGCATCTTCTAAAAACATCGATTTTATAATTTGCGATCATCATAAACCTGGAGATGAAATTCCTGATGCAGTTGCAGTTTTAAATCCAAAAAGATTAGATTGTGAATATCCTTATAAAGAATTATGTGGTTGTGGAGTTGGTTTTAAGTTATTACAAGCATTAGGTATTAATAAGGGAGAAACTATTGATGATTTAGTGCCGTTTTTAGATTTAGTTGCTACAGCCATAGCAGCAGATATTGTACCTATGACTGGTGAGAATAGGGTGTTAGCCTATCATGGTTTACAGGTTATTAATTCACGTCCAAGAAATGGTATAAAAGCTTTAACACATCAATTAAAAAAAGAAGAGTTAACAATTACCGATGTAGTTTTTATTATAGCACCAAGAATTAATGCTGCAGGAAGAATGAAGCATGGAAATCATGCTGTAGAGCTACTTACTGAAATGGATTTTGATACCGCTGTTGAAGTAGCTTCATCCATAGAAAATTATAATTCGGACAGAAAAGAGTTAGATAAGGAAATTACAAAAGAAGCATTACTTCAGATAGAAAGTAATAATGAAACGGCTGCTTTTACAACGGTAGTGTTTGATGAAAATTGGCATAAAGGTGTTATAGGAATTGTAGCATCTAGATTAACAGAAACTTATTACAGGCCAACTATTGTTTTTACAAAAAGTGGAGATAAGTTAGCAGCATCAGCAAGATCCGTTAAAGGGTTTGACGTATATAATGCCATAGATCAATGTTCGGAATTTATTGAGCAATTTGGCGGGCATAAATATGCTGCAGGATTAACAATTTTACCAGAAAACTATCTAAATTTTAAGGCGAAGTTTGAAGAAGTAGTTAAAAGAAGTATAACCAAAGAGTTGTTAACTCCTGAAATAACTATTGATGCTGAAATAGACTTGGTTGATATAACCCCCAAGTTTTATAGAATTATTCAACAAATGGCTCCGTTTGGTCCACAGAATATGCGACCTGTTTTTGTTACAAGTGGTTTACGTGATAATGGATATGGAAAAAAGGTTGGAGCAGATGAATCTCATTTAAAATTATCTGTTTTTCAAGGAACTCCAAATATTGTTTTTGGCTGTATTGGTTTTGGTTTAGGAGAAAAGTTTTCTTTAACAAAAAACCAATTCGATTTAGCCTATTGTTTAGATGAAAATACATGGAATGGTAAAACATCTATACAACTGCAAATAAAAGACCTTAAATAATTATTTAGATTTATTCTAAATAATTATATTTGTTGAGATAATAACAATTAAGGTTATGGAAAATATTATTAAAATTTACGACAATGCTATAGGTATTTCTTTTCAGTGGACACATATAGAAACAGATTTAACTCAAATTATTTTCAGAGATATTGGTTTTCATCTTTCTGAAGAAGAATTAGAATTGTTTACAGATAAAATAACGGAAGCAAAGTTTCAAAAACAATGTAAAAACTGTGATATGGGGCCTAATTGTAAATCAATTTTACTTCAAACACCTCTGAGTAAAGTAACATTAGCAGTATCGTTATCAGAATTACAACAGATTGAAGATTTATTAAAAGGCACCCTCTTTCAGGTTAAATTAAACAAGTATATAAATGATATTTGTAAAAACTAAAACCTGATTTTAGGTTTTAGTCCATTTCTTTTATTAAATAAATATACACAGGAAAATGATCACTATATCCACCAGTGTATGAATTCCAGTTAAAACTTCTGAAAGGATATCCTTTAAATTTACCTTTTTGCTGAATTAAAAATTGCTTATTAAAAATACCAGCTTTGTAAATTTTAAAGTTACTGTAATTGTCATTTTTATTGGTGTTTACCAGTGAACTACTTGTTAAGATTTGATCAAATAAATTAATTTGATCGCGATGTCCAAGTGTATTCATTCCTTTTTTAAACATGCCTTCGAACGGATTATAAATATCATCCGGTTTTAATCCACTTTTTTTTGCTTTAGCTCTTAAAACTTTTTTAAAACTATCGTTAGTTGGATCATCGTTAAAATCACCCATAATTATAATTTTTGCATTGGCATCATTACTTTTAATACTACTAATAATTTGGTTTACTTTATATGCAGCCTTTTGCCTTAAGTGGCTACTAGTTGCTTCTCCACCTCGTCTCGAAGGCCAGTGATTTACAATAATATTAACAAGTTCATTATCTAAATAACCAGCAACCCATAAAATATCTCTGGTATATATTTTATAGTTGTTTTGATATATATTAGGATTAAATTTCTGATAATGTATTGGTTTAAAGTACTTTTTTTGATAAAGTAAGGCTACATCAATGCCTCTTTTATCAGGAGAATTAAAATGAATAAAGTCGTATTTTTTATTTTTAAGATGATTGCTATTAATAAGATCAGTAAGTACACTATCATTTTCCACTTCAGCAACTCCAATAATAGCTGGGCTGGTTTTTGTTTTGTCAGATCCTATTTGTGATAGCACGTAGCTTAGTTTATCAATTTTATCCCAGTAAACTTCAGATTTATTGCCTTTCATTTTTAATATAGGGCTCATTTCATCCAAAGAGTTAACCGCATTTATAGTGTCAAATAAGTTTTCTAAATTATAAAAAGCAACTGTTCTTATTGTGTATTTAGTTTGAGCAAAGACAAAGGAATAAATACTTAAAAAAAGTATTGTCAAAACTTTTCTCATAGCAGAGTTTTTAAAATCAAAAGTATTATAAAAATTCATTTTTGTTACTGAAAATTAGGTTTTTATGTCAAAAAATGTAATTTTGATGTTAGAATTGCTAAAAGAAATTGAAAAACTATTGTTATGAAAAAAATTATAACAGTTGTTTTGTGCTTCCTGTTATTTACTCATCTACAAGCACAAAATACTGTAAAAGGTGTCGTGAAATCAGATGCCAATCAAAAACCATTACCAGAAGTTACAGTTAGTGTATTAGGAACTACTATTTCAAGTAGTACCGATAACATAGGGAAATTTAAGCTTCAAAAGTTGCCAGCGGGAGAGCATACTATCACTTTTTCGAAAGTTGGGTATGAGAATCAAAATTATACGGTAATTGTTTCAGACGAAGATATTGATTTAGGAGATGTTTTCATGCTTGATTTATTTGAAGAGGTTAATCAAGATGTTAGTATTATTACGCTTACAGATGATGAATTAAATGATGATACGGCAATTACTGATAACATTGTTGGTTTACTTCAAGCTTCTCGAGATTTGTATTTAAGAACAGCTGCCTTTGATTTTGGAAGTTCGTTTTATAGTTTAAGAGGTTTAGGCTCTGAAAACAGTACCGTATTACTTAACGGTATTGAAATGAATAAACAGATAAACGGCAGACCTCAATGGAGTAATTGGGATGGTTTGAATGATGTAACCAGAAATCAAGAGTTTAGTAGTTTTCTAACTCCCTCAGTATATACGTTTGGTGGAGTTTTAGGTGCAACTTACATAAATACAAGGCCGTCCGATCAAGCTCCCGGAATAAGAATATCCTATGCTAGTGCCAATCGGAGTTATAAGCATAGGGTAATGGCTACTTACAGTTCAGGATTGTTAAAAAATAATTGGGCATTTTCACTATCTGCTAGTCGACGAGTTGGAGAAGAAGGATTTGTGGATGGAACAAATTACAATGCGTATTCAGTATTTGCGTCAGCAGAAAAGAAAATTAATAGAAAACATACGCTAAGTTTAACATCAATATTTGCACCAAATGTAAGAGGGAAATCATCTTCTAACACACAAGAAGTTTTTGACTTAAAGAATATTAAATATAATTCTTATTGGGGAGTTCAAAATGGAGAAATTAGAAACTCTAGAATTAATAAAGTAATAGAGCCCATAATTATTTTAAATCACTACTGGAATTTGTCCGATAAAACTTTTTTGCAAACCAATCTTGCTTATCAATGGGGGCAAATAGGTAATTCTAGATTAGAGTTTAATGGATCAGATATCAATCCTTCTTCAGGTTTTCCAGAAGGAAGTGGAACGAATCCTGATCCTACATATTATCAAAAATTACCAAGTTATGCTGTTAGAGAATATCCTGATAATTTAGGGATAGCTTATGGTTTACAGCAGGAGTTTTTAAGTAACGGTCAAATTAATTGGAATTCATTATACCAAACCAATATAGATAGTGCAGAAAGAGGTGAGAACGCTGTGTTTATTCAGTACGAAGATAGAGTAGATGACACTACGCTTTCTTTTAATACAATAATGAATACAAAGGTTAATGATCATTTAACAATTAATGGATCATTAGGGTATCAAAAGCTGAAATCGCAAAATTTTGCTAACGTTTTAGACTTGTTAGGAGGTACTGGATATTTAGATGTAGACACTTTTGCACAAGACTTAGAAAACAATCCAGATCAAATTCAAAATAATGTTCTTTCCCCTAATAGAATTGTAAAAACTGGTGATACTTTTAGGTATAATTATACTATAAACTCCAATATATTTAAAGCATTTGCACAAGCACAGTTTAATTATCATAAGTTAGATGTAAATATAGGTATTAATTTAACTCAAACCTCATATCAGAGAGAGGGTTTGTATCAAAATGGAGGTTTTATAAATACTTCATTAGGAAAAAGTGAGAAGGTAGCTTTTACTGGTTTAGGAATAAAGTCAGGAGTTACATACAAGTTAACAGGTCGACATTTATTCATGATGAATGCTGCTTACTTAACTAAGGCACCAACCATCAATAATACATTTTCAAACTCAAGAGAAAATAATGCTATAGTACCTAACATATCAGAAGAAAAAATAGTAAGTTTTGATACTAGTTATGTGTTACGCTTACCAAAAATTCAGGCAAAAGCTACTGGTTTTTATACACAAGTTAAAGATGCTAATAAAATATCATTCTTTTATGCAGATGGAATAGGAGGTGATAATACTGCATTTATTCAAGAGGCATTGCAAGGAATTAGCACAAATTATATAGGTGGAGAATTTGCTTTGGAGTATCAAGCTACATCAACTTTTAAGTTAAAAGCCGTAGCAGCAGTTGGTAAGTATACTTATGGTAATAATCCAGATTTATACATATCATCTGAAAATTTTGTGGGTGATGAAGATGCTGATGAATTTGGAAGAAAATATTTTGGAAAAACGTATTTAAAAAATTACAAAACAGCTACTGGACCACAACAAGCATTTTCAGTAGGGTTTGAGTATTCAGATCCAGATTATTGGTGGTTTGGAGCAACTGCAAATTTTTTCTCAAATGCATTTATAGGTATAAGTCCTATTCAGCGTAGTGCTAATTTTTATACAGATTTTGATGGACAAGTTTTCAATGACTATGATTCAGAATTGGCAAAGCAATTACTAACTCAAGAAAAAATAGATAGCTACATGGTAGTTAACTTGATTGGAGGAAAATCATGGAAAATAAAAGACAAATACCTAAGTGTTTTTGCCAGTGTAAATAATTTGTTAAATACAACATACAAAACAGGAGGTTTTGAAAATGGACGGAATGCAAATTTTAGACAACTAAGAGATGATAAAGCATTAGCAACCCCTGTATTTGGTTCCAGGTATTGGTATGGTAGAGGTGCTACTTATTTTGTGAATGTTAATGTGAGATTTTAATTAAAAGCTATAAAAATGAAAAATAAAAAGATAAAATTTACAGGATTGATTATGTCGATGCTACTATTAATTGCAGCTTGTGTTGATAATCAATCATTTGATATTCCTGTTGCTAATGTGACAGAAAACCCAGACATGAGTGGTTTGCAAAAAATAACTTTTAGAGCAGTTAAAGCTGCTTATGAGCAAGCTTTGTTAAATGGAGATGATGTGGTAGTTTTTGAAGAAGACCTGTATATAGAGGGTTATGTAGTTTCTAGCGATAAAGCAGGGAATTTTTTTGAAGAGCTGATAGTTCAAAATACAAGTGGCGAAGAAGCATCGTCTGATGATGATAGACTTGGTTTTAGGGTTTCAATAAATCAATCAGGTTTGTATCAAACGTATGAATTTGGTAGAAAAGTTTTTATCAAATTAAAAAATTTATCTATTGGAAAGTTAAATGGTGTTTTAACTATTGGAAAAGGAACTTCTGTAGGTCAAATTCAAGCGTATGAATATAAAAATATTGTATTAAGAGGTGTTGAGGTAGCTACCATAATTCCTAAAACAATAACAATTTCAACAATTCAGGACTCAGACTATAATACTTTTATCAAACTAGATGAAACACAGTTTTATAGAGGAGATTTGGGATTAACCTTTGCGGGAGAAGCTACTGATGAATATAGCGGATTAAGAACAGTTGAAAGTTGTGTAGGAAATGCTAGTATTATGCTTGAAACAAGTACTTTCGCTGATTTTAAATCGTTGACAGTAAATAGAAATAAAGGTAATATTAGCGGAGTTTTAAGTAGAGATTTTACAGATGGTTTTGATGTGTTACTTATTAATTCTCCAACTAATATTGATTTTACTGATGAGAATAGGTGTGATCCTGTAGAGTTGAATTGTGGTGTTTTAGCTTCAGAGGCTTCCACTGTGTTGTTTTATGAAAATTTTGAAGAACACCCTGTATCAAACCCTGTTGCTTTAGAAGGCTGGTTGAATTATAATGAAGAAGGTTCGGTCTTATGGGAAACATATACTCAAACCGGTACCAATGCCTCTCAAGGGGTTTCTGCAAGAATTGGTTCTTATCGCTCTCAAGATGTAAGTTCTGTTACTTGGTTAATTAGTCCAGAGATTAACTTAAATTCATATGATTTGATAACGCTAAGTTTTGAAACTTCAAATAGCTATGCAGATGGAAGTAATTTGGAGGTTTTATATTCAGCTGACTGGGATGGAACAGAAACGGGAGTTTCTAACGCTACTTGGGGAGTTTTATCAAATGCTTATGTAGTAAACGATGGTGATTTATTCTCATCATGGTATTCTTCTGGAATTGTAGACTTATCATGTGAAACCTCTTCAATTTATATAGCATTTAAATATATTGGTAGTGGTGATGAAAATTTTGATGGCACATTTGAGTTAGATAATATTAAAGTTACAGTTGATTAAAAAGTAATAAACCTGAGTTTTAAAACTTGGGTTTTTCTATGCATCTTTATCAAAAATAATAAAACAATGTCTGCGCAAAGTAGAATAACTAAGGCATTTAAAAATGCTAAAAAACTTCCATTAAACAGCAATACAAAATATGTGTTGTTTTCAGATTGTCATAGAGGGGATAATGGTTTTGCTGATGATTTTGCTCGTAATAGGTATGTATATCAGTTTGCACTGTCACAATATTTTGCTAACAATTTTACGTATATAGAACTTGGTGACGGTGATGAGCTTTGGGAAAACTCTTTCGATAAAATTTTTAGAGCTAATAAAGATGTTTTTTTATTGTTAAAGAAATTTCATGATAAAGATAGATTGCATTTTATTTGGGGAAATCATGATATGGATTATAAAAAACCAAAAAATATAAGAAAAAATCTTCATCACTATTATGATGCGGCTACGGGTCAGCAAAAAGAATTATTAGTAAACGCATCGTATTCCGAAGCGATTCGTTTAGAAACAGAAAATAAGCAAAGTTTATTTTTACTTCACGGGCATCAGGCAGATTGGTTTAATTATAGGTTTTGGAAGTTAAGTAGGTTTTTGGTTCGAGTTTTATGGCGACCATTACAAACTTTAGGGATAGATG
Source organism: Tenacibaculum geojense (assembly GCF_042676005.1). NCBI lineage: Bacteria > Pseudomonadati > Bacteroidota > Flavobacteriia > Flavobacteriales > Flavobacteriaceae > Tenacibaculum > Tenacibaculum geojense. Next base: position 184,495 of record NZ_JBHTJR010000051.1, on the reverse strand, counting down.
ATCCAACAAGTCCCGCTAAAAATTTTAGAGAGTTAATTCGTGTAGAAAGACATATTGAAAAATGGATTTTAAACAATAATAATCAAGTTTTAATAACAGGTCATACTCACAGACCTAGATTTCCTCAACCTAAAGAATTGCCTTATTTTAATGATGGTAGCTGTGTACATCCACGTTGTATAACAGGTTTAGAGATCGAAAACAATCAAATTACATTAATAAAATGGCACTTAATAACTACAAGTGAAGGAGTTATGCAGGTTCAAAGAACAGTGTTGGAGGGTCCTCAAAATATAACTGATTATATAGCTTAAACTTTATTTGTTAACATTAAATTAACATTGCGGACAATGAGGGTTTATAAATTTGTCGAGTTTTAAATTTTTATAATGGGAGATCCATATATTTTAATGCTTGTTGCCTTGGCAGCACTAGCAATTTTAGATTTAGTTGTAGGGGTTAGTAATGATGCGGTGAACTTTTTAAATTCTGCCATTGGATCAAAAGCAATTCCTGTAAAAAAAATAATGATAATCGCCAGTGTTGGTGTTTTCTTTGGAGCGGTTACCTCAAGTGGTATGATGGAAGTTGCTCGTAAAGGTATTTTTAATCCAAATATGTTCATGTTTGATGAAATTATGTACATATTCATGGCAGTTATGATTACCGATATTTTACTTCTGGATATTTTTAACTCTTTAGGAATGCCTACCTCCACCACAGTATCTATTGTGTTTGAACTTTTGGGAGCTTCTGTGGCAATTGCCTTAATTAAAATATCAGGAAATGATCATTCAGTTTCAGAAATTTGGAATTACATTAATCATGAAACCGCTACAGACATTATATTAGGTATTGTGCTCTCTGTACTGGTAGCATTTACAGTAGGTGCGATAGTACAATATTTTTCTAGATTAATTTATTCTTTTGAGTTTGAAAAAAGACCAGTTTATATTAATGCACTTTTTGGTGGTTTTGCTATCACGTCTATAACATATTTTATTATAATTAAAGGTTTAAAAGGAACACCTTTTTATGGTGGTATTTCTAGTATTATAGAAGGTAATACTGCTGCCATTATAGTAGGTAGTTTTGCTATTTTTTCACTTTTATCATATAGTTTAATAAAGTTTTTTAAAGTAAACATATTAGTTGCAATCATAGCGGTAGGAACTTTTTCTTTAGCAATGGCTTTCTCTGGAAATGATTTGGTAAATTTTATCGGAGTACCAATTGCAGCTTTAAATTCTTATGAGGCATGGCAAGCATCTGGGCTAGATGCAAATCAATTTTCAATGGGAGTTTTAGCAAATAAAGTACCTTCAAATACATGGTTACTCTTACTAGCAGGTTTAATAATGGTAATCACATTGTGGACTTCAAAAAAAGCGCGTGCAGTTATAGAAACTGGAATTAACCTGTCTAGACAAGGTGATGGGCAAGAGAAGTTTCAACCGAATAACTTATCTAGAATTGTGGTAAGAGCAGCTATGTTTGCAAACCAGGGTTTTAATTTTATTTTACCTACAAAAACGCAAGGTTACATAAATAGTAAGTTTGAAAAACCAATTATAAAATTACCAAAAGATAAAACATATGAGCTGCCTGCTTTTGATTTAGTAAGAGCAGCAGTTAACTTAATTATGGCCAGTGTGTTAATTTCTATAGCAACTTCTATGAAATTACCGCTTTCTACCACTTATGTTACTTTTATGGTTGCTATGGGAACATCTTTAGCTGATAGAGCTTGGGGAAGAGAAAGTGCTGTGTACAGGGTAGCGGGAGTTTTTAATGTAATTGGTGGTTGGTTTTTAACCGCTATTATTGCTTTTACTGCTGCAGGATTAGTAGCATATTTTATAAGTTGGCATGTTGCTATGGTACCAGTAATGTTACTATTAGTAATTGGTATGTTGGTAAGGTCGTCATTAAAATATACTCAAAAGGCAAAAGAAGAGAAAAAACAAATATTTGCTGAAAGAGCTGAGTTAATTTCTATCAATGGAGTTATTGAGGAAAGTTCAAGTCATATCTCAGAGGTTGCTAATAGAGTTAATAAATTATATTCTAATGTTGTAAATGATTTAGCGAATCATGATTTAAATAAATTAAGAAAAACAGACAAACACGTTACTCGTTTAAATGATGAGATTGATAACTTAAAAGATGGTGTTTTCTATTTTATTAAATCTTTAGATGATTCTTCAGTTCAAGCAAGTAGATTTTATATCTTAATCTTAGGGTATCTTCAAGATGTTGCTCAATCTATTAGTTTTATATCTAGAGCTACTTATAAGCATGTAAACAATAACCATAAGAATCTTAAAAAAGGTCAGTTGGCAGATTTGAAAGAAATAGCTAATGAATTGTCAAGGTTGTTAGAGAGAATTAGCGTAGCTTTTGATAAACAGTCTTTAGATGATTTGGCGAATATCTTAGCAGAAAAGCGTAGCTTGTTAAAGAATGTTGCTAATTCTATTGAAAAGCAAGTAGAAAGAATTAGAACAACAGAAACAAGTCCAAAAAACACTACTTTATATTTTAGTTTACTACTAGAAACACAAGATTTAATATCTGCAATAATTAGTTTACTAGAAACTTATGAAGATTTTTACATCAGTAGTAAGTCTATAGATGTTTAATAAAACAAAAAAACCGGAGTAAAGCTCCGGTTTTTTTTATTGTATAGAATTAATAATTTTCTTTAAATACTGATTAAAATCGATGTTTTTAGTTAGTCCTAATCGAACAATTACCAAATCATAATCAGGAATAATAAACACATACTGTCCTTGGTATCCATCAAAAGAAAACATATTTTTAGGTAAATCTGAGTATCTACTACCAGCGTTTAACCATATTTGAGCGCCATACCATCCATCAGATGTTGGAGTGGGTGTGGTTGCATAATTAACCCAGTCTTTATCAAATAGGTTTGTACCATTCCAATTTCCGTTATGTAAGTATAGTAGTCCAAGCTTAGCCCAGTCTCTTGCTGTGGCCCATGCGTATGAAGAACCTACATAATTTCCTTTAGCATCTGTTTCTATAACCATAGAGTTCATGCCTATTTTATCAATTAAATTAGTGTACCAAAAATCTAAATACTCTTGATGCGAATCAAACTGTTTTCTCAAAATACCAGACAGTAAATTTGTGGTTCCGGAAGAGTAGTTCCAGCGCTCGTTTGGTTTTCCTATGAGGGGCTTTTCTAATTGAACTTTTGTCATGTCTTCTTCTAAAAAAAGCATTTTTGTAACATCTGAAATCGAATTATAATCTTCATCCCATTCCAGACCGCTATTCATTTGTAATAAGTTATGGATAGTAATGTTTTTACGCTCATCATTTTTCCATTCATCGAAGGGAGCGTTATCTTGAATGTTTATTTTACCTTGGCATTGTAAAATACCAAAAATAGTACTCGTAATACTTTTTGTCATTGACCACCCAAGTAATAATGAGTTTTTATCGAAACCGGTGTCATATTTTTCTGCAATAATTTGATCTTTATAAATTACAAGTGCCGCTCTAGTTTGCGTACTGTCGTTAAAAATATCATCTACAGCGCTTCTAATTTTGGTGTAATTTATATTATTAAATACTGTGTCTTTTGGGGCTTTATTTCCATAAGGGAAAGGTGTTTTTAAGTCTGGAGTAGATCTTTTTGGTTTGTTATTAACAAGTTTTGTTTTTTTATTTGGAATTAAAACAGCACCAAGTCCGTCTCTGTATGAAGCTTTTCTTTTAAGTAGACCAATTGCGGTAGCTGTTGCTTCTTTTTTTATTTCAGAAACAATATCGTTAGCTAAATTTATAGGAGAAAAATTATTATCGGTTTTATCGGTTAGTGATAGTGATCTTTTTGCTAAAAATACAGAAGAAGCAGTACTTTTAGCAGAGTAGCCAGCAATAATGTTAAGCTTAGGATAATTAAAAAATATAATAAGTGTTATTACAGTTGCTAGTAATAAAAAGGTTCTTTTAATTAGTTTCATGATTGAGGTTTTTTCAAAAATAAGAATTTAATTGTTTGATTGTTGATTTGATAAACAAGCAGTACCTTTGTTGTAAATATGATTTTTATGTTGAATATCGATAAAATTCGTGCAGATTTTCCTATTTTAAATAGAAAAGTGCATGGAAAACCATTAGTATATTTAGATAACGGAGCAACATCACAAACACCACAGTCGGTTATAAATACAATTGTAGATTATTACAGTAATTATAACGCTAATATTCATAGAGGGGTTCATACATTAAGTCAGGAAGCAACAGATAAATATGAAGAGGCTCGCATTAAAATACAACAGCATTTTAATGCAAAACATGCCTATGAAATTATACTAACTTCAGGAACTACAGAAAGTATTAATATAGTAGCATCTGGTTTTGCATCTATATTAAAAGAAGGCGATGAGGTAATAGTTTCGGCATTAGAACACCACTCTAATATTGTGCCTTGGCAAATGATGTGTGAAAAAACAGGTGCTGTTTTAAAAGTGTTACCTATGGATGAAGAAGGTGCTTTAAGAATGGATTTGTTTGATGAATTGCTAACAAATAAAACAAAATTAGTTTTCTGTAATCATGTTTCTAATGCATTAGGAACAATAAACCCGATCGAAGAAATTATCCATAGAGCTCATAAATTTGGAGCTTATGTTTTAATAGATGGTGCACAGGCTTGTCCGCACTTAAAGCCTAATGTCCAGGAGTTAGATGTTGATTTTTATGTTACTTCCGCACATAAAATGTGTGGCCCTACAGGAGTAGGTATGTTATATGGTAAGCAAGAGCTGTTAGAAATGTTACCACCTTATCAAGGAGGAGGTGAAATGATAGCTACCGTAACCTTTGAAAAAACTACTTATGCAGGATTACCACATAAATTTGAAGCCGGAACACCTAATATTTGTGGAGGTATTGCCTTTGGAGCAGCGATTGATTATATGAATTCTGTTGGTTTTGATAATATTCAGACTCAAGAAAATGAGTTATTAATGTACGCTACAAATGAACTATTAAAAGTAGATGGATTAAAAATTTACGGAACGGCTTATAAAACTTCTGTTATATCATTTAATATTGATGGTATACATCCTTATGATATTGGTGCTATTTTAGATAAACTTGGAATAGCTGTAAGAACAGGGCATCATTGTGCACAGCCAATTATGGATTATTTTAAAATACCTGGTACAGTTAGAGCATCATTTTCATTTTACAATACTAAAGAAGAAGTAGATTTATTAGTTTCAGCAGTAAAAAAGGCAAAAGCTATGTTGAGTTAATAAATAGCATAAATATTATACTATGTAAAAAAGCAGTCAAGTTTTTGGCTGCTTTTTTTATTTTTAACAATACATTTTTTGTTTCAAAAATAACATATATGATTCACTTTGTTGGGTTTTAAACAATTTTTTGCAATTATTTTCAAGTTTTATTATTGTATTTGTACCCATAAGGTCTTTGTTTTGCTGAGTTTTTAACTTTTTAACAAAAGTTTTAAAATATTTTTTATATAAGACAAAAAAGAATATATTGCAGCATCTTTAATAAGTTAACAAAAGTTAAGTGAAATATATATTTAATTCTTGTTTTTGTTAAAGTATTATAAGTTGCTACATGAAAAAGGGATTAAATACTAACAATTTAAAATTTTTACAAAATGAAGAAAATCTTTTTGACTGTAGCGGCAGTAGCGACTTTTATGATAAGTTGTGAAACTAACGAAAAAGATGTTGAATTAACTCAAGAACAAGCAATTGATATGAGCGATTTTTATGTTCATACAGAAGCTAATGACGAAAGTAGAGGAGCTGAGAAGTGTCACTCTATGAGAGTTCTGAATGAGAAATTAGAGCAAAATCCAGACTTATTTAAGAAAATGTATGATGTTGAGTATGCAACAAGAAGGTTTATTGCTGCCAAAAAACCTGGAAAAGGTAATGGTGGAGGTTCCGGAGGTGGAGACACTGGTGGAGGCGGAACAGATAACTTAGGAGTTATAAATATTCCTGTTTATGTTCATGTTGTTTACAGTAATTCACAAGAAAATATTAGTGATAACCAAATTGCATCACAAATGAGTGTTTTAAATGCTGATTTTAGAAAGCAAAACTCAGATGTGAGCAATGCACCAGCTGAATTTGCTGGATTAGCAGCAGATGCAGAAATTAACTTTACATTAGCAGGTACCTTTAGATACGCAAATACAAGAACATCTTGGGGTACTAATGATGCTGTAAAATCTGCTTATCCTCCTGTAACACCACAAACACACTTAAATATTTGGGTATGTAATATTGGTGGTGGAATCTTAGGATATGCTCAGTTTCCTGGGGGTAGTTTAAGTACAGATGGTGTAGTTTGTGCACCACAATATTTTGGAACAACAGGATATGTTCAGGCTCCATTTAATAAAGGACGTACAATGACTCACGAAGTTGGTCATTATTTAAATTTACGTCACATTTGGGGAGACGGAAGATGTCGTCAAGATGATTTTGTAGCAGATACACCTTCATCAGATGGGCCAAATTACGGATGTCCATCATACCCAACGGTTAACTGTCGATCTAATGATATGACAATGAATTATATGGATTATGTAGATGATGCTTGTATGTATATGTTCTCTGAAGGTCAAAAAGCTAGAATGCGAGCTATATTTCAATCTGGAGGTGCAAGAGCTTCAATGTTAAATTAGTTTTGAATTATAACATGTAATTAAAAGAGGTTTGCAATATGTAAACCTCTTTTTTGTAACTTTACAATATGGGAAAATTATATATATCAATTTTATTATTCTGCATAATGAGTTGTGCAACGAAAAAAGAGTCTGCTTCTAGTGAGGTAAAATCATCATTTGAAGAAATTGTTTATGATGCGCATACAAGAGGAAGAATTAATGCTATAACCGTAACTAAAGCTAGTTTAGTTCATAAAACTCAAAACGATTCTCAAACTGTTAAATTATCACCTGAAGAGTTGAGTAAACTTAATAAAGAGGTCGCTTTAATTGATTTAGATAAAATTTCATCATTAAAATCACCAACTAATCAACGACTTTTTGATGGTGCTATGCACACTACGATAACAATTAAATTTGAGGGTAAAGAATATGTGTCAAGTCAGTTTGATCATGATAACCCACCAAGTGAACTAATGTCACTTTCAAATTATTTACTAAAATTAGCAGAATCTAAATAATTATTTTCTACCAAAGTCGGCAGGTATTTCTCCCCAAGCTTTTGTTTCCCATTTTAGTATGGGGTTTTTAAATGTATTTTTCTGAAGCCATTCTTCCGCTCTTTTAATCATTGCTAATAATTCTTTGTTAGAACTATTAAATGTAATATTAGTTCTGCATTGTTTTTTTTGTATCCATGACATAGCAATTTTAGAATCGGTGTAAATTGGGTAATTATAAAGTTTTTTTTGTTGAAGTAATGCTAATCCATGAACCAAAGCTAAAAACTCTCCAATATTATTTGTACCGTTTTCAAAAGGGCCTTGAATAAAAACTTGTTTTTTAGACTTTGTTAAAACGCCTCTGTACTCCATTTTTCCTGGGTTGCCAGCACAAGCAGCATCAACAGATAGGCTTTCTAGAATTGGGTTGCCGTATTTTAGTTTTTCTGAAGCGGAGATAGTTGGTTTTTTTGTGTCTTTGCCTTTATAGTCATTGTAACTTTTAGTGTAAGCTTTTTCAGCCTCTTCTTTATTAGAAAAAGCCTTATACTGCGCCCCTTCAAAACCATGAATTTGCTTTTTGCAAGTATCCCAAGAAGAAAAAACACCAGTTTTTTTTCCTTTCCAAACAACGTAATATTTTTTCTTTTTACTCATTATTACGAATAAGTTCTTCAATAATTTTTGGAAAATATTTATGCTCTAAAGCATGTACTTTTTGTGCAATATCTTCTGGAGTATCATCGTTTTCTACGTCTGTTTTTGCTTGAAATATAATAGCACCTTCATCATAATTCTCATTTACATAGTGAATTGTGATACCAGTTTCAGATTCTTTATTGTTTTTTACAGCTTTGTGAACATGCATTCCGTACATGCCTTTTCCGCCGTATTTCGGAAGTAAAGCTGGGTGAATATTTACAATTTTATTAGGAAAAGCATTAATAATATTAGCTGGTATTTTCCATAAAAAACCAGCTAATACAATGTAATCTGCTTCTTCTTTTAAAAGGTTCACAATGTTATTACTATTAAAAAAAAGATCTTTGTTAAAAGTAAAGGTGTTGATTTTTAGATTTTTAGACCTTTCTAAAACTTTGGCATGCTCGTTGTTAGACAAAACACGAGTAACAGTGGCAGTTTTTGAAGATTGAAAAAACTTTATAATATTTTCGGCATTAGTTCCAGAGCCAGAAGCAAAAATAGCAATACGTTTCATGAGTGTCAAAGTTGCGTTGTTACTGCAAAAAAAAGAATAATTATTAACAAAGGGATAGAATAAACCAAAAGATTTTTTTAATTTAGACATCACATTTTTGAGGAAAAATTAGAATAAAAAGGTAAGATTCGTATTTTTGTCCCGATTTAAAATTTTAAAATTAGAAAATTATGTCAGACATTGCATCAAGAGTAAAAGCAATTATCGTTGATAAATTAGGAGTTGACGATAACGAAGTAACTAACGAAGCTAGCTTCACAAATGATTTAGGAGCAGATTCATTAGACACTGTTGAGTTAATCATGGAGTTCGAAAAAGAATTCGATATTCAAATTCCAGATGATCAAGCTGAAAACATTGGAACAGTAGGTCAAGCAATTAGCTATATAGAAGAAGCAAAAAAGTAAGAATTATATGCAATTAAAACGAGTTGTCGTAACTGGACTTGGCGCATTAACGCCAATAGGAAATAATATAGAACAATATTGGAATGGCTTAGTTAACGGAGTTAGCGGGGCTGCACCTATTACATATTTTGATGCTGCCAAGTTCAAAACTCGTTTTGCTTGCGAGCTTAAAGGTTTTGATCCAAGAGAACATATGGATCGAAAAGAAGCTCGCAAAATGGATAGATTTACACAATATGCCATGGTTGCTTCAGACGAAGCAATTGCAGATGCTAATTTAAATCTAGACGAAATTAACAAGCTTAGAGTAGGCGTAATTTGGGGTGCCGGAATTGGTGGTTTAGAAACTTTTCAAAATGAAGTTATAAACTATGCCGAAGGAGATGGTACACCTAGATTTAATCCTTTCTTTATTCCTAAAATGATTGCAGATATCGCTCCAGGTAATATATCTATTAAAAATGGATTTATGGGGCCTAATTACACAACAGTTTCTGCATGTGCGTCTTCAGCAAATGCAATGATAGATGCTTTAAATTATATTAGATTAGGGCACTGTGATGTAATTGTAACTGGAGGTAGTGAAGCAGCAGTGACTATTGCTGGTATGGGAGGTTTTAATGCCATGCATGCTTTATCTACGAATAATGAAGATCATGAATCAGCATCAAGACCGTTTGATGCTACTAGAGATGGTTTTGTGTTAGGAGAAGGAGCAGGAGCAATTATTTTAGAAGAATATGAGCATGCTAAAGCTCGTGGAGCAAAAATTTATGCAGAAGTAGTTGGTGGTGGAATGTCTTCAGACGCTCACCACATGACAGCACCACATCCAGATGGAATTGGTGTAATAGCAGTAATGAAAAACTGTTTAGAAAATGCAGGTTTACAACCTGAAGAGGTAGATCATATTAATACACATGGTACTTCTACACCGTTAGGTGATGTAGCAGAGTTAAAAGCTATATCTGAAGTTTTTGGATCGCATGCTAAAAACATCAATATTAACTCTACAAAATCTATGACTGGGCACTTACTTGGAGCTGCAGGAGCCGTTGAAGCTATTGCGTCTATATTAGCAATGCAACACGGAATAGTTCCTCCAACTATTAACCATACTACAGTTGATGAAAACATCAATCCAGAATTAAATCTAACTCTTAATAAAGCCCAAAAAAGAGATATTAAAGTAGCTATTAGTAACACATTTGGTTTTGGCGGACATAATGCATGTATTGCCTTCAAAAAGTTAGACTAATTAATGAATTTTATTCGTAGAATAGTAAATACTCAAAACAAAGAAGATGAGGAATTCTTCTACGAACTAAAAAATTTACTGAACTTTAAACCTATAAAGCTTAATCATTATAAAAAGGCTTTTACCCATAGGTCTTTAAAAATGACCGACAAAAATGGAAAGCCTATTAATTATGAAAGGCTTGAGTTTTTAGGAGACGCTATTTTAGGTTCCGTTATTGCTTCGTATTTATATAAAGAAGCACCTAAAGGAAACGAAGGGTATTTAACTCAAATGCGCTCCAAAGTAGTAAGCAGAGAAAACTTAAACAAACTAGGTAAAGAGCTTGAGTTAATTAAATTTGTTCGTAGTAATGTATCCAATGATCAGGTTGGAGAAAATATTCATGGTAATATTTTTGAAGCCTTAATAGGAGCTATATATTTAGATAGAGGGTATAACTATTGTCATCAATTTATCTACGAACAAGTTATTATTCCTTATGTAGATTTACAACACTTAGAAGGTAAAATTACAAGCTATAAAGGGTTAATAATTGAATGGTGCCAAAAAACAAAAAGACGATATTCTTTTGAAAGTTATGAAGATACCGGAAATCAATCAGTAAAACATTTTAGTGTTAAAATTACAATTGATGGACAAAAAATAGCCAAAGGTAGATCTACTTCTAAAAAGAAAGCAGAAGAAATGGCTGCCAAAAGAGTTTACTTTGCATTTCAAAAACAAATAGCCAATACATAGCACTTAGACGAAAACGTTTTCGTTATTTTCCTTACAAAATTACAATACATTCTGTAACTTAGCATACGTAGAATATAAGTTATATATGCCTGTTTATTCGTTAGAAATCGATGATTTTTCTGATAATGATTATGCGTTAATAGGTATTCATACCACCTTAGAAGATTATAAACTAGCATTTTTCTTAAATCAGCATTTAAAAACAAATTTTAAAAGAGCCAGCTATAATTTAGATTTTGAAAATAAAAATTATAATTCCTCTTTTGCGGTTTATGAAAATAAAAATGCGAGTCAACATTTCGATTGGTATCTAATATCTAACGTTTTCAAAACAAAAATACAGTCTAATACTGCTGGTTTGTTTCCTGAAAGTGATACTAAAGTATATTTAATTCCAGAAAAAAAGCGAGTTGATTTTTTTATTAAAATAGATGGTGAATTTGATTATGAATATATTGTTAAAACAGTAGAAGCTATTAACAAATTACCGCAAGTGATAACTTCATATTCTATAGAAACAAACACACTAAAATCTAAAGAATCCTTAATTTTTTAACCTATGCCAAACAACAAAAAAACCAAAATAGTAGCTACACTAGGTCCAGCAACCAACAATAAAGAAATACTTTCCAAAATGGCAACTGCTGGTGTGAATGTTTTTAGAATTAATTTTTCGCACGCTCAATACGACAATGTTAAAGAACAAATTAAGCGTATTAGAGAAATTAATAAAGAAAAAGGGTATAACGTAGCTATTTTAGCCGATTTACAAGGGCCAAAATTACGTGTTGGGGTAATGCAAGAAGGAGTTGTGTTAAAAGCTGGAGATACCTTTACTTTCACTACAGAAGAATGCGAGGGAACCGCTAAAAAAGCATTTATGACTTACCAACGTTTTCCTAAAGATGTAAAACCAGGAGAACGTATTTTAGTAGATGATGGTAAATTAAATTTTGAGGTAGTTTCTACTGATAAAGAAAAAGAAGTAGTTACTAAAGTGGTAGTTGGAGGTCCTTTAAAATCAAAAAAAGGAGTAAACCTACCTAATACAAATATATCACTACCTGCTCTTACCGAAAAAGATAAGAAAGATGTTGTTTTTGCTTTAGAACAAGAAGTTGATTGGATTGCTTTATCGTTTGTAAGAAATCCAGAAGATTTAAGAATGCTACGTGATTTAATTAAACAAAAATCACAATATAGAGTTCCTGTAATAGCAAAAATAGAAAAGCCAGAGGCTGTTGAAAATATTGATGCTTTAATACCTTATTGTGACGGACTAATGGTAGCACGTGGAGATCTAGGAGTTGAAGTACCAATGCAAGAAGTACCATTAATACAAAAAAGTTTAGTGCAACGCGCTAAAAAAGCTCGTATTCCAGTAATAATAGCTACTCAAATGATGGAAACTATGATTGAGAACCCTGTACCAACTCGTGCAGAGGTAAATGACGTAGCTAACTCAATTATGGATGGTGCAGATGCAGTAATGTTATCAGGAGAAACATCGGTAGGAAAACATCCACTTAAGGTAATTGAAAAAATGACAGAAATTATTAAAAGTGTTGAGTTTTCTCCATTAATTAAAGTACCTATTGAGCCACCACATGTACGCACCAATAGATTTGTAACTAAATCAGTATGTTATCATGCTGCGCTAATGGCAGATGATATGAAAGCTTCAGCAATTTCAACATTAACAAATAGTGGTTATACTGCTTTTCAAATATCTGCTTGGAGACCAAAATCTCATGTAATAGCATTTTCATCAGAAAGAAGAATTTTAGGAAAACTAAATTTACTTTGGGGTGTAAGAGCTTTTTATTATGATAGAGATTTGAGTACAGATGATACCGTAAAAGATATCAATGAAATTATTCAAGAGAAAGGGTTTGTAAATACAGGCGATTTTGTAATAAACCTAACATCTATGCCGGTGGAAGCTCGTGGTATGGTAAATACTTTGCGTGTTACTCAAATTGAATAATTATTTTTATTTAAAAGATATAAAAGCTCAGTATTACACTGAGCTTTTTTGTTTTTATAATTTAATAGTTTTAGTACATATTATAGCATCATTGGTAACAAAAGGCATAGGCATCATGGTTTCAGTTCTGGGAGTTAATTTAAAACTGGGATGCGTTAGCAAATCATTTGAGACTTCATTAATAGTTAAGTTAGGGTGCTCATTTTTATCAAATGCCATAGAGATTTTTAAACTAGTATCTGAACTAGCCATATGATAAATTAATAAAGTACCTTTATTAACCATGGTTTTATAGTTAATAATTTCTGCCGTATTTGCTGTTAATTTAGATATAATTAATTTTTGATTATTATAAATTTCAAATTTATTTATTTTTCTACTTGGTGTAATTAATAGGTCAATAAGTCTTAGGTTGCCTACTATAGTATCTTTTAAAATAGTTAACTCTGAGTTTTTAATGTTTCTGTTTTTAGTTTTTTTATGATAACTAAAAGTTGAGTTGTATTTACTTTTCGTTTCAGCGTTTTTTATACCACCTTGCTCATAATCCGTATCAAAAATTTGCTTTGTATAAGCATCTAAAGTTTTATTATAAGTAGCCCAGTATGCATTATTATTATCATCATCTTGAACATAAAGTAAGCTATTTGGTTTTTTCTTGTCATAAGAAAACTTGCTATTAAACGTAGCTATTAAAAATAGTATGATACTAGCAACACCAAATATAAACTGCCATCCATTTTTCTTTTTATATTGATGAAATATAGGTGTTAATAAGCTTGCTGTTAATGCTATAAATAGTCCGGATATAAAAATGTTTTTTAACCCTAAGCCAACAGGAAACATTTTAATAATTGGGGTTAGCATATAAATAGTTGGTATGGCTATAAGAGTAAATAATAACGGTTTTTTATGTGTTTTAATATTGGAAAAAATCAAGATAGTTAAAGACAATAAGGCAATAAAAACAGGAATAATAAAAAATCCTGCTCCTTTTAAATATAAATAAATCAAACAATTAATGATTAGCCAGAAAAATATTGGAGCAATTAGTAAATTCTCTCTTTTAATAGCAGTGAAATAGTTATAGGTTTTAAAAACAATATATACATTCAAACTACAAAAAGCAGCTATATATGTGTATCCATTATAAGGAAAACCATGCAAAATATCTTGATAGTAAGGATGTGCAATTAAAATTATTTGCCATAAACCATAGGAGATACTGGTACAAAGTAAAATACTTACTAAAAATGGAATTATTCCCTTAAAGCTATCCTTAATATTTATTTTTTGATTGCGAATACCCATTATTAATAAAGTAATAAATAGTAAAGAAGCTATGATTAATAAAGGTAATACCCATGCAAAAGGATAATTTATTATTTTTATGAGAGGAAAGTTAGCGTATACCCAATCTGTATCACTGTGTAAGTTGCTAATATCACTGTTGGCAAAATAAGGAACTAAAGTTGTGAAATAATCTACTTGATGAGCTAATGAAGACCTGTCTAATCTAGAATAATTATCTTGGACTGTATGATAATCAAAATGGTCTCCAATAAAAGCTACATTAAAACCATTAATGTCACACTCTTCTCTAAAAACTGTCAAGTCAGTATCATTAGGTAGCATTTTATAAATACTATACATTAATGAGTTTGCTAGAGGGAAGTTAGGTTTTGCGTTTAAAAACTCAGATAGTAATTTACTGTTTTTACCATTAGTTTCCATTAACATATAACTTGGGCCGCCACTACCTCTGGCTTCAAAGTTTAAAATTACGCCAATATCTTTTGCAAACTCATGTTGTTGAGCAAAAGCTTGAGCCCCTAATAAGCCAAGCTCTTCAGCATCAGAAAAAACAATTATAATGTCATTTTTTGGAGGCTTATTTGAAGCTAAATAAGCTCTAATTCCTTCTAAAATAGTTACAACTCCAGAACCTGCATCGGCTGCACCAATTGCAGAGTGTGGGTTGCTATCATAATGAGATAAAACAAGTAATGATTTTTCGGTATTAGCTGTTCCTTCTATTTTGGCAACAATATTTTCAACACTAGTGCCTGCTTTCCAACTTTTATTAAAAACAGTTGCTTTTTGTATTGACGGTGTTAAACCAATTTTTTTTAATTCATTAAATAGATATTGTTGTACGTGTTTGTGTTCGTCGGTACCAACGGCATGTGGTTTTTGCGAAATGTTTTTTAAATGATATAGTGCAGAATTAATTGAAAATTTTGTGGGATCTGTTTGGTTTTCTACCGAATTATATGAGGGTTTTAATTCAGAAAAGCTCCAAAAAACTATTAAAATTAATAATAGTAGTGTGAGTGGTTTGGTTGTCGTTTTCATAGTGTAATTTATAGCACTAAAAGTAGAAAAAAAAATAGCATTAGATAAAATAATTTTATAACTAACTAAAAATCAGTATATTTAATAAAATTTAAATTTAAAAACTATGGCTATTAAAAGTTTTCAAGGTAAAAGAAGTACACAAACAATAGAGGTTCAAGAACCTATTTTAGTATCTGATTACATGACTAAAAAATTAATTACTTTTCAAACGCATCAAACTATAGAAGAGGTAATTGAAACATTAATTTCTAATAAAATTTCTGGAGGTCCTGTGGTTAATGAACAAAATGAATTGGTAGGTATAATTTCTGAAGGAGATTGTATTAAGCAAATTTCTGAAAGTAGATATTATAACATGCCAGTAGATAAAAATAATTTAGTAGAAAATGCAATGGTTAAAAATGTAGAAACTATAGACGGTAACATGAATATTTTTGATGCTGCAAATAAATTTTTAGCTTCTAAAAGAAGAAGATTTCCTATTGTAGATAACGGAAAATTAGTGGGGCAAATTAGCCAAAAAGACGTGTTAAAAGCAGCGTTACAATTAAAAGCTAATACCTGGAAATAAATTAGTCTTGTTTCACTAAAAGACACATGTCGTTTTCAAGGTTTAAATACCCTTGGTTATATATATAAAAATAGGTATTACCTGTTTTTGTGGTATACAAAGATGTAACTAACTGAAAATCGAAACCACGGTCAAACAATTTACGTCTACTAACTTTTGTTTTACCAGTGGTATTCAATTCAGTTAAAATTTTATAATTTTTTCTAAGTCTGTTATTAGTGTTCCTGATAAGATTTTTATAATCTTTATCAACTTTATTATTGTAAGTATTTCTACAATAGTCCGAACAGAATTTTTTATCAATTCTTCCTACAACAGGTTCATTGCATTCCAAGCAATTTCTATTATCCATAGCAATTATTATTTAGTAGTCTGTTACGCTACCCCAATTTTCGCCCGATTTTATGCGGTATAATTGCATTTCAGAAATACCAAATTGTTTAGCAATTAAGCGCATTCTGGTCTTTCTATTTGGGTCAAAAATTTTTTTCTTAATCAATCTAACTCTTCCTTCAGTTAGTTTACAATTTGTTCGCTGATGCTTAACAGCAATTCTTTTTGGGTTGGTAACTTGATGTTTAGTTAACTCTTTCTGGTTAACCCATTTTAAATTTTCAATTCTGTTATCAGTTAAATCATGATTTAAGTGAATAACAAATCGTTTATCATCAGCATCCTTTTCTAAAAACAACTGTGCCATAGCTCTGTGCACATAATAGTTGTCGTTCTTTTTTTTGCCTTTTTTATAATAACGTAATGTTTCAAAATTATTAATTATACCGTTATCATAAAACTTAAACTCTTCTTCGCCTTTCTTTTTCTTTTTTACTCTCCCATAGCTCGAAACCATTATTTCTTCTTTTTCAAGATCGCAATTACCTAAATTGAAAAGTTTCCACTTTTCATTTCTGTATGCTTTCATAAAAAAATTGATTTTGAACTTGTGTAAATATACGAATTTATATGAATGTAAACGACTACAACTAATTACTAACGAAAGCAAATGTTTAATAGTTTACAGTAAAAGAAGTAAGTATAGATATTTGCAGTGTAATTAGTTGTAATTATGAGTCTTAACTGTTTAATTTAAAAAATAATATAACATGAATGCACTAAAAAACAGAGTACAGTTAATTGGAAATTTAGGAATGAAACCAGAAGTGATAACATTAGAATCTGGTAAAAAATTAGCAAAGTTTTCTATAGCTACCAATGAAGTTTACAAAAACGCACAAGGAGAAAAGATTACAGATACACAATGGCATAACGTTATTGCATGGAATAAAACAGCTGAAATTATTGAAAATTATTTAGATAAAGGGAGCGAAGTTTTAATAGAGGGGAAGTTAACAAATAGAAGTTACGAGAATAATCAAGGAGAAAAAAGGTATGTAACAGAAGTAGTATGTAATGAGTTATTGATGTTGTAATAAAAAGACACTTAGGTGTCTTTTTTTATTATCTTTAGTGAAAAAAATACATATGTCTGCGCAGCCAAAATTGGTCCGATTTAATGAAAACGTATTATCTAGATTTCAAATTTACAATAGTATTTTCATGACCCTTCCTTTTGATGCAATATCAAAAACAGGTGTTTTATTACCTCTTTTTCATGATGCATGCAAACAAGGTTTTAACGAAGGTAAAGACCCAACAACTATTGTAGAAACTTTTTTTAGAAAGTATTTAGATGATAGTTCAGTAAAAGATAAAATAAATTTACTTTTTAGGTTTATTCAATATATAGAAAGGCAGGTTGTTTTGTTTGATGCTATAGAGGATGCAGCATTTCCTGTTATTAATAATATGGATGGAATAGGTACACTACGCAGTTTAAAAGAAAGTGCCTTGCTACAAAATAAACTAAAAGAACTTCAACAGTATTTAGAAGATTTTAAGGTAAGAATTGTTTTAACAGCGCATCCAACACAATTTTATCCTGGTGCTGTTTTAGGGATTATTACAGATCTTACCAAAGCAATAAAAAAGAATGATTTAAATTCAATAAACACATTATTGGCTCAATTAGGTAAAACACCATTTTTAAATAGACAAAAACCAACCCCGTATGATGAAGCTGTAAGTTTAATATGGTATTTAGAAAATGTTTTTTACGATTCATTTGGAGGCATTTTTGACTACATACAACAAAATATTTTTGAATCATCAGATATTTCTAATGAGATTATTAATATTGGGTTTTGGCCAGGAGGTGATAGAGACGGTAACCCTTTTGTGACACCAGAAATTACTCAAAAAGTTGCTCGCAGATTAAAGCAAACCATTTTAAAATCTTACTATAAAGATATTAGAAAGCTTAAAAGAAAACTTACGTTTAAAGAAGTAATAGATAAAATGGAATTATTAGACAAAATGCTTTACAAAAGTAGTTTTGATGATGATGAATTAGATACTATTGAGCTTTCTGTACTATTAAAAGAATTAGAGAATGTTAAACAAGATATTTTAAGTAAGCATCAATCTTTATATTTAAGTGATATTAACAACTTGCTCAATAAAATTAAACTTTTTGGCTTTCATTTTGCGTCTTTAGATATTCGTCAAGATAGTAGAGTTCATCATAAAGTATTTACTTCTTTTGTAGATGCAACTTTAGCTAACGGGTTAACTATTTTTCCAGACAATTATCACGATTTATCTTCAGAAGAACAAATCCAGATTTTATCTGAAGTAAATACTACTGTTGATATAGAAATTACAAAACATGACGATTTAGTGTACAATACACTAAAAACAATAAAAGTAGTTAAACAAATTCAGCAACAAAACGGAGAAAAAGGAGCCAATAGGTATGTAATTAGTAATAATCAAACCGCCTTAAATGTAATGCAGCTGTTTGCAATGTTAAAATTAGTAGCTTTTAATACAGACTTAACGGTAGATGTTGTGCCACTTTTTGAAACTGTAAATGACTTGCAAAATGCTCCAAAAGTTATGCAACAGTTGTATGAAAATAGAAACTATAGAAAACATTTATCAAATAGAGATAACAAACAAACGATTATGTTAGGTTTCTCCGACGGAACCAAAGATGGAGGTTATTTAATGGCGAATTGG
This sequence comes from Tenacibaculum geojense, assembly GCF_042676005.1. Classification (NCBI taxonomy): domain Bacteria; kingdom Pseudomonadati; phylum Bacteroidota; class Flavobacteriia; order Flavobacteriales; family Flavobacteriaceae; genus Tenacibaculum; species Tenacibaculum geojense. The sequence goes on along the minus strand of NZ_JBHTJR010000051.1, from coordinate 165,676 downwards.
GCTATTTTTAAAGCTAAAGAAGCCTTGACTACTATTTCTAGAAAGTATGATGTTGATGTAGTGTTTTTTGATGGTAGAGGAGGACCACCTGCCAGAGGAGGAGGTAAAACACATCAATTCTATGCATCTTTAGGTCCTACTATTGAAGATAAGGAGGTGCAGTTAACTATTCAGGGACAAACAATTAGCTCTAATTTTGGCACTAATGACAGTGCGCAGTACAATTTGGAGCAATTAATTAGTTCTGGAGTTTCTAACCGATTGCAAAGTACCAATCTAGGATTGACTGAAAATGATATATCGGTAATGAATGAATTGGCAGAAATTAGTTATAAAAAATATACAGATTTTAAAAATCACCCAATGTTTGTTCCGTATTTAGAAAGAATGAGTACTCTAAAATATTATGGAAAAACAAATATTGGCAGTAGACCATCTAAAAGATCAAATTCAGATACGTTAATCTTTTCAGATTTAAGAGCAATTCCTTTTGTAGGATCATGGAGTCAGTTAAAACAAAATGTCCCTGGTTTTTTTGGAGTAGGAACGGCGTTAAGACATTTTGAGGAAACTAATCAATGGGATAAAGTAGCACAGTTTTATAAAAACTCAAGCTTTTTTAGAGCTTTATTAGCAAACAGTATGATGTCTCTTACAAAATCATTTTTTGCATTAACAAAATATATGTCTGATGATATAGAGTTTAGTCCATTTTGGAACATAATTTATGATGAATATAAGGTAACAAAAAAGCTATTGTTAAAATTGTCTGGTTATAAAGAGTTGATGGAAAATGAACCAGCAGGTAAGGCATCAATAGAGGTCAGAGAATCTATTGTACTCCCTTTGTTAACAATACAGCAATACGCACTAAAAAAGCTTCAAGAATTTGAAAAAATTGATAAAAAAAATACAGCAGAAGTAGAAGTTTTTGAAAAAATGGTAACAAGATCTCTTTTTGGAAACATTAATGCAAGTAGAAATTCGGCTTAGAGAAATCCAACAAATACTAAATAATTAAATTCTTTCTAAAATAAATTTTTCGACTTTTAAAAAGTAAAGTTTATTTGTCTTTTAGGTTAGTTTGTTTTACATTTGTAGAACAAATCTGTAATATTATGAAAGTAAATTTTTTATTTCCTAGTAACTTTAAAAGGTTAGGCTTGTTTATACTTATTCCTTCTTCAATTATTGGTTTGGTTACCCTTTTTTATGAATATGAGCCAACCTTTTTAGATTTTAATATGCCTGCAATTTTTATAGACGAAATTTTACGTGGCGAAAATAAATCGTTCATTGGAATTGTTAAGAATAATATCCTTGATGAGATTTTAGCAATTTTTATAATTTTTAGCTCGGTACTCGTTGCTTTTTCTAAAGAAAGATTAGAAGATGAATACATTTCAAAAATTCGATTGGAATCTTTAGTTTGGGCAGTATATGTTAATTACGGAATCTTATTATTTTCATTTCTCTTTATTTATGATTTTTCTTTTTTGTGGGTTATGATATTAAATATGTTTACAGTTTTATTGTTTTTTATAATAAAATTTAATTGGCAAATTTTTAAATTAAAACAATCAGCTAATTATGAAAAATAACATTAAGGTTGAGAGAGCAAAAAAGAATATAACTCAAGCAGAGCTTGCTATATTAGCAAAGGTTAGTAGACAAACAATTAATGCCATGGAGCTAGGTAAATATGTGCCCTCAACTGTTTTAGCTTTAAAGTTAGCTCAGATTTTCGAAGTTGAAATTAGCGAAATTTTTACATTAGAAGATTCTGATTGGATTTAGTTTTAGTAGTTAAAAATTCAGTATAAAATGCAACATGCTAATTTTTATCTCGTCTTTAGGGTTAAATAAGTATTATGAAAATATATGTATTAATTTCGGTCTTTTTTATTTACACATCAATATTTGCTAAGGAAGTATCTTTAACAGTGAAATTATTAAATACTACAAATAAAGAGATGGTATATGGTGAATTGGTAATAAATGAATTGTCAAAAAAAGTAACGATTAATAATACTGATAATTTTACGGTTCAACTACCTAGAAAAGGGAAGTATACTTTTAATTTTTATGCACCAGCGTTTTATACATACATTCTTCAACCAAAAAAAATCACCTCTAAAAAAAATGTTATAACCATTGTTTTAAAGAATCTTGATGTTCGTAATTCTTTTTTTTCAACTGAAAAAGTAGGGTGTAATAAACATCAATTAGCCACAAAATTAGAGAACGAAGGGCTTAATTTTACAGTTTTTGGAATATATGATAATAATCCAAAAGGATTAAATGAGTTTAAAGAAAAATATAATGTAGGTGTTGAAACAAACAATTGTGTAATATCACCAGATTTGTATAATAAAGCTGTAACAAGAAATAGACTAATTTATGAACTACTAACCGAAAAATATGGTGACAAATGGTTAAAAGAGTTGCCAGTTTCCGTTTTAGGAATTCCATAAAAAAACTTCCATTGAAAATGGAAGTTTTAGAGTTATTTTTTAACTAATTGTAATTGGATTCTTTTACGTTGAAGGTCAACTTCTAAAACTTTTACAATTACTTGTTGTTGTAAGCTTACATGTTCATTAACATCACTAACATAAGTGTCAGAAAGATTAGAAATGTGAATTAAACCACTTTCTTTAATTCCAATATCAACAAAACAACCAAAATTTGTAATGTTATTTACAATACCTGGTAAAATTAACCCGGTTGAAATATCATTTATAGTTTGAATACTGTCATCAAAAGAAAACGCTTTAGCGGTATCTCTAGGGTCTAAACCAGGTTTTTCTAATTCTTTTATAATATCTTTTAAAGTAGGTAGTCCAAATTTATCGGTAACATATTTTGATAAGTGTATTTGCTTTAAGGTAGCGGTATTACCAATTAAATTTTGAGTTTTGGTTTGTAAATCTTTAGCAATACTTTCTACTAAAGCATAACTCTCAGGATGAACGCTGGAATCATCTAGAGGATTCGTTCCGTTTTTTATACGTAAAAAACCAGCCGATTGTTCAAAAGCTTTGCCTCCTAATCTTGCTACTTTTTTTATTTCGCTTCTATTTTTAAAAATTCCATTTTCGTTTCTATAACTAACAATATTATCTGCTAATTTAGGACCAATACCTGAAACATAACTTAATAAAGAAGCACTTGCTGTATTAATGTTAACACCAACTTTATTCACACAATGTTCTACTACGGTATCTAATGATTTTTTAAGTTTAGTTTGATCTACATCATGTTGATACTGACCAACACCTATAGATTTAGCCTCAATTTTTACCAACTCTGCTAATGGGTCTGCTAAACGTCTTCCTATAGAAACAGCACCTCTAACGGTAACATCATGGTCTGGAAACTCATCTCTTGCAATTTTTGATGCAGAATATATAGAAGCTCCTGCTTCATTCACAACAAAAACTTCAAGTGTTTTTGTAGCTTTTATATTTTTAATAAACCTCTCTGTTTCTCTGGATGCTGTTCCGTTTCCAATAGAAATAGCTTGGATAGTATATTTTTCAATTAAATGTTCTATTGTATAAGCAGCTTCGGTAGTTTTTTGTTGAGGCGGATGCGGAAAAATTGTGGTATTGTATAATAATTTACCTTGTTCATTTAAACAAACAACCTTACAACCAGTTCTATATCCAGGATCCAGTGCTAAAATTCTTTTTTCTCCTAATGGTGCACCTAACAATAATTGTTCTAAGTTTTTTGTAAATACCTGAATGGCAGAATCATCTGCTTTTTCTTTAGCAATATTCATTGCTTCAGTAGTTAAAGAGGGAAGTAATAAACGTTTATAAGCATCATCAATAGCTAATTGAACTTCGGCGCCACTTTCGTTATTATTTTTGATGACTTTCCTATCTATTTTTTCTAAAACACGTTCATCATCAATTGTGATTTTTACACGAATAAAACCTTCTTTTTCTGCTCTTAAAATAGCCAACAGTCTATGAGATGGGATTTTACTTAAATTCTCAGACCAATCAAAATAATCTTTAAATTTTAACGCGCTGTCGTCTTCTTTCTTGGCCTTTTTAACCTTTGTGTTAATGGTAGAAAAGTGTTCAAGTTCTCGTCTTATTAGGTTTCTAACATCGGTACGTTCACTTATCCATTCAGCAATAATAAATCGAGCACCTTCTAGCGCTTTTTCCTCGGAAGTGATTTCGTTGTTAATGTATTTTGAAGCTACAAAAGAAACATCATCATTACGCTGACTCATTAGTATTTTTGCCAATGGTTCTAAACCTTGATTTCGTGCTGTTTCAGCCTTTGTTTTGCGTTTTTTCTTATACGGCAAGTAAATATCTTCTAAAACTGTAAGATCACTTGTATTTAGTATTTTGTTTTCAAGCTCTTTTGTTAATACTTCTTGTTCTTTAAGTGCTTTTAAAATTGCTTTTTTTCTTTTTTCTAATGCCTCAAATTGTTCTTTAAGTTTTACAATAAGTCCGATTTCAACTTCGTCTAAATTTCCAGTTTTTTCCTTTCGGTAACGAGCAATAAACGGAACGGTGCAATCTTCATGTAAGAGTTCTAAGGTATTTGTAATACTTTTTTCTGATAACGACGATTGTGCTGTTATATATTGAATAATTTGCATGCTTTTTTCTTTTTTGTAATAAGAAAGGGGTCTTATTTTATTGAATGACAAAGAAACAAAAAATGCCTTTTTAAGAGGTATGTGTATAAAGTGTTTTAAAAAAATATTTCTTGCGCTAAGCGAAAGGTGTTAGCATGAGCCTCAACAATAGTTTTAATTTCTTTAGAGTACCCACCTCCCATACTACACATAACTGGTATTTGATAATTTTTACAAGTTTGTAATACCATTCGATCTCTTTCTTTACATCCTTCTAAACTAATGCTAAGTTTACCAAGTTTATCACTCGCTAAAATATCTACACCACATTGATAAAAGATGAAATCTGGTTTTACGGTATTAATCAGATTAAAAAGATGTGTTTGTAAAATTTCGAGGTAAACTTCATCCGTAGTATTGTTTTCTAGTGGAATATCAAGGTTTGATGTTTCTTTATGAAACGGATAGTTGGTTTTTCCATGCATAGAAAATGTAAAAACACTGCTATCATTCGCAAATATTTCCGCAGTTCCGTTACCTTGATGCACATCTAGATCTATAATTAGTATTTTTTTTAAACCATAATAGTTTTGAAGATATTTTGCTGCAATTGCTTGATCATTTAACATACAAAATCCTTCTCCTCTGTTAGAAAATGCATGATGTGTTCCGCCAGCAATATTCATAGCGACTCCAAACTTTAAGGCATATTCACTAGCTTTTAAAGTGCCATCGGCAATTTTCATTTCTCTGGCTACTAATTGCTCAGTTAGAGGGAAACCAATTTTACGTTCCTCTTTTTTTGATAATGTAATATTTAATAAGTCAAAAAAATATTCGGGAGTATGAACTGTAAAAAAATGTTTGTTATTGGGTATTTCTGGTTCAAAAAAGTTATCCTGTATACAAGTGCCTTCATGTATTAATTGTTGAGGTAATAAGTCATATTTTTCCATAGGAAAACGATGATTTTCAGGCAAAGGATGATTGTATATTTCGTGATAAGCTATTTTGAGCATGACAAATGTTAGTCAGTAAATTTCTTTAAAGTAAATAATTTACTCCCTTGACTATATTCACCCTTTATATAAAAGTCTTTATACTTAAATATAGTAGTTTCTAGAGAGTTATTAAAAGTGTAATCATTAATTTTATCAAATACATTGTCTGGAATTTTATCTTTAACATGCTCAAAGTTTAAGTCAAGCAGGCTTTTTATTCTTATAGATCTTGTATTTGATGAAGAAACAAATGCATTAAAAGTAGGGCTTAAAAAGGAACCAGACATAGTCATTGAAAAACCCATTGCTCCCATTTGACCTGGAGAAGCTTTTTTTACATAACCTCCAATAGTTACTTTATACGTGTTATTTGTTTTTCTTGCAGATATTCCAAACTCACCTGCATTTATTTTACGTAGAAATTTTTTAGCACTCTCTAACTTTCTCACCATAGTATATGCACCACCTTCTTGAATAATAGGTGTGTTTTTAAAACTAATTGGTTTGTCTTTTTCAATAGTATATTTTTTTAAAAGCTTTTCTGAATTAAAATCGAAAATTTGTAAAAACAGCTTGTTTTTATTTGTTGTACTGATAAATATTTTTTCATCAACAAAAAAAGAGTTTGTTTTTTTGGCCGATCTTAAATCTTTTGGAAAAGATTTGAACGTACCTTTATATTTTTCTGGATCTATAACAATAGCTTGAGTATTTTTGTTGCTGCTATCAAAAGTGAAAATAATTTGATCTTTATTTAGATACATTTTATTAGTCTTTGAAACTATTTCAATAGCATTAGGAACATCACTATCAATTTTAATTATTTCTTCGGATTTTTTGTTTTTTACAAAGCCATCAGAAGCAATAAAAGGTTTATATAATAGTAAATTACCAACGTATGTGCCTTGTCCGAGCTTATCAATAATTTTTTGATCTGAAAAATCAATCTTTTTACTTTCAGAATTTTCATTTTGATGAATGTGAAGATTAACTATGTCAGAGTGTTTCTTTGATGTAATTAGATAAAACTTATTATTTAAAGAAGCAGTTTGAACAAATTCTTCATTATTTCCTAGCGTAAACTCTCTTGACGATGATTTTTTATTTTTAAAAGAAAAAGTTGTTCTAATAAATTTATTTTTGCTTTTATTTGATAGGTATAAACTATAATCTTCGTTATCAGAAATGCTGAAACCTAACAAGGTTTTGAATTTTCTTTTTGAATTTTCTAAAGCAATTTTAGATATTACTTTAAAACTATCATTTAGTTTATAAGCATAAATATTTTTAGCATCTTTTAAAAAAACAACAGTATTACCATTTTGCTGATTAACTACAGGAAATATTTCTTTAATATTGATGGAGTAGCTACTTTTCTTAAGATTGTTGAAAAAATAACCTAATTTTTCTTGACTATTAGTTGTTAAAGTGACCAAGAAAACCAATGTTGTTAAAATTCTAAATTTCATATTCAATTTTTATATACTTTATAAATAACACTTTGAATTGTTGTTTAATAATGTGTTATTGATCTTAATTCTTTTTATTTTTTTGAGGTTTATATACTTTTCTTTTAGGATTATAGTTTCCTTTAGTATAATACAGGCATTCCTCCAAACCAGTCATTCCTATCCTAGTAGCACTAGTTTGAGCCCTAACAACAAAATCACTAAGAGTTATTTTTAATAACCATTTTCCATTTCAATAACTGAAATTCCAATTTTATCTGTTGTGCAAAACAAAATATTTGAGTTATTAAAAATAAACTCAATAGCAATTTTTTTTAATGTTTATTTTCTAAATAAGTTTAACAAACTTGTCCTCCGTTTTGAATAGTTTGTTGAGGTTCTACAAATGCTAATTTTCCGTCTGGAGTATCCGTCATTAATATCATTCCTTGACTTTCTACGCCACGAATTTTTCTTGGTGCAAGATTACATAAAACTGTTACTTGTTGTCCAACTATATCTTCAGGGTTAAAGCTTTCAGCAATTCCTGAAACAATAGTTCTAATATCGATACCAACATCAACTTTTAATTTTAGTAATTTCTTTGTTTTTGCAACCTTTTCTGCTTCTAAAATAGTACCAATTCTAATATCCATTTTCGTAAAATCATCAAACTCAATGGTGTCTTTTTGTGGTTCTACAGTTTTATTGGCTGCTTCATTAGCCTTTTTTGTAGCTTCTAGTTTTTCTAGTTGCACATCAATAGTTTTATCTTCAATTTTGGTAAATAATAATTCTGCTTTTCCTATTTGATGGTTTGCAGTAATTAAAGTGTCTTTTGTAGTTACATCAGTCCAACTTAAACTTGCATCAATATTTAATATAGATTTTAATTTATTTGAAGTAAACGGAATAAAAGGTTCTGATAATACAGCTAAGCCTGTGGCAATTTGTAAGGCTACATTCATAATGGTTTTTACACGTTCTTCATCTTGTTTAATAACCTTCCAAGGTTCTTCATCGGCTAAATATTTATTACCAAGTCTGGCTAAATTCATTAATTCTTGAGAAGCTTCTCTAAAGCGATAACGTTCAATAGATTTGGCAATTATTTCTGGGTACTGTTGTAATTGCTCTAAAACTTCTTCATCAATTTCAGATAAATCACTCGCTTCAGGAACAATACCGTTGTAATATTTATTGGTTAATACAACTACTCTATTGATAAAGTTACCAAATATGGCTACTAACTCATTATTGTTTTTAGCCTGAAAATCTTTCCAAGTAAAATCGTTATCCTTATTTTCAGGAGCATTTGCAGTTAATGTGTAACGTAATACATCTTGTTGTCCTGGAAACTCTTCTAAATATTCATGTAACCAAACAGCCCAGTTTTTTGAAGTGGATAGTTTGTTTCCTTCTAAGTTTAAAAATTCATTAGCAGGCACATTTTCTGGTAAAATATAATCTCCATGTGCTTTTAACATAGATGGGAAAATGATACAGTGAAAAACAATATTGTCTTTACCAATAAAGTGCACCAATTTTGTGTTTTCATCTTTCCAGTAGTCTTCCCAATTTTTACCTTCTTTTGCAGCCCATTCTTTGGTAGAAGAAATATAACCAATTGGCGCATCAAACCAAACGTAAAGTACTTTTCCGTCAGCTCCTTCAACAGGAACAGGAATTCCCCAATCTAAATCTCTTGTTACGGCACGTGGACGTAAACCGTCATCAATCCACGATTTAACTTGTCCTAATACGTTTGATTTCCAATCGTTTTTATGACCTTCTAATATCCATTCACGTAAAAAAGCTTCATGTTTGTCTAATGGTAAAAACCAGTGTTTTGTTTGTTTTAACACAGGAACATTTCCTGTTATTGCAGATTTAGGATTTATTAAATCGGTAGCATTATGACTTGTTCCACATTTTTCACATTGATCTCCATAACTTTCTTCATTTCCACATTTCGGACAAGTTCCAACCACAAAACGATCGGCTAAAAACTGATCTGCTTCAGCATCGTATAATTGTTCAGAAACCTCTTCAACAAACTCTCCAGAATTGTATAGGTTTTTAAAAAAGTTTGATGCTGTTTCATGATGTATTTTATTAGAAGTTCTTGAGTAATTATCAAAAGAAATTCCAAAATCTTCAAAAGATTTTTTAATTATACCATGATATTTGTCTATAATTTCTTGAGGAGAAACTCCTTCTTTTTTAGCACGCATTGGTATGGCTACACCATGCTCATCGGAACCACATATGTAAGCAACATCGTTTCCTGTTAAACGTAAATATCTTGCGTAAATATCTGCAGGTACATAAACTCCGGCTAAATGACCAATATGAATAGGCCCGTTAGTATATGGTAAAGCTGCAGTAATTGTATATTTTTTTGGTGTACTCATGTTTTGTGCTAAATTAAAGGGCAAAAGTACAAAAAAGCAATTTTTTAAACTGGTATAATTTGGTACATTTACTGATGTAGATTTTACCTTTTTAAAATTTACTAATACTATTGTTTATGAAATATTTAACCGTTTTATTTTTTATATTGATGAGTTCATCGGCTTTTTCTCAGGTAGCTAATAATAAATTAATTACTCCGCCCTATTTACAAAAGGGAGATACTATTGCAATGGTTGCTCCTGCTGGAATTTTAAAAAATAGAAAACATGTTATTGATAAAGCAAAAGAACTTGCAGAAAGTTGGGGGTTACATGTAGTGTATGGTAAACACATGTTTAACCAAAACTATCATTTTGCTGGTACAGATGAAGAACGTTGCCAAGATTTTCAAAATGCATTAGACAATCCAAATATCAAAGCTATTTGGAGTGCAAGAGGCGGTTATGGTTCTGTAAGGATTTTAGATAAATTGGATTTTACTCAATTTAAGAAAAATCCAAAATGGATAATTGGTTATTCTGATATTACAGCGTTTCACAATCATATTCATAATTTAGGATATGAAACATTACATGCAATGATGGGAACAAGTATGCAAGATTTACCTTCTGATATCCCTGAAACAATTAGCACCTTTAAAAAAGCATTGTTTGGAGAAAGGTTGAGCTATACGATAAAAGCAAATAAAAATAACAGAACAGGAGAGGCTAATGGAGTGCTAGTTGGAGGAAATATAGCAATTTTAGCATCGATGTTGGGTTCCGAAAGTCAATTAAATACCAATGGAAAAATTTTATTTATAGAAGAAATTGGTGAATATAAATATTCTGTAGATAGAATGTTGCAAAGTCTGAAAAGAGCGGGGTATTTTAATAAAGTTAAGGCAGTAATTGTAGGTGATATGACTAAAATTAAAAAAAACACTACGCCTTGGGGATACACTATAGAACATTTGGTTTTAGCTGTAGTTCCAAAACAGATTCCTGTTTTGTTTGATTTTCCTGCTGGACATGAACCGGATAATCGAGCCTTGATTTTTGGTAGAAATATTAATGTTGCTATTACTAAAACTGAAGGAAAAGTAGTTTTTAACTAATAGTTATTCTTTTTTGCAACTACTATAACGAAATATTTTATACAAAGGACAAAAATTAAGTAAGCTAGTTACAAGAAAAATAATAGCTATAAGCAAAAGTGTAATTTCAAGTACACCGGTTATTATGTTAAAATAAGAAAGTCCAGCTATTATTAAAGCGCTTGCAATTCTTATGGTTTTGTCTAAATTTCCAATATTTTTATTCATTATTTTTTTTAGCAGTTATTCAAATATAATACAAACTATGGCACAACACAATGATCTTGGTAATAAAGGAGAGGCAATAGCTATTGATTATTTGAAGAGAAATGGCTATAAAATTTTAGAGACAAATTATAGATTTTTAAAAGCAGAAGTAGATATAATTGTCCAAAAAGAAGCTATTATAGCTGCTGTAGAAGTAAAAACAAGATCATCTAGTTATTTTGGTAATCCACAAGATTTTGTTTCTCCCAAAAAGATAAAACTTTTAATAAGTGCAATGGATCATTATATTGTTCATAATAATATAAATTCAGATGTACGTTTTGATATTATAGCCATTTTAAAAGATTCAAATTCGTATGATATTAAACATATTGAAGATGCCTTTTTATTTTTTTAGCATAAAAAAAAGACACTGTTATCAGTGTCTTTTTTATTAGAATATTTTTAGAACCCTATAGTTCGTTTAAATAAGCTTTTACATCCTCTAAACCATTAGGTAAAGCAATAATCTTTTTGTCTTTGTCTAAAATGAAATAAGAAGGTGTTCCAGTTAAATTATATTTTTTTACTGTTTCATTATCAAACTTGTAATCAGGGTGTGTTCCAACTGCATTATGGAAATTAGGTAAGTTTTTAACAAACTCTTGCCATTCTGTAACCTCATTTTCAATTCCAAAAGAAATTACAGAAACATTTTTATACGCTTGCATTTCTTTGTGTAATAAAGGAATTTCATCAACACAGTGAGGACAACCAGTACTCCAAAATACTAATAAATACTTATCGGCTTCATTAATAGTAGATAATTTATACTCTTTTCCTTCCTCTGTCCAAGAAAAATCTGGTGCTGTTCTTCCAACAGAAGCAGTTAATAAACTTAATTTTTCATCTTTAAATTTATTGTCTTGCATCTCAGAAGGTAATTTGCTGTAATATTCATCAAAAAGACGATCAACTACTCCTGAATTTCTAGCATTAGTAAAACGTGTTACTAAATACTCAATCACTTCTTTTCGTAATTTATCTTCTTTGATAACGTCCATTACTTTATCAATAGATTTTTGATACAAAGCTTGTTGTGCTTCTTGACCTTCAGCAACGTTTAAATAAAATACATAGTCCGTAATTTTGTCAATAAAGAATGATGAGTAGTATAATTTTTCATCTGAAAAATCGATGTTTTTAAAGAAATTATCAACTACCGAGTTTAAATATTCTTGTGTGTCATCTAATGGACTATCTGGATTAGAAGACTTTGAAGATTTGATGAAATGATTAGCTAACATTCCTTTAGACTTACCTTCATAAATATCTTGCATATCTTCAACAGCTTCAACAGCTTTCTTATACTGTTTTTTGGTACTTTTGGAAGGATCTTTTAAGTAAGCAACTTGTAAAGAATCAACCGTTCTTTGCGTTAAAGATAAAGCATCCATATACTCACGGTATACTTTATTTTCTAAAGATTTAGTATAAATAACAGACTCGTCAGGATATTGCGGGTTAAAAATTAATTCAACATCTTCTTTGTTAAATAAAAAATCAACAAAACCAGCTCCTCGGTCTCTGTATGTTAAACGATATGCTCCTGGTTTAGTGTCAGCAGGTAATTTGAATTCAAAACGAGCAATTTCTTGTTCTCTCCCACCAATATTCACTTTACTAAACTGAACAGTTTCGTTTTTTATAAATTTTTGTTTAGCTCCTTCAATTTTATATAAAATTACCCAATCACCTTTATCTGGTGGGGTCATTGTTCCTTTTATAGAGAATTGAGCATTTGCAATAGATGTAACAAATACTAATAATGCAAGAATTTTTTTCATCATTTAGGGATTTATTTTATTATATATTCTAATTTTCACTGTACACATTTCAATAAACGTACCAAAATTACTATTTCTTATTTAATATTAAGTACATTGCAATTAAAAAACCTTACAATGCAAGTGAAAAATAAAGTTATTTGGATCACTGGAGCATCTTCTGGTATTGGTAAATCATTAGCGATATACTTATCGCAGCAAAATACAAAATTAATTTTATCATCTAGAAATATAACACAATTAAATGCAGTTAAATCGTTGTGTAGCAATTCTAAGGAGGTGAGTGTTTTACCATTAGACCTTGAAAATTATAATAATTTAGAAGAAAAAGTTTCTGAAGCCCTATCATTTTTTGGAACCATTGATATTTTAGTAAATAACGGAGGCATTAGTCAACGTTCATTAGCTGAAAACACTTCTATTGATGTTGATAAAAGAATTATGGACATAAATTATTTAGGAACTGTTGCACTAACAAAAGCTATACTGCCTTATTTTATAGAAAAGAAATCAGGTCAATTAGTTGTAACAACTAGTATTGTAGGTAAAATAGGTACTCCGTTGCGTTCTTCTTATGCGGCATCAAAACATGCGCTTCATGGTTTTTTTGATAGTTTAAGAGCAGAAGTTGCAAAGTATAATATCATTATAACCTTAATTTGTCCTGGCTTTGTAACTACTAATATATCTATAAATGCATTGACTGGCGATGGATCTCCACAAAATAAAATGGATTTGGCAACCGATTCTGGTATACATCCTGATAGATTTGCTAAATTAATGACAAATGCTATCATTACTAATAAAGAGGAAGCTTATATTGCTGGTGCTAAAGAAAAATTTGGTGTATACGTTAAACGTTATTTTCCTAGGTTATTTTCGTACTTGATTAAAAAAATGTCTGTTACTTAAAAATAGTTTATACTTTCAAAGTAATTAATAATTGCTTCTTTAATTAATACAGTTTGTTCGCCAGGTTTTAAATTCGGAAGTTCCGTTAAGGTTTTATAGTGTGGCCACCCATCATTATCAAAATAATCAAATTCATAATAGCCGTATGGTTCTAATAATTTGCAAATAGCAATATGCATTAAGTTTATTTTTTCATCTTTTTTAAAAGATCGATGTCCTTGTCCTAGTTCTTGAACACCAATTAAATAGATTATTCCATCTACATTTAAATCATCACCATCAGCAAACTCATTAGATAAAGAGTTTACAAGCGTATCCCACTTTTCTTTTAAATTAATGTCTTTATTCATAATTTTTAATTGTAGCAAAGATACAAACCAGTTACTATATTTGTTAAAATATTTTACACTATGAATACATTTGATATTATCATTGCGGCTTTGCTTTTATTTGGTTTTGTAAGAGGTTTAATGAAAGGACTTTTTGTTGAGGTTGCTTCTTTGGTTGCTTTGGTAGCTGGAGTTTATGGAGCTATTCACTTTTCTTATTTTATAGGAGATTGGTTAAAAACAAGTGTAAGTTGGGATGAAAAATATATTACACTTGCTGCATTTGCAGCGACTTTTGTTGTAATTATAGTAGTAATAGCTTTATTAGGTAAAATATTAACTAAAATTGCAGATTTTGCATCTTTAGGTATTTTAAATAAAATTTTAGGAGGAGTATTTGGAGCGTTAAAAATAGGATTAATCTTAAGTGTAATATTTATCTTTTTTGGAAAAATGAATGATACCATTCCTTTTGTATCTCAAGAAGGTTTAAATGAATCTATTTTGTATAGGCCTGTAAAAAAAATTGCACCAATGTTGTTTCCGTCAATAATAAAAGGTGATGAGGAAGAGGCCGATGCAACTAAAGAAGAATCAAAATCCAAAGAAACCATATAATAAAAAAGTCCGAAAATTTAGTTTTCGGACTTTTTTATTATGTAAATTTAAAATTTACAACATGGTAACTTTTCCAGTGGTTAATGAATATACTCCGCCAACTATTTGAATTTCTCCATTCTTTTCCATTTCTGCTAAAATTGGACTTTTTTCACGGATTCTTTCAACGGTTAATTTTACGTTATTTTCTACAGTTTTAGCAACAAAAGCACTGTTAGAAGAATCAGCAACACCATCTACTTCTTCTGAAGCCATTTTAGCAGCAGGAACAATATTATCTAACATTGCAGTTATGTTTCCAAGCTCTACGCCATCACAAGCAGCTTTAACAGCACCGCAGCTTTCATGACCTAAAACCAATACTAATTTACTACCAGCTACTTTACATGAGTACTCCATACTTCCTAAAATATCAACGTTTTCAAAGTTTCCTGCAACACGAGCAACAAATACGTCTCCGATAGTTTGATCAAAAACCATTTCTACAGGAACACGAGAGTCTATACATGATAAAATTACTGCTTTAGGAAATTGTCCGTTAGTTGTTTGTTCAACTAAGCTAGGAACGTCTGAAGCTGTTATATTATTACTTGTGTAACGCTCATTACCCGCTAATAAATCGTGTAAAACAGCGTTAGGAGTTAATCCTACTTGAATATCTTTTGATAATGCTTTATTTCTCATTTTATAAGTTTTAATTGTTAGTTATGCTGATTTTGGTCTTAATTTAAAAAATTCTATATAACTATCAGGATTTTCTACAATACCTCTTTCAGAAATTAATTTGATATTAATGTGCCTTTCTTTTGCTTTGTGAGCAAAATCTTCTAAAATTTCAATAATATCATTATCTAAATACCTAGTATTGGTAACATCTAATACTAAATCAGAATTTTCTGGTAAGCTATCTAATTCTTTTAAAATAGCACCTTTATTAAAAAAGGTTACTTCTTCGGCTAATGTCATTTTAACATGTCCTTTTTCTCCTTCTTTATGTAAAAAATGTGAATTTTCATAGTTCTTATACAAAATAATCACAATACCAACAGCTAAACCTAACCCAATACCTAATAATAAATCACCTGTTATTGCCATTGGTAGTACAGTTGCCATGAAAGGAATAAATTGCTTCCATCCTAACTTAAACATATTCATAAATGTTGAAGGTTTTGCTAACTTAAAACCAACAATAAATAAAATAGCTGCTAATACAGATAATGGAATTTTGTTTAATAAAGTTGGAATTAAAATAATAGAGATTAATAAAAAGAAACCATGAATTATAGCAGACATTTTACTTTTTCCTCCAGATTGAATATTTGCCGAACTACGAACAATAACTTGTGTAATTGGTAAACCTCCAATTAATCCTGAAAAAATATTTCCCGCACCCTGTGCAAATAGTTCTCTGTTAGTAGGAGTTACATTTTTATCCGGATCTAATTTATCGGTAGCTTCAACACATAATAAAGTCTCTAAACTAGCAACAATTGCAATGGTGAAAGCAACAATCCAAACTTCTTGATTTGTTATACCTGAAAAATCTGGAAAAGTAAATTGACCAAAAAACGAATCAACGCTATCTGGTACTGGTACACTTACCAATTCAACAGCGTTTAATGCTAAATCACTATTTCCTAAAGTTGCAAAATAATAAACAATACCTATAACCACAGCGACTACAGGACCTTGTATTAATTGAAATATTTTTCCTTTTTTACTTAATACTTGTTGCCATAAAATTAAAATACCTAATCCTATTAATCCAATTATAATTGGACTCATCCTAGTTTTATCCAAAGAGGTAAAGAATTCCAAAAAACCAACAGTTCTTGGTGTTTCATGGCCAAAGAAATAAGGAATCTGTTTCTTGATAATGATAATACCAATACCTGTCAACATTCCTTTTATAACTGATGAAGGGAAGAAATACGCAATTACACCCGCTTTAGCTAAACCTAGTATTAATTGTATAATTCCACCTAAAACTACAGCTGTTAAAAATATTTCGAAACTACCTAAATTATCTATTGCGCTAAATACAATAGCCGCTAAACCAGCTGCGGGTCCACTTACTCCAATTTTAGAGCCACTGATAGCACCAACTACAATTCCTCCAACAATACCAGCAATTAATCCTGAAAATAATGGAGCTCCACTGGCTAAAGCAATACCTAAACATAATGGTAATGCTACAAAAAATACCACAACACTTGCGGGTAAATCATTTTTTAATGTTTTAAACATATTATAAGGGTTTAAAGAAGTTATTTATCAACTTCTGTTTTTTAAATTTATTTATGAAACCTGATTATAAGTATGTTTTTCTGGTGGTGGAGTAGTAAACTCTACAAGCAGTGTTTTGTAGTGTTTTATTATAAAATGATTGTTGTTATTGGTGTTTTGAATTTGAAGTTTAAACAAAGTACTGTGTTGATGAGTTATTTTTTCATTTTCATCAAGTTCTTGTTTACTATCGTTTTCATTTTCATCTTGATCTATTTCAGAACATAGTTCAATATCATTATCAAGAATATTTATATTCTCAGACACAAAATAAACTGCTTTTAAAGAGAGCAGTAATAGTAGTAAATACTTTAAAAATATGTGTCTTTTAGATTTCATGGAATTGTTACGAAAATAAGAATTATAATATTGCGAATTATAATTCTTTGATGTTTTTCGCAATAATCCATCCTAATTTACCGTCAGCTAATTTAATTTTTTTCCATTCATCTACAGCATCTAAAACTAAAACTTTTGTGCCTTCATGTAATTTAAAAGCTTCATCAGCACTTTGTGTAGGTTCATTAAAAACTATAATTTCTTCAGTAAAAATGATGGCTTCAGTAGTGTTTTTCTCTTTGTTATATTGGTGCTTAGCAATACCAAAACTACTTAGTAAAAATAATACACAAACAACGCTCAAGGTAAAATATAGTTTTTTTAATGATGATTTATCAGAAAAATAGTATGCTAAAAATAATAAGGTTGCAAGGCTAGAAAATAATATTGCAATTATTCCCCATGTATTGTAGCTGATCTTTGAGAATATTGCTGTTTCTATTTTTTGCGATAAACTTTTAGGCAATTCTTCAATTCTATCAAGAGTTAATCTTTTTGCAAAAATTAGGTTGTTTTTAACGTCATCATTAGTTGGGTCTATCTGTAACGCTTTTTCATAATTATAAATTGTATGAGCTACTTTGTTTAGTTTATAATAGCAATTACCCAAATTGTAATACAATTCAGATGAAATTAATCCATTATTTTCTATTTTTTTATATAGCTCTATGGCTTCTTCATATTTGCCATTTTTGTATAAATTATTTGCGTTAGTAAATAATTCGTTGGTATTTTGTCCCAACAAAACTTGACCTACAAATAATAAAATTAAAAATACTTTTTTCATTATAACTGTTTGTCTAGTTGGGTTATTACTTGTTTTGCTTGTTCGTATTGCTCGTTCATTTGTACGTTATCTATCGGAGTGTAACGAGCAAAATCACATTCATTTAAAATAGCAATAAATTGGTTAATGGTACTGCTGTCTACTTTTTTGTTAGTTAATAAACTAGTTACTCTTTCTTTACTGATGTCTGCAGTTTCAACTTTTAGTTTAGCTTTTAAATAGTTGTGAAAGGCTCTTTCTAAAGATTCATAAAAAGCTTCTTTATTGCCAAGTTGTTTCTGGGCTTCTGATAAATATTTTTTAGCTAATTTATCTGCTTTTCTAATTTTATTCCCCATAACATCTCCATCTCTTTCTTCTTTTTTCTTGTAAAGAAGTATAACTAATGGTATTACTACTAATGGAAGTAATAATAAAATATAAAAAGTAGTACTATTAAAAAATGAAGACGTATTAATTGGTGTAAAATTACTTTTAGTTTGAATAAATCTAAAGTTATTACCACCTGTTACGGTTTGTTTTACAACAGTATTATTGTTTGTTGTTGTAAGCTCTTTACCTTCTAAAACATCTACATATAAATCATCAGAAGAAATGGTGTAATATTTTTCTTCATCAGGGTTAAAATAACTAAAAGATGTGCCAGGTATTTTATATTTTCCTTTGTATTCTGGTACTACAGTATATTTATTGGCTATATAACCTCTTAAACCTTTTGAAGTAGTACTTATTTTTTCTTTTCTTTCAGGTTGGTATACTTCTAACTCTTTTGGAGTTTCAATACTAGGTAGTTCTATTAATTTTAAGTTACCTGTACCTTCTACTTGTACTGTTATGGTTGAAGATTCATTTGCTTTAAGATTTGTTTTACTTAAATCTACACTATAAGTAAAGTCTCCAACCGCTCCTGTGAAATCAACAGGTTTACCTTCGTTAGGAAGTGCTCTGGCGTTTATAGTTTTTTTAGCTGAGGAAAACTCACGTTTAACCTGCCTAACAATTGCGTTTCCAAAAAAATCTCCTCTTCCAGTTGGTACAGCCACTAGAATATCCATTTTCATTGGTTCAATAGTTAGTTTGCCGCTTTTAGTTGGAATTAATAATGCTTTATGTAATACGGCATAATTATATTGCTCACCATTGTACATTGTACTTTTAACAGGCATTCCATTTCTTTTAATTTCTTGATTCCAGAAACCATTATATTTAGGAGCCTCTGTTATTGCGTTGTCATATATTTGAATATTATCGCTAAAATAAATTCTATACTCTACATATACAGATTCACCTACATAAGGATTTCCTTTAGAAACTTCTGCAACTAAATGAATGTTTTGCTCCGCTATATAATTAGGGTCGTTAGGATTTTTTGGAATTTTAACAGCTTCCGTAACAATAATTTTTACAGGTTCTGTTTTTAATGTTTCATTTTTATATTCAATCGTTGCAGGAGGTAAATTAAATTCTCCTTGACGTAATGGTTGAATAATGTAAGTGTATGATTGGTTAAAGCTGGCTTTTCCGTTAATCCATGATTGACTTACAGATTGACTCGGTCCTCCAACAATTTTAAAGTTTTTAAAATTTGGCTCTTTGAAATTATCAGCTCCTTGTTTGTTTATAGAAAACTCTACACGTAAACGTTGGTTTACACCTAATTTATTTTTACTAACAGTAGCCTTAAATTCCACATCTTGGGAATAAGAAAAAAGACTAATAAAAAATACTAATATTGATATGTTAAGTTTCAGCTTCATTGGTATTCAAAAATCGGATAAAAATAACTAAATTTTAAAACAATAATTTAATTGATTGTTAAGTGTTTACTCTTAAAATTATATTAAAGTTTACCAATCTTTCTCTTGATTTACTTTTTTACCTTTAGCTTTTTGAACGTTCATTTTCTTTTGCGTTTTCTTTTCCTCGTTATTTAAACTTTCTAATAACTGCTTCATTTGCTCAGGCGTCATTTTACCAGGTTGAGGTTTAGGTTGCTTGTTAGGATCTTTATTATCTCCTTTTTGTTGTTGATTTTGATCTTTTGGATTTTCTTTCTCCTTCTGATCTTTATTCTCATCATTATCGCCACCCTCTTTTTGGTCTTGCTGTTTATCTTGTTGCTGATCGTTTTGTTCTTGTTGATCTTTATTTTGTTTCTTATCCTTGTTTTGGTCTTTATTGTCTTTGTTTTGTTTGTCGTCTTTGTTATTATTGTTTTGTTGGTTGTTTTTTTCTTGTTGCTCATCTAATTTTTGTTGAGCAACAGCAAGATTGTAACGAGTTTCATCATCTTTAGGATTATTTCTTAATGCATTTTTATAGGCATCTACAGCTCCCTGATATTGTTTTTGTTCCATTAATGCATTGCCCATGTTGTGATAAGCTTGTGCTTTTGCATATTTATCTTTAGATGTTTTAATGGTAGTCTCGTATTCAGATACAGCTTCTTTGTATTTTTTACTTTGATATAAAGCGTTTCCGTAATTATAAGTAGCTTTATCGTAGTTACTGTTTTTACCCAAAGCTTTTCTGTAGGCAATAGCAGCTTCACTAAATTTTTGTTTATTATAAAGCTTGTTTCCTTTTCTAAGTAAAGATCTTGCCTCTCGGTTAAGTTGTAGCGTGTCTTTTTGTGCCCAAGTAAAGCTTGAACTACATAATAAAATTATGATAAGTAAATTGATTAGTGTTTTCATACTTCTACTTCTTTTCTTCATCAAATAAATCTACTTTTTTCAGCCATTTAGTTTTCTTTTCAAAAACAAATGCATCGATAATTAAAAACAGAAGTCCAAGTGCAATGAACCATTGAAATTGATCTTTATAATCAGAAAATTGTTGCGTCTCAAACTCGCTTTTTTGAGCGTTCGCTATAATTTTTTCAATAGTTTTAACAGGTTCATCTGTTTTATTTCCATCTATATAAATTCCACTTGAGGCGTCTGCTATACCTTGTAAAACAGCTGGTTTTCTTTGGGTAATTACGGTTTCGCCTTTGTTGTCTTTTTTATAACCGATTAAAGATCCGTTTAATTTAATAGGAATTGGCCCACCTTTTTCTGTACCAACACCAATAGTGTAAAGCTTTACACCAGTATTTGCTAAATTTTGAGCAATTTGTTTAGTTTCTTCTTGATGGTCTTCTCCGTCAGAAATTATGATTAAAAATTTATTCGTTTGTTCTTCATTATTATAATAAGTAGAAGTTAACTCTAAAGCTTCATTAATTGCTGTTCCTTGGCTGGATACCATGTCTGGATTTGCGTTTTGCAAAAACATTTTTGCAGCAGCATGGTCTGTTGTGATTGGAAGCAGCGGGTAGGCATTTCCTGCGTAAATAATAATTCCAACTCTGTCACTTCCTAGTTTGTCAATAATTTTTGATATTATTTGCTTTGATTTTTCTAAACGATTAGGAGCAATATCTTCGGCTAACATACTTTTAGATACGTCAAGTGCAAAAACTACATCCACTCCTTCGCGTTTTACAGTTTTTAATTGTGTGCCCATTTTAGGGTTAACCAAAGCAATTATTAAAAAACTAAAACTTAGTATTAAAAAAAACAATTTCAACCTAGGTTTAAAGTTAGAGCTGTACGGAGCTAACCTGCTTAATAAAGTAGTATTAAAATATTTTTTTTGTGTTCTTTTTTTCCACCATGAAACCAACAAAAACACCACAATTAAAATGGGTATAATTGCAAATAAATAAAAATAGATAGGTTCTTCTAACTTATACATTTTTGCTGATTTTTATATAAAACTTTTAAATAAAGTATTTCTTAAAACAAATTCAATAAGTAATAAAATACCTGCTAAAAATATCCATAATCTGAATTTTTCAGTATAATTATAATATTTGAATTCTTCTATTTTAGTTTTTTCTAACTTATCAATTTCGTTATAAATAGCTTTTAATTTTTCGTTATTGGTAGCTCTAAAGTATTTGCCATCTGTTTCTTTCGCTATAAATTTCAGTAAATCTTCGTCAATTTCAACTTGCTGATTTCTAAATGATAATTTTCCGGTTCTTGGGTCTTTAGCCCAAGGGAAAGGAGCCATTCCGTTAGTACCAATACCAATAGTATATACTTTAATACTATTACCTTTTGCTAATTCTGTAGCCGTAACAGGATCAATAAATCCAGCATTGTTAACTCCATCTGTAAGCAATATAATTACTTTACTTTTAGCTTCACTCTCTTTAAGTCTGTTTACTGCAGAACCTAAACCCATACCTATTGCTGTACCGCCTTCTAACTGTCCCCATTTAATTTCAGCAATTGTTCTTTTAACTATGGATTTATCGCTTGTAATTGGGGTTTGCGTGAAGCTTTCACCAGCATACACAACAATACCAATTCTATCATTTGGTCTACGATTCACAAAATCTGTAGCTACTCTTTTTAATGCGTCCAGTCTGTTAGGTTGAAGATCTTTAGCAAGCATACTTGCAGAAACATCTATGGCCATAACAATATCAATACCACGATTTGTTTTGGTTTTTTTACTTACTGAAACATTTCTTGGTCTTGTTAATGCAATAATTAAAGCTGATAATGCTGCTAACCTTAAAACATATAATAAAGGTTTTAGTTGCGCAGTTATAGTTGGTTTTATGCCACGTGTAGAAGGAATATTTAGCGTTGCGCTTTCTTCTCTTCGGTTGTAAAAATACCAAACAGCTAGTAGCGGAATAGCTATTAACAGCCAAAAAAACTCTGGACTATGGAATTCAAAATTATTGAGCATAAGGTACAGTATTGTTTATGGTGTTAGACAATTCAGCAAGTTTCCCTACATAGGCAGCAATAATTATTACTAGGGCTAATAAAAGAGAGATAACTACAATTTTAACCCATATTGATGGTTTTTGAACAATAGGTTTTTCAACAATCACAACTGGTTGAAGATTAACTATTTCTTGTTCTGTATCAATTTCTTTCGGTTTTATGTTTTTTATTATGTGTTCTGCAATATTTCTATCTGCTTCAATTTCATGAGCTAAAGGTTTGGACTTTGCAAACTTTACTAAATCAGATTGTTGTAATAGTTTATGAAGCTTTTGTAAGGTTTCTTTATCAGTATCAATAGCCTTAGTGCCACTAAAATCATTTAACGTTTCTAACAATCCATCAGTTGTAGTCTCTAGCGCTGGAACATGTAGTTCGCGTTCTATAAAATGCCTAATAATATCTGTAAGTTCACTGTAATATTCTTTTACTTTATTATTTTGCCACAGAAGTTTTCCGTCTAAAAGCTTAAGGCTTCTTATTGCTTCTTGGTAAGGTGCTAACAAAGGTTCTGAAGTGTACGTTTGTTGATTGTCTGTTCTTTTTAGAGCAAAATATAAAACTGTTCCAACTATTAAAAAGATGGCTAAAATCCAGTAAATTGTATTTTTAAAATCATCAAACTGATAAGGTTCAGCTTTAATCCCTTTTATAGGAAACTTTTGAACTTTTGTGGTATCTATAGCTATGGAAGCAACATTTATAAGTAAACTATCTGTTAAATGAGCTTGGTTTTTAATGAATACTTGTTGTTGCGGAATATAATATGCTCCACTATCAAAACCAGTTAAAATATATTTTCTAACTAATTTATTTTTTAGAGTGTCTATTTTTAAAGTGTCAACAACTTCTAAACCTAATATTTCATTTAGTTTAGGAATAATTACATTGTCTGTTTCATTAACAGTAATTTTATATTCAAATTGTTCTCCAATTCGTATTGATGTTGTATCTACTTCTGCTTTTACAAGAGGTGATTGTGAAAAGCATAAACAGGTTACAAATAAAAATAGGTATGTTAGGTAATTTTTCAACTTATGCTTTGTTTTTAAAATAACTCAACAATTTTTTCACGTAGCTGTCATTGGTATTTATATTGATTGTACCCGAGCCACTTTTTTTAAATGAATTGATAAATTCATCTTTTAACTGTAATGCGTTTGCTTTGTATTGATTTCGTACAGATTTAGAACTGGTGTTTACTAACTGTACGGAACTAGTTTCGCTATCAAGCATTGGCACCATTCCTAAGTTAGGTAATTCTTCATCAAAAGAATCATAAATACGTATACCAGTAACATCATGCTTGTTGCCAACTATTTTTAGTGTCTTAGCATAATTATCATCCATAAAATCAGATAAAACAAAAACAATAGCTTTCTTTTTCATAACACCAGAAAGAAATTTTAAGGCCTCATTAATATTTGTTTTTTTGCTCTTCGGAGAAAATTCAATTAACTCTCGGATGATACGAAGTACATGACTTTTTCCTTTTTTAGGAGGTATGAAAAGTTCAACTTGGTCACTAAATAAAACCAAGCCTACTTTATCATTGTTTTGAATGGCAGAAAAAGCTAATGTAGCTGCAATTTCTGTAACAGTATCTTTTTTAAATTGATTGGTGGTACCAAAGAATTCGGAGCCAGAAACATCTACCATTAACATCATGGTAAGTTCTCGTTCTTCTTCAAAAACTTTTACATAAGGTTCATTATACCTGGCAGTAACATTCCAGTCTATAGAGCGAACATCATCACCAAATTGATATTGTCTAACCTCAGAAAAAGTCATACCTCTACCTTTAAAAGTAGAATGGTATTCACCTCCAAAGATGTGGTTAGACAATCTTTTGGTTTTTATTTCAATTTTTCGAACTTTCTTTAATAATTCTTTGGTATTCATCTATTAGTTTAACCAGTTTTCAGGCAACGGTGGAAGCTCAATATCTTTCATTTCATACGAACTTTCAACAGCAAATATCGGAGCTTCTTTTATTGATAAATTAACATTATTCTTTTTTCCAATTTCTTTTACAACCTCTGTAATGCTTCTTTGCTGGCATAATACCAAGCTATTCATTATAACATTAGATTCGGTTTGTAAATCAAAACAATCCACATAAAATGATGGTTTTTCATCTAAGTAAACAATTGCTTCTGTGCTTTTTTTTCTAGGGATTTCTAAAATTCTTTTCTTACCTCGTAAGGTTTTGTACGTTGTTAATTTGTATGTCATTTTTTTGGGGGGTAATTAATAATAATCTATGGGGATAGATTTAAGGGACTTGTATCTCGTTTATTATGGTGTTTATAATATCTACAGATGTAATATTTTCAGCTTCAGCCTCGTAAGTGATTCCAATTCTGTGTCTTAGAACATCGTAAACAACAGCTCTTACATCTTCAGGAATTACGTAACCTCTTCTTTTGATGAAAGCATAACATTTAGCAGCTTTGGCTAAAGCAATACTACCACGAGGTGAAGAACCAAAGCTAATTAAACCTTGAAGTTTTTCTAAATTGTATTTTTCAGGGAAACGTGTAGCAAAAATAATGTCTAAGATATATTTTTCAATCTTTTCATCCATGTAAACTTCGTTAGCTACACTTCTTGCTCTTAATATTTGATCAATAGAAATAACAGGGTTTACTTTTTGGAAACCTCCATTTAAATTCATTCTCATGATAAGTTGTTCGTCTTGTAATTTAGGATATTCAATTACAGTTTTTAGCATAAAACGATCAACTTGTGCTTCAGGTAATGGATATGTTCCCTCTTGTTCAACTGGGTTTTGTGTTGCCATTACAAGAAATGGTTCGTCTAGTTTAAAAGTTTCATCACCAATAGTAATTTGTCGTTCTTGCATGGCTTCTAACAAAGCTGATTGTACTTTGGCAGGAGCACGGTTAATTTCATCAGCAAGAACAAAATTTGCAAAAATTGGACCTTTTTTAATAGAAAAGTCATTTTCTTTAACATTATAAATCATAGTACCAACTACATCTGCAGGAAGTAAATCTGGTGTAAATTGTACTCTGCTAAAAGATCCATTTACAGCTTTAGAAAGAGTATTGATAGCTAATGTTTTTGCTAAACCAGGTACACCTTCAAGTAAAATATGGCCGTTTCCTAATAAACCTATTAAAAGTGTTTCAATCATCTGCTTTTGACCAACAATCACTTTGTTCATTTCAGCAGTAAGAATATCAACAAAAGCACTTTCTTTTTCGATTTTCTCATTAATGGCTCTTACATCTATATCCATATTACAATTTATAATTAAGGTTAAGGGTTGTGAAAACAAAGCTACAATAATAACAATTTTTTAGTTGTTAAAAGTTGGTTAAAGATTGTTTTTAGTTGGGTTGTTTTTGATAAAAAGTTACTTAAACGGCTTTTACGGTTTTGTTTATTGTTTTTTTTAACTTAAAAACTGATCTATTTTTAATTTTTGCTTGTTTTTGTTAAAAAAAATGTAAAGATTTGTTAATGTAAACATTAAATCTAAACTAGAGTATGAAAAATTTATCGATTAGAAGCACGTTAGGGCTTTTCTTGTTTTTATGTTCTTTCTCATTGTTAGGGCAAGTTGTAAAAGGAAAGGTAACCGATACTAGCGGAGAGCCACTACCAGGAGTGAATGTAGTTGAAAAAGGGACATCAAATGGAACTTCTACCAACTTAGAAGGAGAGTTTAATTTGAATTTAAAATCCAGTCCGTCTATTTTAGTATTTTCATCCATTGGTTTTAATGTTGTAGAAAAAAAGGTTTCAGGTGGTGTTTTAAACGTTGTTTTAGAGGAGGGTAATGTTTTAGATGAGGTTGTTTTAACAGGAAACAGATCGAAGCCAAGAACTATTTTAGATTCAGCAGTACCTATTGATAATATTAGTGTTAGAGAATTACAATCAACAGGTCAAAATAATATAGACCAAATGTTAACTTATGCTGTGCCATCTTACAATGCAAGTAATCAAACAGTATCTGATGCTACAGCACATTTTGATCCAGCTGACTTAAGGGGTTTGGGCCCGAGTAGAACTTTGGTTTTAGTTAACGGCAAGAGGAAAAACCAAAGTGCGTTAGTGTATGTGAATGATACTCCAGGAAAAGGAGAAGTAGGTACAGATATGAAAAGTATTCCAACTGCTGCTATAGAGAGAGTAGAAGTATTAAGAGATGGAGCGTCTGCTCAATATGGATCTGATGCTGTTGCAGGTGTTGTAAATATTATTTTAAAAAAGAATATAAAAAACACGGAAGTTAATGTAAGTTCTGGTATTACTAAAGAAGGAGATGGGTTCAACGCAGGAGCAAATGTGAATCATACTTTTACTTTTGGAGAAGGAGGTTTTTTGAATGCTACATTAAGTGGATATCATCAAGATTATACTGATAGGGCAGGTGAGCCAGGAAGAGATGACTTATTTGGAGTTGATAATGAATGGACACGTGAAAACCCTGATTTAGGAATGATTATTGGTCAGCCTCAAATGACAAAAGGAGATTTGTATTTAAATACAGAGTATCCATTATCTGAAAATACAACATTGTATGCATTTGGTGGTATGGATTATAGGTTAGGAAAGAGTTTTGCCTTATACAGGCCTCCATACTGGATTACAGATGATTTTGGTTTATTAACGCCAGACGGCCAGGATTATAATGGTTTTCAGCCAACTTTTGAAACAGATATTATTGATGTTTTATTTACGGGAGGAGTGAAATTTAAATTAGGAGAATTTGATGCAGATGCAAGTGCAACTTACGGTGGTAATACAGTAGATTACACTATAGGAAATACTATTAATCCGAGTTTGGGTGCAGCTAGTCCAATTGTTTTTAATGCAGGAGGGTATGGTTTTAGTAATATTGTAGGTAATTTTGATGTTAGCAGATCTTTTGGGAAAGTTAGTGTTGGTTTTGGTTTAGAAGGACGTCAAGAGCAATTTGATGTTGAAGCAGGAGAAGAAGCTTCATATGTTGACGGTGGAGCACAGTCTTTTCCGGGATTACAACCAGGGAATGCTTTAAGTGAAACTAGAACAAATATTGGAGCATATTCTACATTAGATTGGGATATTACTGAGAAGTTTTTAATTGGAGGTGCCATTCGTTATGAAAATTACTCTGATTTTGGAGATAATTTTTCATGGAAATTAAATTCAAGATTAAAAGTAGGTGAAGCAGGGGTTTTGAGAGCCTCATACAGTACAGGTTTTAGAGCGCCTTCATTGCATCAAGTGTATTTAAGTAATGTTCAGACTTTAGTATCTAATCAAACTATCTCAAATCAAGGAACTTTTAATAATGTTAGTCCAGTAGTTAAGAGCTTAGGGGTAAAACCATTGTTTGCTGAAACCTCTAATAACATATCAGCAGGCTTAACAGTAAAAGCATCTTCAGATTTTACTATTTCTTTAGATTATTATCATGTAACTGTTGATGATAGGGTTTTATTTACTGGTGAAATTGGAGCTACAGATGACTTTGGTAATACTAATGCTGCAGTTGAAGAAATACTTGATAATAATGATATAACGAGTCTAAAATTCTTTATTAATGCGGTTAATACAATTACCCAAGGGTTTGATTATACGATGAGATATAGAAATATAGATTTTGCAGCAGGGAAACTTGCTTTAAATATGGCATTAAACATTAATAGAACTAAGTTAGAAGGAGAGGTAGATACTCCTGAGAGTTTAGAAAATTATAAAAACAAAATATTTAATAGAAAAGAACAGTCTAGAATTACTAGCTCTCGACCAAATACAAAATTATTATTTGGAGCTAATTATGAAGTAGGTAATTTTACAACGTCATTAAATAATACTTACTTTGGAGAAGTAACATGGCAGCATGCATCAGATCCTTCAAAAGATCAAACTTTTTCAGGTAAAACAGTAACAGATTTAGCTTTAGGTTATAAATTTTCAGAAGTTATCTCTGCAAATGTGATGATAAATAATTTATTTGATGTGTATCCAGATGAAATTGATACAAAAGGAGATGTAGTCACCGATTTAGGAGGAAGATTTAAATATCCTTGGGAGGTAAATCAATTTGGCTTTAATGGTATGACTTTTAAAGCTGGACTTACATTTAGATTTTAATAGTTTTAAAAAAAAGCCTCATGTAACATGAGGCTTTTTTATGAATATTTTTCAAGAGACAACTCTTTGTTATAATAAACTGCAAATGTAAAGTAGTTCACCCAGTCACCAAGGTTTATATACTTACTATCTGGTTTTAACTGAATTTCTAAAGGAAGGTGTCGGTGTCCAAAAATAAAATAATCATAATGTTTATGATTTAGTTTGCGCTTGCAATATTGAACAAGCCATTCTTTATCTTCTCCTAAAAATTTAAAATCTTCATCGCCTGAAATCATTTTATTTTTTACAGACATATATTGGCCGAGTTTAACTCCTAAATCAGGATGTAACCACCTGAACAACCATTTAAAAGGTGCGAAAGTGAATACTTTTTTCATTCGTTTATAGCCTTTGTCGTGAGGTCCTAAACCATCACCATGACCAATTAAAAAAAGTTGATTATTAATTTTAAATTCTTGTGGAGAATGAAAAACAGGAATGTTTAACTCTTTTTCAAAATAATCATGCATCCATAAATCATGATTACCTACAAAAAAGTAAATAGGGATACCAGAATCTCTTATTTCTGCTAGTTTTCCTAAAACCCTGACAAATCCTTTAGGAACAACTTTCTTGTATTCAAACCAAAAATCAAATAAGTCCCCAAGTAAAAAAATGGCGCAAGCATCATGTTTTACTTCGTTTAGCCATTGAACAAATTTTTGTTCTCTAGGGAAGCTAAGTTCATTAGTGGGGGCTCCTAAATGTTGATCTGAAGCAAAGTAAATTTTTTTATTTGTAGCGGTTTCTAAAGAAATCAAATTATAAATTTTTGGTAAAAATAACCATTTTAACAAAATTGAAAGCCTATAAAAATTAGTTACTTTTGTTTAGCTAATATCGATTTATAAGTTATGGAGCCTTTTGATGATGTTTATTTTATGAAAAAAGCGCTTGTAGAGGCGCAAACTGCTTTTGATAAGGGGGAAGTTCCTGTTGGAGCAATAATTGTTTTAAATGGACAAATTATTGCAAGAGCTCATAACTTAACAGAAACACTTAATGATGTTACAGCACATGCAGAAATGCAAGCTTACACCGCTGCTTCAGATTATTTAGGGGGTAAATTTTTAAAAGATTGTGTACTTTATGTAACGTTAGAACCTTGTCAAATGTGTGCTGGAGCTAGTTATTGGGCTCAAATAGGAAAAATAGTTTACGGGGCTAGTGAACCTAAACTAGGTTTTAGTGTATTAAATACAAGATTACACCCAAAAACAAAGGTAATAAAAGGTGTTTTAGAAAATGAATGTAGTTTTTTATTAAAGAAGTTTTTTGCTGAAAAAAGAAATTTAAATTAAAACAAGCTTGTTTGTTTTTTCAATACACCTTCGTGCTCTAACAACCATTTTTTTCTCCAAATACCACCAGCATATCCGGTTAAAGATCCGTCTGAGCCAATGATTCTATGACATGGAATAATAATTGAAATAGGGTTTTTTCCATTGGCAGTTGCAACTGCTCTAATGGCTTTAACATCGCCTAATGCTATAGATTGTTGTGAGTAGCTTTTTGTTTTACCATAGGGTACCTTTAGTAACTCTTTCCAAACTTTTCCTTGAAATTTAGTTCCTTTTGGGGCTAATTTTAGTTCAAATTCTTTACGTGTTCCTTTAAAGTATTCATCTAACTGTTGAATGCAATTTTGTATTTCTGTAGCTATTACTTGAGAAGGATTTTCTGAAGTTTCATCAACAAAAATAATACTATAAATTCCCTTAGAACCTCCAGTTATTTCTAGAGTTCCGATAGGAGATTTATAATATGCTATTTGTGTTTTAGACACCAAAAACGTCTTTTGAATTTTGAGTAGTAATTTCGGAAATTTCTTCGAAAGAAAGCCCGTATATATCAACTAATTTACCAACAACTTGCTCTATATAACTACTTTCATTTCTTTTGCCTCTGAAAGGAGTAGGTGCTAAATAGGGTGAATCGGTTTCTAAAACAATATTTTTAATATCAATTTGATCTAAAAACTTATCTATTTTACCATTTTTAAAAGTAACTACACCGCCAATTCCTAGCTTCATATTATACGATATTGCTTTTTGTGCTTGCTCTAATGTTCCAGTAAAGCAGTGAAAAATTCCAAATAAATCTTCACTTTTTTCTTCTTCTAAAATTTCAAAAATTTCATCAAAAGCATCTCTACAGTGAATAACTATTGGTAGTTTTTTTTCTTTTGCCCATTGAATTTGAGTTTTAAAAGCTTGTTGTTGTTGCGCTAAAAATGTTTTATCCCAGTACAAATCGATACCAATTTCACCTATTGCGTAAAAATCTTTTTGCTCTAACCATTGTTTTACATGAGCAAGCTCTTCTTCAAAGTTTTCTTTTACAGAAGTTGGGTGTAAACCCATCATCAAAAAAACATCATTCGGATAGTTCTTTTCAAGTGTCATCATACTTTCTGTATATGAACTGTCTATGGCAGGAATAAAAAAACGAGATACACCAGCAGCTTTAGCACGTTGTATCATTTCATCTCTATCTTCATTAAACTGCTCTGAATATAAGTGTGTGTGAGTATCTGTAATCATAAAATAGTACTGTATCTTTGCGAGTGCAAAAGTACGAGAAATGGCAAGTTTGAAAAAAGTATTACGTAAAAAGAAATATATACGAGTTAAGTTAAAAAAAATGGTAACGAATCATCTAGAGTTATCTGCAAAAATTAACGGGGTAAAAGGAGTATTTATATTGGATACTGGAGCATCAAACTCGTGTGTTGGGTTAGATTTAAAAGATTATTTTAAACTTATTACAGAAGAAAGTGATGTAAAAGCAGCGGGTGCTGGAGCAACAGATATGGAAACTCATAAATCTTCTAATAATATTCTAAAAATAGGAGATTGGAAATTAAAAAATTCAGACTTAGTTTTGTTTGATTTAACTCATGTAAATACCGCTTTAAAACATCATAATGCTTCAGAAGTTCATGGAATTATTGGTGCAGATGTTTTAGAAAAAGGAAAAGCCTTTATAGATTACGATAAAAAGGTTTTATACCTAAAAAAGTCTAAAAAGAAAAAAGCAAATAAACTAAAGTTACCTTTTTAATAAAAAATGCTTGAAGAGTTTTTTCTTCAAGCATTTTTTACGTGTAATAGTAATATTTTTAGCTTACTACCTCTTTAATTCTTTTAACAGCCTCACGTAATTGTAGTTCAGAAGCAGCATAAGAGATTCTGATGCAATTTGGTTCTCCAAAAGCTTCACCAGTAACCGTGGCAACATTTGCTTCTTCTAGTAAAAGCATAGAAAAATCACCGGCATTTTTTATTTCCTTTCCTTTTATGGTTTTACCAAAAAAGTCAGAAATATCTGGAAAAATATAAAAGGCACCTTCTGGTACGTTTAATTTAAAGCCATTAATTTTGCTTAATAAATCAAGCATCATGTTTCTTCTGGCTTCAAATTCTGTAACCATGTATTGAATTTGACTTGGATTTGCCAAAACAGCTGTAATGGCAGCTCTTTGAGCAATACAGTTGGTTCCTGAAGTTATTTGCCCTTGCATTTTTGTACAAGCTTTTGCAATCCAGTCTGGAGCACCAATATAGCCAATTCTCCAGCCAGTCATAGCAAATGCTTTAGCTAATCCGTTAACTGTTATTGTTCTTTCGTACATACTTTCGATAGCTGCAAAACTAAAAGGTTTAGTTCCGTAGTTGATATGCTCGTATATTTCATCAGACATTACAAATATCTGAGGATATTTTTCTAATACTTTAGCTAACGCTTCATATTCTTCCTTTGTGTAAATAGTTCCACTTGGGTTGTTGGGAGAATTAAATAAAATTAACTTAGTTTTTGGTGTAATGGCAGCTTCAAGTTGTGCTGGGGTAATTTTAAAATTGGTTTCAATAGTAGATGGTATTTCTACTGAAACTGCTTCACATAATGTTGCAATGGCAGAGTAACTAACCCAATAAGGACAAGGTAATAAAACTTCATCACCTGGGTTTAATAATACTTGCATTACATTAGCAATAGATTGTTTTGCTCCTGTAGATACAACAATTTGATTGGGTTGGTATGTTAAACCATTATCGCGTTTAAATTTGGTGCATATTGCTTCTTTAAGCTCTGCATAGCCATCTACAGGAGTGTACGAATTGTAATCTTGATTGATAGCTTCTATAGCCGCATTTTTAATAAAATCTGGTGTGTTAAAGTCAGGTTCACCTAAACTTAAACTAATAATATCTTTTCCTTCGGCTCTTAATTCTCTTGCTTTAGCAGCCATTGCTAAAGTTTGTGAAACTGGTAAACTTTGAATTTTGTTAGATAATGGTTGTGACATTGTGTTGTGTTTATGCTAATTGAGGTTTTTTACCCAGCTCAGCTATGTGTCTAAAATGTTCAATAATAGCTTTTCTGGTGGTTTTATATTCGTTGTAAGGTAAATTGAATTCTTTAGCTGTTTCTTTAACAATTTGCGCTATTTTTTTATAATGAATATGAGAAATATTCGGGAAAATATGATGTTCTACTTGATGGTTTAATCCACCAGAATAAAAATTAATAAACCAATTTTTAGGCGCAAAGTTAGCAGTAGTGTATAATTGATGAATTGCCCATGTATTTTTCATATTACCATTTTCATCTGGAGAAGGCATTTCTGTTGAAGGAACAATATGTGCTAACTGAAAAATAATACTTAAAATAATACCAGCTGTGTAATGCATAACAAAAAAGCCAATTAATACTTTCCACCATGCTACATTTAATACGGCTATTGGCAATACTAACCATAATAAGTAATATGCAATTTTAGAGACCACTAATTTTGTCCATTCTGTTGCTGGATTAGGAAACTCACCGTAAGATAATTTTCTTTTTAAATATCGGTGCATTTGTTTAAAATCTGTAGTAATTGCCCAGTTAATTGTTAATAATCCATATAACACAGGTGAATAATATTTTTGAAATTTATGAATTGGTAACCATTCTGCTTTTTTAGAAAAACGAATAATTCTTCCAGCATCAATATCTTCATCATGTTCTGGTATGTTTGTGTAGGTGTGGTGTAAAACATTGTGTTGAACTTTCCAGTTATATACATTTCCTGCTAAAATGTAAATGCTACTCCCCATTAATTTATTTACCCATTTTTTTGTAGAAAAAGATTCATGGTTAGCATCATGCATAACATTCATTCCAACACCAGCCATTCCAACGCCAATAACAATGGTTAGTAAAAGTTGAACCCATTGTGGCATATTTACTGTAAGTATTAAAATAAACGGAACTAAAAACATAGCAAACATTATTATTGCTTTGGTGTATAGTTTCCAGTTACCAGTTCTTTTAATATTATTTTCTTTAAAATATGTGTTAACTCTTTTATTAAGGGTTCTAAAAAATTTTGTTTTATCTATTCGGGAAAATTGTACTTGCTTCATAATCGTTCTTAAAGTGGGTAAAAATACATCTTTTTTGCATCAACTATTTTTATAACGCAATTTTTTAACGATAATTATTGTTTTGTTGTATAAGTAACTTATTTGATGAATACTTTTTTATTTTTGCGGTTGAAATTAGTATTATGGAAATCGTTTTAAAATATTTTCCGGATTTAACCGAAGATCAAATAGCAAAGTTTTCTAAACTACAAGAATTATATCAAGATTGGAACTTGAAAATTAATGTGGTTTCTAGAAAAGATATTGATGAATTATATCTACGTCATGTTTTACATTCTTTAGGAATAGCCAAGGTTATGCAGTTTGAACCGGGTAGCGCTGTTATGGATGTTGGAACTGGAGGCGGTTTTCCTGGAATACCGTTAGCAATTTTATTTCCTGAAACCAACTTTCATTTGGTAGATTCTATTGGGAAAAAGATAAAGGTTGTTAACGAAGTTAAAGAAGGTTTAGGGCTTGAAAATGTAAAAACTACTCATGGTAGAGTAGAAGAGGTAAAAGAAACCTATGATTTTATTGTAAGTAGAGCTGTTGCTCAAATGGAAACTTTTCATCGTTGGGTAAAAAACAAGGTTCAAAAAAAGCAGAATCATGCACTTAAAAATGGTATTTTATACTTAAAAGGTGGAGATTTGACTGAAGAATTAGCTAAGTTTCCAAGTGCAACTATTTATGATTTGCCAAACTTTTTTGATGAAGATTTTTTTGAAACTAAAAAAGTGGTTCATTTACCAATTAAATATAAAGGATAAAAAAACGCTGGTTAATACCAGCGTTTTTTGTTTTTTTTAGAGTTTTTAGATTTTCTACTTTTCTTATTTGGATTAATAGTGTTGGGTTGTTTTTTAGGTTTGGGTTTTTTTACTGGAAACGGATGATCTTCAATAACTTTTAAATCTTTACCAATAAAAGCTTGTATGATTTTAACATAAGCTACTTCGTCTATACTACATAAAGAGATAGCTAAACCAGATTTTCCTGCTCTACCTGTTCTTCCTATTCTGTGAACATAGGTTTCGGCAATGTTTGGTAAATCAAAATTAATAACTACATCTACCTTGCTTATGTCAATACCTCTAGCAGCAACATCTGTAGCGATTAATATATGAGCTTTGTTGTTTTTAAAATCTTCAATAGCTTTATTTCTTAAATTCTGACTTTTATCACCGTGTAAGCTTGTAACCTGATATCCATTTTTTTGTAAAGTTTGTTCTAATTTATCAACTCCAAATTTTGTACGTCTAAATATTATAACCTTTCCATTAATTTCTGTTCTTAATAGCTGTAAACATAAATCTGTTTTATTTCTTTTAGGAACGTAATATAACAACTGACCAATTTCTTTAGCTTTAGTTTCTGTTGATGCTACACTAAGTTTTTCTGGATTTTGAAGAATTGTGCTAGCCAAAGCAACAATTTTATCAGGCATTGTAGCGGAAAACAGCAGTGTTTGTTTTTTACGTGGGCATAACTCTTCGATGTTTTGAACATCGTTAATAAAGCCCATGTCAAGCATTAAATCAGCTTCGTCTATTACTAATGTTTTAAGAAGTCTTAAATCAATTTCACCTTGCCTGTGCAAGTCTAAAAGTCTTCCAGGGGTAGCAATTAAAATATCTACTCCTTTTTTTAATACATCTTTTTGTGGCTCTAAAGATACACCACCATATACAACTGTGGTTCTGAGGTTAGTGTATTTACAAAAAGCTTTAAAGTTTTCGTTTATTTGATGTGCAAGTTCTCTGGTGGGGCTAATAATTAATGCTTTAATTTTTTTTTCGCCTTTTTCAGTGTCTTGAGTTTCAATTAACTGGTTTATTATAGGTAATGCAAAAGCGGCAGTTTTACCCGTTCCAGTTTGTGCAGCTATAATAACATCTTTTTTAGCTATAATAACAGGTATAGCTTTTTGTTGAACTACGGTTGGTGAATGAAATCTTAATTCAGCAACTGCTTTTAAGATGTTTTTATGTAATGGTAAATCAGAAAACTGCATATATTATTTTTTTGCAAAGGTATATTAAAAGAGGATAGAAGTAAATTTACTTCTTTTAAAAAAGAATTTTTTATTTTGGTTTAGTATATGTTTTCTTGTAAAACGGTTATTTTTATCAAAAAAGTTAATGAAAAAGTATATTTTAAAAGTTCCATCCAATCAAAAGGCAAGAGACTGGTTTCAATTTGTAAAAGAGAGTTTGAATTATGTTAATGATGTTGATTTGTTAATAGTAGATTTCAATAATGTTCGTTTTATGGAAACGGATGATTTTGTGATTTTAGCTTGTTTAATTGAGAGTTTTTATATCACAAATTGTGAGGTTAAATTTATTGGTGGGACAGAAAGGTTTAATAATCATTTGTTTAATGTAAAGTTTAAGGAGTATTGGAAGGAAGGTTTTGATAGGACAAAATTTACTTTGTCTCATAATAGAACTACCCTTTGCCTTTGGAAGATATCAGAAGACATGATATATACTTATTCAATGTATGCTAAACAATACTTTGAAAGATATACAAACAACAAGGATTTAATACCATTATCATCCAATATGGATGAAGTTTTTAATAACGTTTTTGATCATTCTAGATCTCCGGTTACAGGTTACATTATTACGCAGTATTACCCTAAGAATAATAAAATTTCGTTTTCAGTTTGTGATTTTGGAATAGGGATTCCAACTTCAATTAATAATGATAAAGCATCTAAGGAAGAAAAGCCTTTAGAGGATTGGAAAGCGATATTAAAATCATTAGAGAGAGGGTTTTCTATAAATTCAACTCCAAGAAATAGGGGGTTTGGGTTGAGTAATATTTTAGAACTTACAGAAACATCTAATGGTAAATTACTGATTTTATCTAACAATGGTTTTGTAGAAAAGTCTGCTGGTAAAATGTATGTTTCAGGGGAGGTTGACTTTGATTTTTCAGGTACTTTGATTAAAGTAGAGGTTGACTTGAATACTTTTGTTGAAAAAGACGATTTAGATGAAATATTTGATTTTTAATAAAAGAATTGTATATTTAATTCTATTTTTGCATAGAATTTGTAGGTGGTAATTAAAATATTTTTTCTGATGAAAACTTTGGTGTTAAAAAATATCGTGAGAAATTCAAGTTCAAATAAAGAAGGACTTGTTTTGTTTGATGCTCTACAAAAGGCATATCTAAATGAAGAACAATTACTTTTATATGTAGATTCTGACCTATCGATGTCTTCATCTTTTTTGAATACTTCTATCGGTAGTTTTTTGGATAAATATGGATATATAAACTTCAAAGAAACAGTGAGGTTTAAAGGATCAAAGAATCAATTTTTAAGGCTTAAAAGTTATATCAATAGCTATAAAGATTTATATCTAGCTTAATAATCTTTTAATGAATAAAAACAAAACCAACCTCATTTGAGGTTGGTTTTTGTTTTATAATGATATTCTGAAAGACCTTTCGACTCTGCTAAAGGTGACATTTCAGAATAAAAACTTTATTCTCCTAAGAAAGGATATCTATAATCTTTTGGAGAAACAAAAGTTTCTTTAATTAATCGAGGAGATACCCAACGTAATAGGTTTTGAGCTGATCCTGCTTTATCATTGGTTCCAGAAGCTCTAGCACCACCAAAAGGTTGTTGTCCTACAACAGCTCCAGTTGGTTTGTCGTTGATATAGAAGTTTCCAGCACAGTTCTCTAAAGCTTTTGTAGCTTCAGCAACAGCGTATCTATCTGTTGAGAATACAGCTCCTGTTAAGGCGTATTCAGAAGTTCCGTCTACTAATTCTAAAGTTTTAGCCCAATCTGCATCTTCATAAACATAAACAGTTACTACTGGTCCGAATAATTCAGTTTCCATGGTAGTATATTTAGGATTCGTTGTTAAGATAACAGTAGGTTCAATAAAATATCCTTTAGATTTATCATAGTTTCCACCCGCAATAATTTCAGCATCACTATCAGCTTTTGCTTGGTCAATATATTTAGCTAATTTGTCAAAAGATCCTTCGTGAATAACAGCAGTAATAAAGTTACTCATATCTTCAGGAGATCCCATTTTAAATGAAGCAACATCTTCTTTAACAAATTCTAATACTTCGTTAGCCATTGATTTTGGCAGATATACTCTTGATGCCGCAGAACATTTTTGTCCTTGGAATTCAAAAGCACCTCTTGAAATACCTGTAGCTACTTGTTTTGGGTTTGCAGATGGATGTGCGATTATAAAATCTTTACCACCTGTTTCTCCAACAATTCTTGGGTATGTTTTATATGTATGGATGTTTTCTCCAATTTTTTTCCATAATTCTTTAAATACAAAAGTAGATCCTGTAAAGTGTAATCCAGAGAAATCAGGAGAGCTTAACACGGTATCAGTAATCTCAACAGGGTCTCCCATGATCATATTAATAACTCCGTTTGGTAAGCCTGCTTCTTGGAATACCTCCATAATTACTTGTGCAGAGAAAATTTGACTGTCAGATGGTTTCCAAACAACTGTATTACCCATCATTGCTGCAGACGCTGGTAAATTTGCAGCAATAGCAGTAAAGTTAAATGGTGTGATAGCGTAAATGAATCCTTCTAACGGACGATATTCAACACGGTTCCAAATTCCATCGTCAGAGTTTGGTTGCTCTGCGTAAATATCAGACATGTATTCTACGTTAAAACGTAAAAAGTCAATTAATTCACAAGCAGCATCAATTTCAGCCTGGTGGATTGTTTTAGACTGTGCAATCATGGTTGCAGCATTAATTTTTGCACGGTATGGACCTGCAATTAAATCTGCAGCGCGTAAAAATATTGCAGCGCGTTGCTCCCATGGCATTTGTGACCAGTCTTTGCGAGCTTCTAAAGCAGCTTCAATAGCTTTGTTGGCATGTTCTTTTCCACCAGTATGATAGGTTCCTACTACATGTTTATGATCATGCGGAGGAGTCATATTATTAGTGTTTCCAGTTTTAATCTCTTCGTGTCCGATGTACATTGGTACTTCTACGGAACCGTTAAAATAGGCTTTATATTGTTGTAAAACGGCTTCTCTTTCTGGTGTTCCAGGAGCGTATCCTTTTACAGGTTCGTTAACAGCTACTGGTACATTGAAAAATCCTTTTCCCATGGTTGTTTGTTTATTGGTTTAATTGTGATAATTTTGAAGTGTAAATGTACGATTTTTAACTGACACTAAAAGTACAGATCTAGGTTGTATATTTGTGCTTGTAAATCCCTTAACATATGTGTACAGTAACTTTGTTTCCTGTAAATTCTTCTGATTTTATTTTAACATCCAATAGAGATGAAACTCCCAAAAGGAAAACTATTCCTCCTAAATTATATACAGAGAATAAAACCAACATGTTATTTCCTAAAGATGAATTAGCTGGTGGTACCTGGATTGGGTTAAGTGAGAAAAAAAGACTGATATGTTTGTTAAATGGTGGTTATGAAAAACATGTAAGAAAGGATAGTTATAGGTTAAGTAGAGGTGTTGTAGTTAAAGAATTACTAGCGTCTGAAGATGCAGTTTCTATGATAGAAAATTATGTTTTTGAAGATATTGAGCCGTTTACTATT
Source organism: Tenacibaculum geojense (assembly GCF_042676005.1). NCBI lineage: Bacteria > Pseudomonadati > Bacteroidota > Flavobacteriia > Flavobacteriales > Flavobacteriaceae > Tenacibaculum > Tenacibaculum geojense. Next base: position 125,851 of record NZ_JBHTJR010000051.1, on the reverse strand, counting down.
GTTTTGGTTGATTGGAATAGTAATTTACAGTATTATGAGTTGGTTTGGACAGGTCAAACAAAGCATTTTCAACAGCTAAGTAATACCAAACCCCACATTTGGTCTAGTGCTACTTTATATGATGATGAAATGAAGCAGTTACGAAAGTCTTGGTTTAAGAATTGGCTAAATGATACTAACGACTTTTCACAAGAATCTATTTTACAGTTTCATAAAAACGATAAGTTAGGCTCTCCAGATGTGTCTTTAAAAATGAAAAGACCTCAAGTAGAGACTGTTAGTGTAACTTCTGTAAAAAAAAATAATAATACAATTTCAGTGCTGTACCATGATTTTTTATCAGGTAAGGTACATGATTATAAGAATGTTACTTTTAATACAATGCAAACGCTATAAAAGATAGCGCAATCATTCCAAGCATAGTTAAACCAGCATAAACTCCGTTTAATATTACAAACTTAACTAAGGTTTTAGAGTAGCTTTGTTTGTAAAAGTTTTTCATTGATAGAAATAGATATATTAAAAATAATAAAGTAAAAATCAGTATTGCATCTGAAGAGTTAGTAATTAACTTCAGTAAAACAAAAAGCGTAAAAAGTATAAAAAATACTGTTTGTATATGAAAAACAAATATCAAATGTTCTATATATGTGTGTTTTTTCTTTCTAATGTATAACAATAATAAAAACAGAGTAAATAAAGGTAACAGAACAAATAAAGCAATTGAACTGTAAGAAATAATTTTATTCATGTATTCATAACTCGCTTCTTCATCAGATAGCATGCTGTGAAAAAAATCAGATCTAGAATACCAAAACCTATTCATGAAAGTTTTTTCTACTTTCAAAGAATCTAAAGCATCGTCAATCTTCATTTTTGGATGTTTTCTTTTAAAAAGTATGAACTTTAAATTATTACCATTTCCTGAAACAGAAAACGAAGCCCTTCCTTTTTTTAAGTTATATATAGAGTCTTTCTGAGCAGTTGTAATAATTCCGTTTGCTACCAGTTTGTTTAAAGAATCTTTTTCCTTTTCTTGTTTTTCGAGTTTGTCAAAAAAATCATTACTAAAATCTTCCAAGTCAAAATCTTCATCGTTTTTATTGACGTTTAAACCAAACAATGATGTTTTTTGGGTGTCTTCATTACCATTTAGTTTGTTGTATTTGGTGTAGCCATCTGTTAAGCTTAGAATTAAAAAGAATATAATTGAGGTGGTAATGTAAAATCGAAAAGGATTTACATAGCGTGCTCTTTTTCCGTTTATATAATCATCTGTAACCCTACCTGGTTTAACTAAAAGAGGAAGAATGGTTCGCCAAAACTTGGTGTCCCAAGAAAAAAAACCAGCAAATATTTCACTAACAAAATTACCAAATGTTATTTTTTTCTTTTTGTTCTTTTGTCCACATTCAGGGCAAAATTTTTCATGTCCAAAAAAAGGATAGTTACAATTTAAGCAGTGTAGATTTTTGTAATTGGTTAGTTGTTTGCTCATTTAGTTTAGCATAGAGGTTGTAAAAAGTTGAAATTTAGGAATTCTTACTAAAAAAGCCTCGTTTGTATCAATATTTATCATTTTATAACTTCCAAACATAGATCCAGCAGTTGATTGTAAGAAACAATTAGAGGTGTATTTGTATTGTTTATTGGGAGGGATTATTGGTGTTTCGCCAACCACACCCGGTCCTTCAATTTTTTCAGTATTATGAAGGCTGTCATTAATAGTCCAATATCTTTTTAAAAGTTGTACCGTTTCTTTACTAGTATTTGTAATACTAATTAAATAACTAAAGGCATGATAATGGTTGCCATCATGCAGAATCATGCCGTTATAGTTTGATTTTACGGCTATTTTTATGCCTTTGGTAATTTGTTCAAACATAGATGGTTTTTTTATTGGTTTTGATTAAAGTAACCAAAACCTACACCAATAACTCTGTGGTATATTTCACCAAAAGGCTTGTAATAAACAATTACTGTATATTCATTTTCAGTTTGATAAAAAGACCCTTCAATTTGGGTTATGTTAGGTGTGTTGTTATTCTTTGTTACAAAAGTATAATTATAAAATCCTTGTTTTATTGGAATTTTGCAAGTGTAAGCTGCAATGTCATTATCGTACTCCATTTTATTCTCTTCATTTAACGCAAAGTTGTTAAAAGCTCCATACACATAAACATCTTCATTGTAAGGTTCTATGGTTTCAAGGGTAAAATGCATAGTTGCATAATCTGCTTCTGTATCAGTATCTTGTGCATCTAATGTTCTTACAATAAATTGTCCGTTAATATCAGGGTTATAGGTGTATGGTTTGTATTCTCGAGGTTCGTTTGGATATAAGTAATTGTGAAAAACATCTTCTCGTGAGGTTTTTGCAATGTTTAAGCTTGTGTTTCTGATGTATTTATTGTCAAAATTCAAAAACTCATTTCCGCCCCAAAAATTTGTTTTCATGGTGTGATTATAAACAAGTTGATAAGGTTTAATGAATAGCGGTTCAATATTGTTTTTGGCAATGTTCCAATTGTGATTTTGTAAAACACTAACTTTAATCTCTTGATTAGGGTTTTGGATATTGATGTTAGGATGGTTTACAATAAACTGTACGGTTTGTTTCTCATTAACGTAGTTAATATTTCTGCTTCTTAACACAGATACACCAACAGTAGCTAAGTCTTCATAAAAAACACATTTTCTTGTAAAAACAACTTCATCATAATCATTTAAAATCGAAATTAAATAATTGCCGCTTTTTGTTATTCGAGTGTTTTCATTAGGGAATTGAACCTGGTAATGTGTATAGTCTTGTAAGGTGTTAAATGAATTGGTAACGTTGATAATGTAATCTTGGTCAAACCCTTGAATATATTGGTTAGATTGTATATCACTTGGAGTCCAATTTGGAGTCATGTGTTGAATTTTATACTGATAACGTTTGTTATCTGCATCTAAATCATCAAAAGATAATTCTAATACATTGCCTAACCTGGTTATTGGGGCGTAGGCTTTTGAGCCAAGAGGTCTTAATTGAACTGTTTTAATATTTTGTGCTGATGTAGTTATGCAAATTATAAAACAGGTTAACAGCCATTTGATTTTTAAATTCATGCTTACAAAAGTATCAAATTATAGACCAAAGCCATAATTAATTATTTAGAATAGGTATAAATAAGCGTTTTAAAACGATATAAAATGACAATTAGCTGTAAGTCGATTTCAAAATTTTTAAATTTGCGTGTTTTTAAAGGAAATCAAATATATAGTTACTATGTCAAAAGACATCCGTATAAAAAAAGGGCTTGATATTAAGCTCGTTGGTGAGGCGAAACAGGTAACTACCGAACTTCCATTAGGTAGTGTTTTTGCTGTTAAACCAAGCGATTTTCACGGCGTTATTCCAAAGATTTTAGCAAAAGAAGGAACTGAAGTAAAAGCGGGTGAGGCACTTTTTTATGATAAAAGTGATGAGCGTGTTTTATTTGCCAGTCCGGTAAGTGGTAAAGTTACAGAGATTGTACGTGGAGCTCGAAGAAAAGTTCTTGAAATTAAAATTACTTCTAACGGTACTCAAGATTACAAAGATTTTGGTAAAGTAGATGTTGCTTCAATGTCTGGAGAAGAGGTGAAAAGTCATCTTTTTGCATCAGGATGTTGGCCATTTGTTAAGCAACGTCCTTATGACGTGGTTGCTAATCCAAACCAAGCGCCAAAATCAATATTTGTATCTGCTTACGCAAGTGCTCCATTAGCTGCAAACTACGATTATGTTTTGCAAGGTAAAGAAGAGTTTTTACAGGCAGCTATCACTGCGTTAACAAAGTTAACGTCAGGCAAGGTTCATGTATCTGTAGGGTCATCTAATTCACCATTAGCAAACTTAAAAGGAGCAGAGGTACATAAAGTATCAGGTCCGCATCCAGTAGGAAATGTAAGTACACAAATTGCAACCATAGATCCTATTAACAAAGGAGAGGTTGTTTGGGTTGTTACTCCTCAAGATTTAGTAGTAATTGGTGAATTGTTATTAACAGGAAAATTAAACTTACAACGTACAGTTGCTTTAACAGGTTCTAAGTTTAACGAGCCTAAATATGTTACAGCAGTTGCAGGTGCTCAAATGATTGATGTTGTTAAGGGTAACTTAAACAATGACAACACACGTGTGATTAGTGGAAATGTATTGAGTGGAGCGCAAGTAGGTGAAAATGGTTTCTTAGGATATTATGACAATCAAGTAACTGCAATTCCAGAAGGGGATGATTATGAATTCTTCGGATGGAATAAGCCAGTGTTTAATAAAATATCTACTTCAAGAGCTTTAACATTCTCTTGGTTAAATCCAAAGAAGAAATATGACTTAAATACCAATACAAACGGTGAGCATAGAGCGTTTGTTGTAACTGGTTCTTATGAGGAAGTATTTCCACTAGATATTTATCCAATGCAATTGTTAAAAGCATGTATGTATAAAGATCTTGATGAAATGGAAGGTTTAGGAGCTTACGAAATTGCTCCTGAAGATTTCGCATTAACTGAATTTATTTGTGTATCTAAACAACCACACCAGAAAATTATTCGTGAAGGTTTAGATTTAATGATGAAAGAATTAGGATAAGATGGGCTTAAAACAAAATTTACATAATTTAAAAGAGAAATATAAAGGGACGAAAATGGCTCCTGCGTTTAACGCAATCCATACCTTTTTATATTTGCCAAATGAAACCACTCACGGTGGTACTCATATTAAAGCGGCAGACGATTTAAAGCGTACAATGAATACGGTAATTATGGCATTAATTCCTTGTTTAATCTTTGGAATGTTTAATGCAGGTTACCAACATCATTTAGCAACTGGAGAAATTGAAAGCGTAGCAGGAAATTTCTTTTCAACGAACTTCTGGAATTTTGATAACTTATGGATTGGTATTGTGAAAATACTTCCGTTAGTAATTGTTTCTTATGGAGTTGGATTATTAATTGAGTTTATTTTTGCAGTAATTAAAGGACACGAGGTTGAAGAAGGATACTTAGTTACTGGAATGTTAGTACCATTAATTGTACCAGTAGATTTACCACTTTGGATGTTAGCCGTTGCTGTTGCCTTTGGAGTTGTTATTGGTAAAGAAGTATTTGGTGGTACAGGAATGAATATCTTAAACCCTGCATTAACAATTCGTGCATTTTTATTCTTTGCATATCCAACTTGGATGTCAGGAGATAAAGTTTGGGTGCACGATGCAGTAGCAAAAGCGGGTTCTGCTGATGCTATTTCGGGTGAAACTATTTTAGGTAGTTACGCACAAAATCAAGAAGTGGCTTACTCTATGTTTGATAAGTTCTTCGGATTTATTCCAGGTTCAGTAGGAGAAACTTCAGCATTTTTAATTTTAGTAGGAGCTGCTTTCTTAATATTTACAAAGATTGGAAGCTGGAGAATAATTGTTTCTACATTCCTAGGAGCTGCTGTAATGGGAATGATTTTTAATGCAATTGCTGCAAACGGAATTATTGCTGACACAAGTAAATTTTACGGATTAATGAGTGCTGACTGGTATGAACACCTAATAATTGGTGGTTTAGCATTTGGAGCTGTGTACATGGCTACTGATCCAGTAACAGCATCACAAACGAATAAAGGAAAATGGATTTACGGATTTTTAATAGGATTTATTTCTATTATGATTCGTGTATTTAACCCAGCATACCCAGAAGGAGTATTTTTAGCAATCTTATTAATGAATGTTTTTGCTCCAACTATTGATCACTATGTGGTTCAAGGAAATGTAAAAAGAAGATTAAAACGTTTAAAAGCTAAAACTGCCTAATTATGAGTAAAAGAACAGACAGTAATGTGTATACAATACTATTTGCTATTGGAATGGTATTAGTAGTAGGTGCGTTATTAGCTTTTACAGCATCTTCACTACGTCCGTTAATTAATGCAAATGAGCGTACAGAAAGACAACAAAACATTTTGTATGCAATGGGTGTTAATCAAAACGATGAAACAAGTGTAGAGTTTGTATCTGCAGAAAATGCACCAGAAGAGTTTAATAAATACATCACTAAGCAATTAGTGATTGAAGGAGATAAAGTTTCTGAAGATGATAAAGCTTTTTTAATTGATGTTAAAAAGCAACAAACCTTAGCAAAAGAAGGTAAAACAAGAAAGTTACCATTATTTGTTGGAGAAAAGGATGGACAACAGTATTACATCGCTCCAATTAGAGGTAAAGGTCTTTGGGATGCTATTTGGGGTTATGTAGCTATGGATAAAAACATGGTAGTACAAGGAGTATTCTTTGATCATAAAGGAGAAACACCAGGTTTAGGAGCTAACATTAAACAACGTTTTTTCATGGATGATTTTAAAGGTGAAGAAATGATGTCTAATGGAAACTTTAAGGGTATTGTTGTTAAAAAAGGTAACAATGATCCAAAGAATGAAGATAAAACAGATAATGAGGTAGATGCAATTGCTGGTGCAACTATTACCGGTGACGGAGTTACGGCAATGATTAAATCTGAGTTAGCTCAGTACGTACCTTACTTTAAAAACTTAAAATAATTATGGGACTTTTATCAAAAAAAGACGCAAAATTAATAACAGATCCGTTAGCAGATAACAACCCAATTACTATTCAAGTATTAGGTATTTGTTCAGCATTAGCAATTACTGCTGAATTAAAGGCTGCTATTGTAATGTCTATCTCAGTATTATTTGTTTTAGGCGTAGGAAACGTAATTATTTCTTTGATGAGAAATATTATTCCTTCTAAAATTAGAATTATTGTACAGTTAATTGTAGTTGCTTCTTTAGTAATTATTGTAGATCAGGTATTAAAAGCATTCGCTTATGAGCTTAGTAAAACTTTATCGGTTTTCGTTGGTCTTATTATTACAAACTGTATTATTATGGGACGTTTTGAAGCTTTCGCTTTAGGTAACGGACCTTGGAAATCATTTTTAGATGGTATTGGTAACGCTTTAGGTTACGGTGTAATATTAATATTAGTAGCATTTTTTAGAGAATTATTAGGTTCTGGTACTTTATTAGGATTTAAAGTATTAGGAGATCCAATTGAAAAAACTGGATTATATGCTCTAGGATATGAAAACAACGGATTTATGTTATTATCACCAATGGCATTAATTGTTGTAGGTATTATTATTTGGGTACAACGTTCAAGAAACAAAGCTTTAATTGAAGATTAAGTCAATGAATAATGATCAGTAGCTATTCACTGGTAAATGATCATTGATAACTGAAAAAAATATGGAATTATTAGAATTATTTTTCAAATCGATATTTATAGATAACATGGTTTTTGCAACATTCTTAGGGATGTGTTCTTACCTAGCAGTATCTAAAAAAGTATCTACAGCCGTTGGTTTAGGTGCAGCTGTAATCTTTGTATTAGCAGTTACGGTACCTGTAAACTGGTTATTAGATCAATATATATTACAACCAGGAGCATTATCTTGGTTAGGAGCAGAATATGCAGGGTATGATTTAAGTTTCTTATCATTTATTATGTTTATTGCAACTATTGCAACCATGGTACAATTGGTAGAAATTATTGTAGAAAAATTTGCGCCTGCTTTATATAACTCTTTAGGTATTTTCTTACCGTTAATTGCTGTAAACTGTGCTATTTTAGGAGGTTCATTATTTATGCAATCTCGTGAAATACCAACTTTAACGCAATCTTTAGTATATGGTACAGGTTCTGGAATCGGATGGTTTTTAGCAATTTTAGCAATTGCTGCTATCCGTGAAAAAATCAGATACTCTCAAGTACCACCTGCATTAAGAGGTTTAGGAATTACTTTTATCATTACAGGTTTAATGGCTATCGGATTTATGAGTTTTGGTGGTATGTTAACTGGTGGAGATGAAGAGAAGAAAGAAAAACAAGAAACTGTAGAGGTGCAAGTTGAAGAGGAAGTGAAAAAAGAAACACCAAAAGCAGAAGAATTAGCTAATAACACTAAAGAAATTACAGAATAATGATGTTTTTAGAAGTAAGCACAGGAGGAACAGTTGCTATAACAGTATTTGCATTTTTAACGGTAATATTATTGTTAGTAGCTTTATTGTTATTTGTAAAGCAAAAATTAGCTCCGTCTGGACCGGTAAAAATTACCATCAACGGAGAAAAAACTATTGAAGTACCATCAGGAGGAACTTTATTATCTACTTTAGGTAATGAAAAAATCTTTTTACCATCAGCATGTGGTGGAGGTGGTTCTTGTATTCAGTGTGAATGTCACGTTAATGCAGGTGGTGGAGAAGCATTACCTACAGAGACTCCACATTTTACACGAAAAGAATTACAACATGGAGCACGTTTAGCATGCCAAGTTAAAGTAAAGCAAGACATGGACATTTCTATACCAGAAGAAATTTTTGGTATTAAAAAATGGGAAGCTACTGTTGTTCGTAATTATAACGTAGCGTCTTTTATTAAAGAGTTTGTTGTAGAAATTCCAGAAGATATGAACTACAAAGCAGGTGGATACATTCAAATTGAAATTCCACCATGTGAAGTAAAGTTCTCTGATATGGATATTACTGCTCACCCAGATGAGCATGAAACTCCAGACAAGTTCCAAGTTGAATGGGATAAGTTTAAATTATGGCCTTTAGTAATGAAGAATGATGAGTTAGTAGAAAGAGCTTACTCTATGGCTTCTTACCCAGCAGAAGGTCGTGAAATTATGTTAAACGTACGTATTGCAACACCACCTTTTGATAGAGCTAAAGGCGGTTGGATGGATGTTAATCCAGGAATTGCATCTTCTTATGTATTCTCAAGAAAAAAAGGAGATAAAGTTGTTATTTCAGGACCTTATGGAGAGTTCTTTATTAATGATTCTGAAGCAGAAATGTTATATGTAGGTGGTGGAGCAGGTATGGCACCAATGCGTTCTCACTTGTATCACTTATTTAAAACCTTAAAAACAGGAAGAAAAGTTTCTTACTGGTATGGTGGACGTTCTAAGCGTGAATTATTCTACTTAGATCACTTCTATCAGTTAGAAAAAGACTTCCCTAACTTCAAATTCCATATTGCATTATCTGAACCTTTACCAGAAGATAACTGGAAAGTTAAAGATAGTATTGACGGAGAAGGAGATGGATTTGTAGGTTTTGTACACAATTGTGTGATAGATAACTATTTAAGTAAGCATGATTCACCAGAAGATATCGAATTGTACTTCTGTGGACCACCGTTAATGAACAAAGCTGTTCAAAAAATGGGTGAAGATTTTGGTATTCCAGATGAAAACATTCGTTTTGACGACTTTGGAGGATAAAATGTTAAAATTTTCTTATATATATAAAGCCAGCTATTACGCTGGCTTTTTTAATATATATTTATTTTATGTTTTATAAATCCCCTATTCTAGTATTTTTTTTACTACTTACCTTTACAATAAATGCGCAAATAGATGATCCTAATGTCTTTATAGATAAAGAATTAACAAAATATCAAACATATACTTATAAATTTCAGTTCTTATTTGATCAATTTAAGAGTTATTTAGAGAAAGACCTTAATACGGCTGAAGTTTACATTAATAGAGCTAGTTTGTTAGTTAATATCGATAATAAAAAACATGTAGCTGCTTTAAATCATGGGTTAGGAAGTGTTGCCTATAGAAAAGGAGATTTTAATAAAGCGTTAAATCATTTTTACAAAGCAGCAGACTTATTTAAAAATACTACAAGGAAAGAAAGAGAAGCAGATACTTATATAAAAATTGGACTATGCTATAAATACTTAAAACAATTAGATAAGTCGAAAGGATATTATTACAAAGCGATAGCTATTTCCAAATCTATTAATGACTCTTTAGTTTTAGGTCGTGCATATAATTTTCTTGGTGGAACATACAGAAGACTTAATAAAATAGATTCATCATACCTTTCTTACAATAACGCTTTAAGAATTTTTAATTTAATAAATAATAAAAAGAAAGTTTCTAATGTTAAAAATGATTTGGCGATTCTTTATGGTTTAGAAAAAAGATATGATAAAGCGTTAGAAGTTCATTTATCAAGCCTATCATATATTAAGAAAAATCATAGTAATGCTAATATTGCCACTACATATTTTAACATTGGTTACTCGTTTAGTAAAATTAAAAACTTTTCACAATCTTTAAAATACCTAGATTCATCATATTTAATAGCTAAAAGAGAGGGTTTTAAATATAGGCTTAGTAGAATCACTAGTTTAAAAAGTAAATTGTACGCTGATCTAGGAAACTATAAACAAGCTTATAATCAGCATAGGTTATATAAAATTTACTCAGATTCTATTTTTGATGTTCAAAAACAAGAGCAAATAAAAGAGTTAGAGCTTAAAAATGAATTTGCTATTAAAAAGAAGGAGCTTGAATTAGTTGCTAGTAATAAGGAAAAGCAGTATCAACTTTATGGCTTTATTATTATAATTGTTTCATTAATAGCCTTTTTAGTTGCATTGTTAATCACAAGAATTTATAAGTCTAAATCTAGAATATTAGCAACTGAGGTTGAAATTGAAAAGGAAAGTAAAGAGAAATTAACTGAAAAAGTTAAAACAAGTGAAGAAGAGCTTAAGAGTTTAATAGCTGATAATTCTATGCGTTTAGAATTTTTAAAAACATTATCCTCTCAAATTAAAAAAGATAAAAATGAGGCTGATTCAACGGTATTGAAAGAGTATACTAATAAGTTATTACTTACAATTCAAAATCAAATTAGCACAGAAAACAAACTATCTGCACTACAAGAAAAAATAGACGAAGTAAATCATAATTTTAATCAAAAAATTATTCAACTTTACCCTCAATTAACCAAAACTGAACGAGAAATTTGCTCCTTTTTACGCTTAAATTTGTCTATAAAAGAGATTGCAGCGATCAGAAATTCAAGTATAGACGCTGTAAAATCATTACGATATAGAATTCGAAAAAAAAATGAATATACCCAAAAATAAAGAGTTAGAGTGCTTTATTCAAGCTCTTTAGGTAAATGTCACTTTTTGTCACTCCCTTTTTTTAGGTTGTTTTAAATAGTTATATACTTTTGAATTGCAAATATAATAGTTACTCATCGGCTATCCCCACAATTAATGATCCCTATTCTATTTAGCATTGGCCGATTGAGTAGAAAAAACCGACTTCCCCAGTCGGTTTTTTTCTTTTTATGCTAACTATACAACTTAACTATTTAAAAGAAATCTTCTTATCTTTGTTAAGATAAATTATAACAAATACATATGGATTTCGGAAAAGAATTTGAAAAGTATGCTACTAAACACCATGGAATTAGTAGTACTTATTATAATAAAATTACCAGTAGTTTAACTCCATATATTATGGAAGAGCGTCAATTAAACATAACACAAATGGATGTGTTTTCTCGTTTAATGATGGATAGAATTATATTTTTAGGTACTGGTATTAATGATCAGGTAGCAAATATTATTCAAGCTCAGTTATTATTTTTAGAGAGTGTTGACGCTACTAAAGACATTTCATTATATATTAATTCGCCAGGTGGAGGGGTATATGCAGGTTTAGGTATTTATGATACTATGCAGTTTATTAAACCAGATGTTGCAACTATTTGTACAGGTATGGCAGCATCTATGGGTGCCGTATTAATGTGTGCAGGTGAAAAAGGAAAACGTTCTGCCTTACCACATTCTCGTATCATGATTCACCAACCGTTAGGTGGGGCTCAAGGTCAAGCGTCTGATATTGAGATTACAGCACGTGAAATTTTAAAGTTAAAAGACGAATTATATCACATTATTGCAAACCATTCAGGGCAGCCATTCGATAAAGTAAATCAAGATTCTGATAGAGATTATTGGATGAAAGCAGATGAAGCGAAAGAATATGGTATGGTTGATGAAATTTTAGCTAGAAAATAACGACAAATAACAACGTTAGGTTACGTTAATAATTAAAGAATGACAAAAGATCAAAATTTAAACTGTTCTTTCTGCGGAAGAAAAAAAGCTGAAACAGATTTATTAATTGCAGGTATGGATGCCCATATTTGTGATAAATGTATCGAACAAGCTCATGGTATTGTTGAGGAGGAAATTGCAGAAGCAAAAACAACGAGCCTATCTAAAGATTTAATACTAAAAAAGCCAAAAGAAATCAAGGCCTTTTTAGATGAATATATTATTGGTCAGCAAGAAACCAAGATAGCCATGGCTGTTGCTGTATACAATCATTATAAAAGATTGTTACAAACAAAAAATGATGATAATGAGGTTGAAATTGAAAAATCTAACATCGTTTTAGTTGGAGAAACAGGAACAGGAAAAACGTTAGTAGCCAAAACAATCGCAAAAATGTTAAATGTACCTTTTGCAATTGTTGATGCTACAGTTTTAACGCAAGCTGGTTATGTTGGAGAAGATGTTGAAAGTATTTTAAGCAGATTGTTACAGGCTGCTGATTATGATGTTGAAAAAGCTGAAAAAGGAATTGTTTTCATTGATGAGATTGATAAAATTGCCCGAAAAGGTGATAACCCATCTATCACTAGAGATGTTTCTGGAGAAGGAGTTCAACAAGCTTTATTAAAATTACTTGAAGGATCGTTAGTAAATGTAGCCCCAAAAGGAGGTAGAAAACATCCTGAGCAAAAGTTTATAGAGGTTAATACTAAAGATATTCTGTTTATTGCTGGAGGTGCGTTTTCTGGTATAGATAGAGTAATTAGCAAGCGTTTAAATCGTCAAGCAGTAGGTTACGGTGCATCAATTGAAGAAGATAAAATTGATGAGGATAACTTATTACAATATATCATTCCAGCAGATTTAAAAAGCTTTGGTTTAATACCAGAAATAATAGGGCGTTTACCAGTATTAAGCTATATGAATCCATTAGATGCTAAAACGCTTAGAGCTATTTTGACCGAACCTAAAAATTCGATTATAAAGCAATACACAAAGCTTTTTGAAATGGATGATGTGAGCTTTACCGTAACAAATGAAGCTCTAGATTATATTGTAGAAAAAGCTATAGAATATAAGTTGGGAGCAAGAGGATTAAGGTCTTTATGTGAAGCTATTTTAACCGAAGCAATGTTTGAGTTACCAAGCTCTGATACTAAAGAGTTTGCAGTAACTAAAGAGTACGCAGAAAGTAGAATTACAAAATCAGCGTTACAAAAATTAAAAGCAGCCTCATAGCATAACCCATTTAATACACTAATAACCTCACATAATTTTTATAAGTTTGTGAGGTTTTTATTTTTATAAATGATATCAAAGCAAACCATAGAAAGTGTTTTTGAAGTAGCACGAGTAGAAGAGGTAATTGGAGAGTTTGTTCAGCTGAAAAAATCAGGAAGTAACTTTAAAGGGTTAAGTCCGTTTACAGATGAAAAAACACCTTCATTTATGGTGTCACCTGTTAAACAAATTTGGAAAGATTTTAGTACAGGTAAAGGAGGAAATGCAATTTCATTTTTAATGGAACATGAGCATTATACCTATCCAGAAGCTATAAAATGGTTAGCTAAAAAGTATAATATAGAAATTGAAGAAACCGAGCAAACGGATGAGCAAAAACAACAAATTAACGAACGTGAAAGTATGTTTTTGGTTTCAAAATTTGCAAAAGATTACTTTCATGAAGTATTAATGAATACTCAACAAGGTAGAGCTATTGGTTTATCATATTTTAAAGAACGTGGTTTTAGAGAAGATACTATTACTAAGTTTGATTTAGGTTATTGTAAAGATGAATGGGATAATTTTACCAAAACAGCACTTCAGAAGGGTTACGACCTTAAATATTTAAAATCTACAGGTTTAACCATTGTTAAAGAGGGTGGCGCAGAGGATAAAAAATTTGATCGTTTTAAAGGGCGTGTTATGTTTCCTATACATAGTATGTCTGGTAGGATTCTCGGCTTTGGAGGTAGAATTTTAACCAATGATAAAAAAGCTGCAAAATACTTAAATTCACCAGAAAGTGATATCTACCATAAAAGTAAAATTTTATATGGAATTTATCAGGCTAAAAAAGAAATAGCAAAACAAGACAACTGTTATTTAGTAGAGGGATATACAGATGTTATTTCTTTTCATCAATCTGGAATAGAAAATGTAGTAGCTTCATCCGGAACAGCATTAACTCCGGATCAAATTAGATTAGTTCATAGACTAACAAATAATATTACTGTTTTATTTGATGGAGATGCAGCAGGAATACGTGCAGCAATTAAAGGTGTAGACTTAATTCTAGAGCAAGGAATGAATGTGAAAGTGGTTTCTTTTCCTGAAGGAGAAGATCCAGATAGTTTTGCAAAATCTCACTCTGATGCAGAATTAAAACAATACTTAACAGATAAAGCTCAAGATTTTATAGATTTTAAAGTGTCTTTATTAATGAAAGACGCAGAAAATGATCCTGTTAAAAAAGCAGGATTAATCAGAGATATTGTGTCTAGTATAGCAAAGATTCCAGATGCAATACAACGAGAAGTCTATGTGCAAGAATGTGCTCGTGTTATGGATATTTCTGAGCGTGTTTTATTTAGTGAGCTTGCACAGTTGGTTAGTAAAACAGATGCACAAAATATTCAAAAAAGTAAACCTACTCCTGTTTTACAGCCGGTAAAAGAAACAACAAAACCTAAAGTAGACAGCTTATTTCTTTTAGAAAAAGAAATTATTAGAATTTTATTACTATACGGAAATGAAGAAATAGATTTTATAAACTGGATAGATGCAGTAGATAAATACGGTCGCCATACTTTAGAAAAAGAAGAGTATAGGAATACAGTTTGTAACGAAATTTATTTAAACTTACAAGAAGACGAAATAGCATTTACAAATGATCTTTTTCAAGTGATTTATTTTGAATTGATTCATCAGTTAAATCAAGATGAAAAAATTTCAATAGAGCAATTAATTACTCATGAAAATCCTGAGGTAGCAAACTTAGTCACCAATATTTTAATGGATGAAGAGAAATATACTTTAAGTGATTGGAGTAGAAAAGAGATTTTTGTAACCGAAACTCATAAAATACTCCCTAAATTAGTTACAGACGCTTTATTAAATATTAGAAGATTACTAATTGAAAAGAAAATCAATGGTATTTTAGAAGAAATAAGAGAAAATCAAGTACAACCCGATCTAGAAGAAATATCGGGTTATACAGATTTAAAAAAATTATTATTTGAAAAGCTTAATCGTGTGATTTAAAAACTGGTACTATTTTTTTAGTAGTTACTTTATATTTTTTTGTACTTTAGCAATCCCTTCCCCTAAGAAAAGAAAAGAAATAAAAGATCAAGAAAGCTGAAAACTATGAGAAAATTGCAACAAATAGGGCAATTGCTTCTTTTGTTAGTTCAATTACCATTTAAAATTTCTAACGGGCAAAAAAAGCATACTTACAAAAAAATTAAACAGTTAATGATTTCTGCTAACCTACTTTAATTCTTTAGGAATTTCACAAACAGGTATTGGAATCATTTTATGTTGGTTAATTGTGTTTAAACGAGTGTATATTTTATACACTTCTTGTTCACGTCCAGAAAAATCATTTGCAGTTTTACCAGCATCCTGCATTTGCATGGCCCATTCTAATTCATCATAAGAAGCACCAATTTGGTCTTCGTCTGTTCTACTGTCACCAAATAAGCCATCGGTAGGTTGTGCTTTTTGTATAGATTCAGGCACTTCTAAATAAGCACCTAATTGGAATACTTCAGATTTTACTAAATCAGCAATTGGACTTAAATCAACTCCTCCATCACCATACTTTGTATAGAAACCAACACCAAAATCTTCCACTTTATTTCCAGTTCCAGCTACCAACAAAGCTTGTAAACCAGCAAAATAATATAAAGTAGTCATTCGTAAACGAGCTCTAGTGTTCGCTAAAGCTAAATCGTTTTGTGGTGAAGTTTCTACTGCTGGTACCGATTTTATAAAATCTTCAAAAGTACTTGTTAAATCTACACGAGTGTCAGATACATTCTTGAAACGATTTTTTAATTGTGCAATATGTTCTTGAGCTCTATTAACTTGACTTTGTGCTTGGTGTATAGGCATTTCAACACATAAAGTAGGTAAGCCTGTTTTAGCACATAATGTAGAGGTAACAGCACTATCTATTCCTCCAGAAACGCCAACAACAAATCCTTTAACTTTTGCGTTTACAGCATAATCTTTTAACCAATTAACAATATGATTAGCAACTTTTGGTGTATTCATGTTATACTATTTTTTTAATTTTGATGTTCAATTTAATATAACAGCTAAGATAATGCGAAAATTTCTATTCATACTAATTGCAGTAACTAGTATACTGTCTTGTAATTCAAGAAAAAATAATGATATAGATGTATCTTCTATTCCAGTAGATTTTACTGTAAAAAGGTTTGATATTGATTTTTATACCGCAGATAGTAGTACTTTACCTAAAATAAAATCTAAATATCCGTTGTTATTTCCTCCACAACCAGATAGCATATGGTTGCAGAAAATTAATGATTCTGATGAGCGAGAATTATTTGCCGAAACGCAAAAGATTTATAAAGATTTTTCTCAGCAAAAAGAAGAATTAACGTTGTTATTTAAACATATAAAGCATTATAACAATTCGTTTAAAGAACCCAACGTTATTACTATGCTGACCAATGTGGATTACGATAATAGAGTAGTTTATGCTGATAGTTTACTATTAATATCTATAGATGCTTATTTAGGTACAAATCATCCTTTTTATGAAGATTACCCGTTTTATATTAAAGAAAACTTAGATAAAGAACACTTAATAGTTGATGTGGCTTCAGCAATTATTAATCAAGAAGTTTTACCAAATACCAAACGAACTTTTATAGATAAAATGATTTATGAAGGAAAAAAAATGTATGTAATGGATTTATTTTTACCTTCTGTGTCTGATAAAGAAAAAGCAGGATATTCTACTGAAAAGTATAATTGGATTTTACATAATGAAGAAGAGGTTTGGCGTTATTTTATAGACAAAGAGCTTTTATATAGTACCGACACTAAATTAAATAGAAGATTTTTAGACTTAGCGCCGTTTTCAAAGTTTTATACAGAGTATGATAGGTTATCTCCAGGTAGCGTAGGTGTTTGGGTAGGTTGGCAAATTGTAAGATCTTATATGAGAAATAATGACGTATCTTTGCCTGAGCTTTTAAAGGCTGATGAAGACGAAATTTTTAAAAAATCAAAATACAAACCCAAAAGATAATGGCAACAGCACATACATCAAAAGTAACTTTTACAATTGGATTAGATGAAAACAGAGTTCCGGAAGAAATAACATGGAATGCAGAAGATGGAGGTATTACCAATGAAGCATCTAAAGCAATCATGCTATCTGTTTGGGATCATAAGCAAAAAGATACTTTGCGTATGGATTTATGGACGAAAGATATGCCTGTAGATGAAATGAAGCAATTTTTTCATCAAACATTAGTGTCTATGGCAAATACCTTTGAAAGAGCTACTAATGATGAGAAAATGAGTGCAACCATGCGTGATTTTTGTGAATATTTTGCAGAAAAATTAGAGTTAATAAAGAAATAAAAAAACAGCCGAAAGGCTGTTTTTTTATGCGTTATGATTTTTAATTTTGTTGATTATAAAGTGATAATCTTCTTCATTATTTACAAAATCAAGTTCAGACACATCAATAATTAAAATATTTAAATCTTGTTGTGTTTTTATAAAGTTACTATAGCCGTCATGTATTTTTTGTAAATAGCTAGCTTCAATGTTTTGTTCATAATCTCTCCCTCTTTTTTTGATGTTCTGCAATAACCTTTCTGTGTTTTGATACAAATATACATACACATCTGGTTTAGTAATTTCTTTATACATTAAATCAAACATTTTGCGGTAAAGCTTATACTCATCTTTATGTAGTGTTACCTGTGCAAAAATTAAAGATTTAAAAATATAATAATCAGAAACGATAAAATTTTTAAATAAATCAAACTGAGCTAAATCGTCTGATAATTGTTGGTATCTATCAGCTAAAAAACTCATTTCTAAAGGAAAAGCATAGCGCTCTTCATCTTTGTAAAATTTTGGTAAAAATGGATTGTCAGCAAATCGTTCTAAAACTAATTTTGCATTAAACTCATCAGACATCATATTGGCTAATGACGTTTTTCCAGCTCCAATATTACCTTCTATAGCAATATAATTGTATTTTTCTGTAATAGGAATTGGTCTAGTAAGCTTATCGTTAGTACAAGAAATTTCTGATGTATCCAGACAGTTTTCCAAACAAATATATAAGTGCTTTTTTTCTATAGGATGAATTACATTTCTAGCAATTTCCGCTAGTGGTGCTAGAGCAAATTTTCGTTCTAACATTCTCGGATGCGGAACAATTAAAGTTTTTGAAAAGATAATTTCATCATCAAATAATAAAATATCAATATCTATTAACCTGTCACTATATCCTTTATTTGAGTCTTGCCTTACTCTACCTAATTCTTTTTCTATTTTTAATAGCGTACGCATTAAAGCTTCAGGAGGTAAATAGGTAGATACTTTTATACAAGTATTTAAAAAATCCTCACCTTCATAACCCCATGATGGAGTTTTATATACGGAAGCAATTTTTAAAACAGCACCCACCTTATTAGCAATTATGTTGATTGCTTTTTGAAGATTTTCAAGTTTATTTCCTTGATTTGTTCCTAAAGAGAGGTATGTAATTCGTTGGATTTTCAATGTAAAAAAAGCGTATCTATTTAGAGTGCAAAGAAACGAAAACCACCCTAAAAAAATAATATAAATACTAATGCTTTTGTTAACAATTTTATTTTAAATCAAATATAAAACCTGTTTGAAAATTAATATTAAACGGTTTTGAGTTGATAGCTTTTGTGTTATAGGTATTTAAATAATTCTTATAATTCAATTCAAGATATAAATAGAAGTTATCATAAAGTTTAATTTTATTTAAAACGCCAAAATTGATAGAAATATTAGTTTTACTTACACTCTTAAGTTCACCAATAAAGAAATTATTTGTATTTGGAGAGCTTCCCCAAATTTCTGCACTTCTAAGAAATAATTGGCTATATCCTAACAATATTTTAAAATTAGATTTTTCAGAGTTATAAAAAGTATAACCAAATTCAACAGGCACTTCTAAGTATTTGATAGTTTCATTTAACGAAATATTCTGATCATTGTTAAATAGAAATTCAAGATTGCTATTAATGTATTCTGAATTTAAATTGTTAATTTCTCTAAATGATATAAGCTGTGGGGAATTACTATTTATATTAATATTGTTAATATTTCTATTTAAACTTAAGTACTGTGCTCCAATTCTAATTGAGTATATATCTTTAAGTTGAAAATTTATATATAAACCAAAATTATATGATAATTTTTTTGAATTAGGGTTGTTTGCCAAATTATTGTTTAAACTATTGTTGATTGAATAAGAGTTGAAATAATTAATCCCATTGTTAATACTAACACTCGTTTTTATTAATTTTTCAATTGGGTCTTTTTCATTTGTTTTTTGAACATTAATATGAAGCTTTTCAATTTCATTTTTAATTTGTAATACAAAACCATTGGGATCTAGTTCTATTTTAAATACTTTTTCTTTTTTGTTATTCTTTAATGATTTTTTCTTATTTAGTTTAGTTTTATTTTTAGTGATTTTGGTACTCTTTACTTTAGAGTTTTTATTTAAATTGCTTGAATGAAAAGTGCTTTTACTTGATGCTTTATCTGTGTTTTCTTCATGTTTTTTATCTACAATAATCTCATGTTTATTGTTGTTTTTTCTTGTTATAGGACGACTATTAACTATAAATAGAGAAAGACAAAAACTTATAATTAGAAAAGTTATTAAAATTAATCGTTTAATTTTTTTTCTCTTTTCTCGCTTTAATATTGATTCTATCTGGATCCATACTTCTTCATCAGGCGACCCTAAATGTTCATTTAAGCGTTTTTTTAATACCAATCCTATTTCGTTTTTATGCTTCATGTTTAACTTTATTTTGGTATTTTTCAATAGCTGTTTTTAATAATTTTTTAGCTCTAAAAAGATTTGATTTTGAAGTCCCAATTGATATGTTTAATAGTTCAGATATCTCTTTGTGAGAGTAATTATCAAGTTCATATAAATTAAAAACTAATCTATATTGAGGTGGTAAATTTTGAATATATTCTAAAATAATTGATAGAGGAACGTTGTCTATATTATTTAAAGTAATTTCTTCTTGTTTTTCCTTAAATAAAAAATTATCTAAAGGTTTTGTTTTAATATCATATTTGAATTTGTCAATTGCTTTATTAATTGTTATTTTTTTTATCCATCCTTCAAATGAACCTTTGCCATTATATTTTTTAATGTTTTTAAATATTTCTATAAAGGCATCTTGTAAATTATCTTGTGCTGCCTCTTTAGTTGCACAGTACTTTAGTGATATAGCATATAAAGCATCTTTGTATTTCTCATACAAGATGCTTTGTGATTTACTATTTCCTTTTGCACAATTTTTTATGAGTTTTTCTATATTCAAACAGTTGGTTAGTTGTTATGATAAATAAAAGAATAGTTTAATTTTTTATACTGTATTACAAACATTTTTTATTCATATTCATAAGTAGTAATTGTTTTATATATAGAGCCTTCAGAATTAGTGTTTTTAGTTTGCTTTGTTATATAATCATTAGAATCAAATTCATAACTAAATGTACTCGTTACTGATATATTTGTAGTATGATCAAAATAATAATGATTTGAAATATAATTATCACTTACTTCATAAATTTCGTAGTTATACAAACCCATTATTTCGTTGTCAAGAAAACTATTAATTCTCCAGTGACTACCAAATAAATATTCGATATATCTATACTCTTTTGAACTTTTTTTATCTAAATAATTATATGTTTCTTCAGTTCTAATAGTATTATATGTTTTTCTAATTCTACTAACTAAATTATCATTTTGATATTCATAGATGTTTTGAAACGCAGTTATGTTGTGTGCATTAAGTTCATTATGTTCTAAGATTAAACCTTCGTTATCAAAAGAAGTTATGTTTTTTGATTCTCTGCTACCATCAGACCAAGAATCTATATGAGTAACTAGGTTTCCATCATATACAATATCTTTTTGCCCTTCGACATATTGCTTTCTTAAAGCAGGACCTGGAGTTATTTTTTTTTGTGTTAGCTTACCATAACTATTGTAACTGTATGCTCTTGTCCATTGTAATTGATTATTTGCATTAAACTCTAAAATCTTTGAAACTAAATCTCCTTCATAATATATATTATAATAATTACCGTTATTATATTGAATGTTAATTAATTTATCTGATGAAAAATTATTTTTTTTAGAGCTAGTTAGAATATTGTTAGTGTAATAATCCTTTTTTATTACTTTTAAACTTCGTGTGCTGTTCAAAGTATGAGAATCCTCATCAAGATTACAAGATGATATTATTAAAATAATTAATAGTTTAATTGATGATCTTAGTGTTTTCATGATCGTGTTTTTTTGTTTAATACTCTGTAAAATGTTTAAAAATGAAAAGTTCATGTGTAGAACATTCATTTTTAGTTAAACCAGTTTAGATTCATCGTGTTATAACGGAGTTGCACTCCAAATACCATCTGATAAATGTATATGAGAATAAGTTCCTTCTATACTCATTCCAGATAAAACACCGTAATATATATAAGTTGAATTATTTGAGTTATTCCCTTCCCAAATATAGGTAAGATTGTTTCCGTTTAAAGACCATGTTCCTAAAGTTGTATATGTGCCAGGAAAGTCTATCTCGTCAAATTTTGTAGTTCCATTTTGTAAAAAATCTACCTGTGATATAATTTCATAATTATTAGAGTTAGGGTAAACTGTGGTTACTTTCCAGGAAGTATCATCTAATGAGAGTGTTTTAAATGTTTTTTCATCACTATAAGTAGTTTTATCATCTGTTTTTATATATGCTCTAAAATGGTAAGTTGTATTAGCAGTTAAATTAAAAATTGATGCTGTATATGTATTATTAGTTTTAATAATAATATTGTCATTAATTGTAGGATTAGTATTTGTACTATAGGCTATTCCACGTTCAATAATTTCGTTTTGACCTTCATAGGTTGAAGTAACCTCAATTTTCATTGAGGTAAAAGTTTCTTCTTTATTATTTAATATTGTAATATTAATTATGTCCTCAGGAAATTCATCATTATTATTACAATTGCTAAATAAAAATGTTGTTAGTAAAATGAGTAAGGCTTTAAGGAAAAATATTGTTTTCATAGTGTATGTTTTTATAAGTCTTTAACTTGTAGTATATAAAAACAAAAAAGGTTGCGTTGAAAACAAAAAAAATCGCCAAAATTGTTGGCGATTTTTAATTTTATATAAAAAGAGGTTGTTATTCTTCTTTTTTATCGGTACGTGGCTTTCTATCTTCACGACGATTATCTCGGTTTCGGTTATCACCACCTTTATTGTTATTGTTTCTTGGTTTAGAAACATAACCTTCAGGTTTTGGTAATAATGCTTTGCGTGATACTTTTTCTTTTCTAGTTTTAGGATCCGTACCAAAGTATTTTACGTCAATAACATCACCTATGTTAACAACATCAGTTACGTTATTTGTACGCTCCCAAGCTAATTCACTAACATGAAGTAAAACTTCGTTTCCTGGAGCTTCAGTATACTCAACAACTGCTCCAAAATCTAAAATTTTAATAACTTTAACTTCGTAAACACTTCCTTTTTCAGGCTTAAATAACATTGCATCAATACGAGCAAGAACTCTATCAATTCCTTCTTGATTTGTTCCTAATATCTCTACAATACCTTCTTCTGTAACCGGATCTTCATTAATTACAATAGTAGTTTCAGTTTCCTTTTGTAACTCTTGAATATGTTTACCTCCAGGACCAATAAATGCCCCAATCATGTCATTAGGGATTGTTCTGTTAACCATTTTAGGAGCATGAGCTTTTACATCTTGGTTAGGAGTTGTAATTGTATCTGTTAATTTCTCTAAGATATGTAAACGTCCATCACGAGCTTGCATTAAGGCTTTAACTAAAATCTCATAAGATAATCCTTTGATTTTAATATCCATTTGACAGGCAGTAATACCATCTGCAGTACCAGTAACTTTAAAGTCCATGTCTCCTAAGTGATCTTCATCACCTAAAATATCAGATAAAACTGCATATTTATCACCATCAGAAATTAATCCCATAGCAATACCAGAAACAGGTTTTTTCATTTGTACACCGGCATCCATTAATGCCATCGTACCAGCACAAACTGTTGCCATAGATGAAGAACCATTACTTTCTAATACTTCAGATACAATACGAACTGTATATGGACAATCTTCAGGTATCATACCTTTTAATGCACGTTGTGCAAGGTTACCATGTCCTATTTCACGGCGAGAAGTTCCTCTGATAGGTCTTGCTTCTCCAGTAGAAAAAGGAGGGAAGTTATAGTGTAAATAAAAACGTTCTTCGTCTTGTAAAGTAGGTGAATCAATCATGTTAGCATCTCTAGAGGTACCTAAAGTAACGGTAGCTAATGCTTGTGTTTCCCCACGTGTAAAGATTGATGAACCATGAGTGCTTGGTAAATAGTCTACCTCACACCAAATTGGTCTAATATCTGTAGTTTTACGTCCATCTAAACGTAAACCTTCATTTAAAGTTAAGTTTCTTACAGCTTCTTTTTGAGCTTTATTGAAGTATTTCGAAACTAAGTCTCCATATTCTTCTAACTCTTCTTCTGTAAACATAGCGATAACTTCTTCTTTTACTAAAGAAAATGCTTCACCTCTTTCTTGTTTAGAAGTTCCTTTTTTTGCAATATCATAACACTTTTGATATGCAGCATCGTAAATTTTTTGAGCCAATTCTTCATTGGTAGCCTCAGCATCATATTCACGAGTTTCTTTTTTACCAAATGCTTCAGCTAAGGCAACTTGAGCATCACATTGTACTTTAATTGCTTCGTGAGCAATACGGATAGCTTCTGCCATTTCTTCTTCAGAAACTTCATCCATTTCACCCTCTACCATTGCAACAAATTCGTTAGAAGCACCAACCATTAAGTCGATGTCTGCTTCTTTTAATTGTGAAGGACTAGGGTTTACAATAAATTCTCCGTTTACTCTAGCTACTCTTACTTCTGAGATAGGAGCTTCGAAAGGAATGTCTGATAATTGAATAGCTGCAGATGCTGCTAAACCTGCTAATGCATCAGGTAATACATTATCATCATGAGACATTAATTGAATCATTACCTGCGTTTCAGCATGGTAATCTTTTGGGAATAATGGACGTAAAACACGATCAACCAAACGCATGGTTAAAATTTCCTCATTACTAGGTCTTGCTTCACGCTTCATAAACCCACCAGGGTAACGTCCTGCTGCCGCAAATTTTTCGCGGTAATCAACAGTTAAAGGTAAGAAATCGATACCAGGAGCCGCTGTTCTAGCAGATACTACTGTTGCCAATAACATTGAGTCTCCCATTCTTACAACAACTGAACCATCTGCTTGTTTGGCTAATTTACCAGTTTCTAATGTGATGGTTCTTCCATCTCCAAGTTCTATTACTTGGGTAAATACTTGTGGAATCATACAGTTTTTGTTCTAATTTTTTTAATTGTTTTTGTTGTTGTTGTTAGGTGTTGTTGTTGTTCCAATGGAAGTAATAAATACTTTTGCAATATAAAAAAAAGAGGCTGAATATTCCAGCCTCTTTTACGTAGGTATTATTTTCTAATTCCTAATTCCTTGATAATCGCACGATATCTGTTGATATCTTTTTTCTTAAGGTAATCTAAAAGGCTTCTACGCTTACCAACCATTCTTACTAATGAGCGCTCAGTGTTAAAATCTTTACGATTTTGCTTTAAGTGCTCAGTTAAGTGGTTAATTCTGTGCGTAAATAACGCAATTTGACCTTCGGCAGAACCAGTATCATTAGCTCCTTTACCGTGTTTTGCAAAAATTTGCTCTTTTACTTCTTTAGTTAAATACATACCAATATTGTTTAAATGATTTTAATGTACTCAATGATCTTCATTGAAGTTGCAAATGTACAATTAATTTTTATAAAAATACAGTATAATTATCAGCTTATTTTTTGTGTGATTTTAAGTTTTTTTTAACAAAAATTAAACCTTTTGAGAAGTGTTTAGTCTAAATAGCAGATTAACTTTTTTAAACATTTATATTATGAAAATTAAAATCTTAAAAATTAGTTTACTTTCAATAGTTGGTACTATGTTATTAGTTGCGTGTTCTGATAATGGGGAGAATTTAAGCAGCGATGAACTTTCAAATCAAGAAATTCAAAATTCTATTTTAACTGATGATATCACTTCTGATATTGACAATGTTTTAGAAGAGGATGATTATGACTACAATTTATTAGGAAGATCTACATCAACTAGTAGTATTTCAGATTGTGTTACTAGAACTGTAGTTGAAAATGCTAATAGTAAAACAATTACGTTAGATTTTGGTGATAGTTGCATGAGTCATTGGGGAAGAGAATTTTCTGGGATCATTATTATAGAATACGTTCAAACTTCAGAAGGTTATTCAAAAACAATCTCTTTTGAAAACTTTATGATTGAAGGTAATGCAATTCAAGGTGGTAAATCAGTAGTAAAAGTTAGGGAAAATGAAAATGGTAATAGAGAGGCTACACATACAGTTGATATTACTGTGATTTTTGAAAATGGTGCATCAGTAACAAAGACGGGAACTAGAGTTAGAGAAATGATTGCAGGAGCTGATACTAGAGAAAGAGGTGATGATGTTTATTCTATTTCAGGAAACTGGCAATACACTAATGTTTTAGGTACTGTATTTACAGGAAATATAGTTGAAAATTTAAGAAGAGAGTTTGCGTGTAGGTTTATTGTAAGTGGAGTAACAGAAATAACAAAAAACGGCGTAATTTATTCGTTAGATTTTGGTGATGGAAGTTGTGATAATTCAGCAATTTTGAGTAATGAAAACGGTGATAGTAGAGTAGTAACTTTACGAAGATTTTAACCGTAGTTTTGATAGTTAAAAACGGAAAAGCCAGCGAAACGCTGGCTTTTTTTATGCTCTTACAGGTTGATTCTGTATTAAATCTATATATAAATTAACCTGCTTTTTTAAATCTTTACGCTCATAAATGGCATCTAAAAATCCGTGTTCTAATAAAAATTCAGAACGTTGAAAACCTTCTGGTAAATCTTTACCAGTTGTGTCTTTTACAACACGTGGTCCAGCAAAAGCTATTAAAGCATTTGGTTCTGCAATATTTATATCACCTAACATAGCAAATGAAGCAGTGGTTCCTCCGGTAGTAGGATCTGTACATAAAGAAATGTATGGTAACTTAGCATCTGCTAATTGTGCTAGTTTTACAGATGTTTTAGCTAATTGCATTAATGATAGTGATGCTTCCATCATTCGAGCACCACCAGATTTAGAAACCATTAAAAATGGTAACTTGTTTTCAATGGCATAATCGATAGCTCTTGCTATTTTTTCACCAACTACACTCCCCATTGAGCCACCAATAAATGCAAAGTCCATTGCTGCAATAACAATGTTTTTACCGTAAGATTTTCCAACAGCTGTTCTAACAGCATCTTTTAAACCAGTTTTTTTCTGAACTGCTTTAACTCTGTCTGGATACTTTTTCGTGTCTTCAAACTTTAAAGGATCTTTAGAATCTAACTCTTCGTTTAATTCTGTAAACTCATTATTGTCGAAAAATAACTCGAAGTACTCTTTACTACCAATTCTAACATGGTAACCGTCTTCTGGACTAACATAAAGATTTTTCTTTAGTTCGTCGGTGTCAATTATTTTTCCACTTGGGGTTTTATACCACAAGCCTTTTGGAGTGTCTTTTTTTTCTTCTGTAGGAGTATGAATTCCTTTGTCTTTTCGTTTAAACCAAGCCATAATACGTTTAGTTTTTTGTTATTAGCTTCTGATTACTTTTTGTTTCTTGGTTTCTTTTTCTTTAATTTTTACTTGTTTCTGCGTTAGCGATAGAGCGGTTTGTTTGAGCTCTTTTGGCTTTAGCAAAAAGCGAGTAGTGAAAGCGCGACCTTTAGGAAACGCCCAAATATTAAAGGGTATTGATGTTGTTTAAATCTTCAAACGCCTTTTTTAAACGGGCTTTAAAGGTTTGCTCACCTTCGCGTAACCATTTACGAGGATCGTAATACTTTTTATTTGGTACATCGTCTCCTTCTGGGTTACCTATTTGTGCCTGCAAATATGCAGATTTTTCTTTCATATAATCACGAACTCCTTCACAAAATGCATATTGAAGGTCTGTATCAATGTTCATTTTTATTACACCGTAACCAATTGCTTCTCTAATTTCTTCAAGTGTAGAGCCTGATCCTCCGTGGAATACAAAGTCAATGGTGTTTGCAGGAACATTGTATTTTTCTGTAATATATTCTTGAGAATTTTTTAAAATTTTAGGAGTTAACTTTACATTTCCTGGCTTGTAAACCCCATGAACATTACCGAATGCGGCAGCAATGGTAAATTGATCACTTACTTCTAATAATTGTTCGTATGCGTATGCTACTTCTTCTGGTTGTGTGTAAAGTTTAGAACTATCAACATCTGTGTTATCAACACCATCTTCTTCACCACCAGTAATACCTAATTCAATTTCTAAAGTCATACCCATTTTACTCATTCTTTTTAGGTACTCTTTACAAATTGCTATGTTTTCTTCTAAAGGCTCTTCAGATAAATCTATCATGTGTGAGCTGTATAATGGTTTCCCAGTTTGGGCAAAGTGCTCTTCACTAGCGGTTAATAAACCGTCTATCCAAGGTAATAATTTTTTAGCTGCGTGATCTGTGTGTAAAATAACAGGTATGCCATAAGCTTCTGCCATTAAGTGCACGTGTTTTGCACCGGCTACAGCTCCAGCAATTGCTGCTTTTTCATTTTCATTAGATAAACCTTTTCCTGCATTAAATTGAGCACCTCCGTTAGAAAATTGAATAATTACAGGTGAGTTAACCTCTTTTGCTGTTTCTAATACTGAGTTAATGGTGTTAGAACCTACTACATTCACTGCGGGTAGCGCAAAGCCTTTTTGTTTAGCTAGTTGAAAAATTTCTTGAACTTCTCTTCCTGTGGCAACTCCTGGTTTAATCATTGTTTTATTTTTTAGTTGTTGGTTGATATGAAAAACAAATCTACACTTTTTTTGTTTGTGTTGCTTTATTTTTATGATAAAGTGATGGTTAAAAAGGGTAGTTTATACCAATATTATAAACTGCATTACTAAAATTATAGTTTTGAAACCAACGGTTGTTTTGTTTATATGGCTCTCTGGTTTTAAAACCAAGATCTAATCGTAATACTAAAAATTTTAAATCATAACGTACTCCAAATCCTGATGCTACAGCCATATCTGTTAAAGATTTAAGTCCGTCAAATCTAGATTCATCATCTACTAAAGAAGAATTGGTAATATCCCAAATATTCCCAGCATCTAAAAAAACAGCTCCTTTTAAACTACCAACCATTGGAAAACGATATTCTAAAGAGGTTAAAAACTTTAAACTTCCAATATTATATTCAAGCCCAGGTTGGCGTGTTCCTGGTCCTAAATCATAGGTTCTCCAAGCTCTAATATCATTAGATCCTCCAGCAAAATAACTTCTGTTGAAAGGAATGTTAGAGTTGTTGTAAGTAACAATAGCGCCTAAAAATGTTCTGTGTGCTAAAACATTATCTCTTCCTAGATCCCAATATTTTTTATACTCAATATCTGTTTTAAAGTATTGTGCAACAGGGATTTTAAAAACAGTTTTTTGGCCATTTATATTGGTTTGATTGGATAAAAGTCCCATTATATTACCTGAGTTTGCAAGTCGAACTCTAAAATATGAAAAATCAGAATCTGAGACCTTTTCTTTATTGTTGTAGGTAAAAGAGTAGGCTATTTCAGGAATTAAAAAGTCTGATGAAATGATTCGATATCGATTAAAAACATTTAAGTTTTCTTGATATTCTTCTGGGTTATTGTTTCTAAAATTTCCGTCTGATGCTACAGATCTCATAAAAGAAACAATTTCTGAAGCATTTTCTGAGTTGTTTTCTGGTAATGTATAACTAGTATCAGCTTCCGCTACTTCTACAAGTTTGTTGTATTCAGATCGGTAAATGTTAAAATAATTATTAACGTTTAAATTTCTGATGTATTGAGCATTTAGTAGTTCTACTTGAATGCTTTTTCTTTCAGTAAATTGCCATTTATAATCGATACCTAAAGAAATACTTTGTTTGTCTAAAGCAATATTCTTTTGAATAGCTACTCCGGTTTGAAAAGTTGTTCTAGGCATCATGCTTTTAGGTACAAATTTGTGCAGTCCAAAAGGGGCCATAAATCTTGGTACTTGTAATGAAATGTTAGAACCAAGTTCCCAACCAGGTCCATTTCTTGAATTAAAATATGAACCTAATACAGAAAATCTAAATATTTCAGCACCTTTAAATGTGTTTCTATTTAATATGGAAAATTTAGCTGAAATATCGAAGTTTCGAATATTAGATCTAGATAGCTCCGTCTCTAAGCCTAGTGTGTATTTTTCTATAGGAGTTAAGTAAATATTAGCTTCTAATTCTTTATCGTTAATTTCTTGATAACGTATTGAAGTGGTTTTAAAGTTTTTTAATCCACGAAGGTGTAATCTTGTTAAGTTTCTTAGCGAGTCTGTATAAATTTGATCAGGCTGAATAAATATAGACTGTGATAAGTATTTTGGATTGTATTTTAGTTTTTTGTGTGCAAAATAGTTGACTCCATTATAATTAGTAGAATCATTTAAAGGCTCAAAACGTTGATTATATGTATAATCTGTATAAATATTAATTTTTTTAACCTTTTGAATGTTAAAAGGTTTTGAAGAGTATTCACCTTTACTTTCAATTAAGCGATTAGAAATTTTTATTTCAACATCTGTTTTTTGATAATTATCTAATGTATCAGGTTCAAATAAAATACTGTTTTCATTAAAATGAAAGATTCCTTTATTTCTGTATAATTTTACAAGCCTGTCGGCTTCATCAATAAAATTTTGGTTTTTGTATTGCTCTCCTTTTTTAAGAAAACTATTCTGCTTGTTCGCTTGGTAGATTGAATCTAAAATAGGGGATTCAATAGTTGTGTAAATTAAATCTAAAAAAGTAGGTTTTCCTTTTAAAACTCGGTAAGTTATAGCTCCTTTTTTATTTCCTAAAATATCTTTTGTTGCGCTTACATGATTTCTGAAATAACCCTCGGTAAAAAAGTAATTGGTAAGGTTGTCAATAGTAGCATTTGTTTTCTTATCATTAATTATTACAGGAGCTTGTCCATTTTCTAAATACCAAGTATTTAATCCTATAAATGTTCTGGCTACAGATATGCTTTGTTTTTCTGAAAAAACATCTTTAAATAATTTGTAAAGTTGCGGATGATTTTCTTTCCATTCTTCAACATCTTTAGATCCTTTTGGGTTACCTAAATTATAAAAGTAGAGTGATAGTGGTAAGAAACCAAATACTTTTGCGTTTTGGCGTTGTAGAAGAAGTTCATGTATTTTCTCTTTACTTGTTTTTTTCTCATCAACAATAATGGTGTTTTTAGCTAATAGTAACTCATTATCAGGTACATGTTTTATAGTGCTACATGAGTTAAAGATTAGAATAAGTAAAAAATAAAAAGAAAGTTTTTTCATTAACTTTACGCCTCGCATTAATCACCAAAAATACTATTTTTTGTGGTTAATACTTGTTAAAAATTATCTAATGAGTATATCTAAAAATCAAATTAAATTAATTAATAGCTTACAGCAAAAGAAAAATAGAACTAAAAACGGTTTATTTGTTGCTGAAGGCGTTAAGGTGGTTAATGAATTATTGAATTCTTCTTTAAAAATTCATGCGTTATTTGCCACTGATGATTTTACTACAGATAATTATAATGGTACAATTACCAACATTACAGCGCAAGAGTTAAAAAAAGTTAGTAATTTAAAAACTCCTAATAAAGTTTTAGGGATTTTTGAAATACCAGAAACTAAACCCCGTGAGGGTAATGGTTTAATAATAGCTTTAGATGCTGTTAATGATCCTGGAAACTTAGGGACAATTATTAGATTGTGTGATTGGTTTGGAGTAGAACAATTAATTTGTTCTAAAGATACGGTAGATTGTTATAACCCGAAGGTAGTACAATCTACTATGGGGTCTTTAACAAGAATTAGTATTCAGTATGTAGATTTACTGAATTATATAGAAAATACAAATCTACCTGTTTTTACTGCAGATATGGATGGACAGAATGTATATGCAGTTAACTTACCTCAAGAAGCCATCTTAGTTATGGGGAATGAAGCAAATGGTATCTCTACAGAAATAAGGAGTTTAATAGACAATGCCTTAACAATACCTCGATTTGGAGATTTACAACAAACCGAGAGTTTAAATGTTGCTACGGCTACAGCTATTTTATTGAGCGAATTTAAGCGTGGTTTAAAATAAACCGTGTAATTGAGAATCTATTCTGTCAATTATATAACCTAAATCTTCTGGATTGTCTACAAAATCTAAATTGTCTACATCAATAATTAATAGTTTACCTTTTGT
The DNA here is from genome assembly GCF_042676005.1 of Tenacibaculum geojense. Classification (NCBI taxonomy): domain Bacteria; kingdom Pseudomonadati; phylum Bacteroidota; class Flavobacteriia; order Flavobacteriales; family Flavobacteriaceae; genus Tenacibaculum; species Tenacibaculum geojense. The sequence goes on along the minus strand of NZ_JBHTJR010000051.1, from coordinate 94,125 downwards.
ATATTTACTAATCCAGGCTTCATAGCGCTCATTTAATCTACTTAAATAATCAATACTGATTGAGCTTTCATAATCACGACCTCTTTTGTGAATCTGTCCTACTAGTGTAGAGATATCTGCACGTAAATAAATTAATAAATCTGGAGGCGTAACTAGATTTTCCATTAATTCAAATAATGAAGAATAGTTGCTAAAATCACGATTGGTCATTAATCCCATTGCATGAAGGTTAGGTGCAAATATATGTGCATCTTCATAAATGGTTCTATCTTGAATAATTTTTTTACCAGATTTACGTAACTCTAATACTTGACGGAAACGACTATTTAAAAAGTACACTTGTAAGTTAAAAGACCAGCGTTCCATTTCTGCATAAAAATCATCTAAGTACGGATTTTCATCTACAGATTCAAAATGAGGTTCCCAGTTATAGTGTTTTGCTAATAATTTAGTTAAAGTAGTTTTACCTGCTCCAATGTTTCCAGCAATGGCTACGTGCATAATTTATTGACTAATATAGGTTTATATAATTAAGGGTTGCTTGTAAAGGCATTGGTAAAATTACACTTTATTTCTAATTTGAAAAGGAATTAGCACATCAATTTATAGCCATAACCTCTAATGTTAATAATTTGAATATTCTGATCTTTTTTTAGTTTTTTTCTTAGCTTAGAAATAAAAACATCCATACTTCTAGCATTAAAAAAGTCGTCGTCTCCCCAAAGTTTATTTAAGATAAATGATCTATCTAAAATTTCATTTTTTCTTTGAGTTAAATGAAATAGAAGTTCACTTTCTCTGTGGGTTAATAGGAAGTTTTCATCATTAAAAATTAATTTTTGTTTTTCATAGTTAAAAATGTATTGACCAATAACAATGTTTTGAAAGTTATTTTTTACAGTAACTCTGTCTAATAAACTGTAAGCTCTAATAATTAATTCTTCCATAGAAAAGGGCTTTTTTAAATAATCGTTTCCTCCATGGTTAAAACCGTCAATTACATCTTTGGTTTGAGATTTAGCGGTTAAAAAAATAATAGGAATATTTTTATTCTCATTTCTAATTTCTTTAGCTAAGGTAAATCCATCTTTTTTGGGCATCATTACATCTAATACTAAAATATCAAATTCATTATTTTTATAGTATTCATAGGCTTCTTCACCGTTTAGTGCATGGGTTACTTTAAAATTTCTTGTTTCTAAGCTTTCTTTAACAATTTGACCTAAACTAGGTTCGTCCTCTGCTAATAATAATCTTATTTTATTATCCATTAGGCAATGTGATTTTAAATACTGTTTTTTCTGAAGATGAATTTAGCTGTATTTCACCTTCATGTTTTTGAATTATTTTTTTAGTGTAATAAAGTCCTATTCCAAAACCTTTTACATCGTGAGTGTTTCCTTTTGGCACTCTGTAAAATTTGTCAAATATTTTTTGCTGTTGGTTTTTATCGATTCCCTTACCGTTATCAGATACAGAAATAGTAATTATATCCCTCTCAGAAATTACTAAAACATCAATAAAATCGCCACCATATTTTATAGCATTGTCAATTAGGTTTGAAATTGCATTTTCGAAATGAAACTCATCTAACTCGATGTAAAGTTTTTTGACGTTTGTTGAAAATGAAATTTCTTTATTTGAAGCTAATAACTGATGTTTTTTTGTGAGTTTTTCTAACAAAGATATTAGTTCAACTTCATCCTTTTTTAAAAGAAGTTTTTCACTGTCTAATGTGGCTGTTTCTAATAACTTTTCAACCATTAAATGCAGTTTTTTTATTTGGTTTTCTGATATTGATAAATAGTTTTTAGTTTTTTCAATATCATTAATTCCGTTAAAATGATTAATAGCCTCAAGTGCAGTAGATACTGTTGTAATAGGTGTTTTAAATTCGTGAGTTATGTTACTTATTAAATCGTTTTTTATTTCAGCTAATTCTTTTTGTTTATTAATGATGTTTAATAAGTAAAATAGGCTTGAAATTACAGATAGTGATAAAATAAAAGACAATATTATGCCTAATGCACTCCTTTTTAAAGCTTCTAGAGAAGGGTTGGAGTATGACATTTTAAAGGATTTGTCAGAACCTAAAAAAGTTGATTTTGATTCAATGGTGTTAAATACTTTAATAGGGGTCTTAAAAAGATCCGATTGTAAAGTATCAGATTTAAAATATTGCAGACCAAAATCAATATAAATTTTTTTCTGAGCTAACTGTTTTTTCAAGATAGAATCAATTTCTTTTGGATTTATAGAGTCACTTTGAACTGCAATAAATATGGTTTCTAACCCTTTAATTAATTTTAAACTATCAGTAGCTTTTTTACCTTTAAAAACCTTAAGGTCTTTCGGTTTTTTATTTTCTTGAAGTTTTTTGTTTGAGTTTAAAACGGTATCAAAAGAATATGAAATATCTGAAAATTCTTTTTGAGAATCTGTTTTAATACTTAGAGAAGTAATTTTAAAATCTATGTTAGAAGCAGTATCTTTTTTTGCTATTTTTTTTTCTTTTTTAGTATCAATGTTCGCAAAAATATCTTTCCAAATACCCTTCATAGCGTCTTTATCAGATTTTTTTTCATCACCTTTAACAATGGCGTAAAAATTCTCTTTAGAAATTTGTGCAAAATATTCCTCTACAGCATTGTCTAAGCTAATTTGTACTTCATTAATAACACGCTGTTTGTTTTCTTGATAATTTTTATGATTCCAATAAACTTGAATAGCTATTGTTGTAATAACTGTAAGTGTTATAAAATATAAAATCCAACTATGTTTTTTTGACTTCATATTTCAAAAGTACCATTTATATATTAACATTTTTACCGGTTAACACTCGTTAACACTTGTTAACCCTCTAAGAGTTTTTTTGAGATGATTTTTGTAGTGTAAAAATTTAAAAACATTTAATCATGAAAAAAATTAGTATTGTAATTGCCTTCTTATCAGTAATAAATTTAAATGCGCAAAAGAAAAATATAGCTGAATATGTACAAAGTAAAGGAGTAACCTCTTTGATATTTACGGTAGATAGTTCAGAAGAATTAAAAACTATTAAATGGAATGATGTTAAAGAAATTTTTGCGAACAATAACAAACAAGATGAAGTAAAAATAGGATGTAGAGTTTTATCAAAATCTACAGAAAATAGTAACAAAGAATTTGAAATTAAAGGAAAAGTTGATGATTTAGATAAATTAATCAATATGCTTAAAAAAGCTACTAAACTTATGGTTAAACTAGATTAAAATTAATTACTAAAACATATAAAATGAAAACTTTATTACTTACCGTTATATGCTTGTCATATTTTACTTTACAAGCTCAAGATTTTCAAGGGAAAGCTGTATATAAAACTCATAACGCTGTTTCTATTAATGTTAGCAATGATAAAGGAGTAGTTGATAAGTCTTTTCAAAAGAAATTAAAAGAAAGATTAAAAAAAATGTCGGAAAAGACATATACACTTCAGTTTAATAAAACAACATCTATTTATACACAAAATAAAAAGCTTAGTTCAGAAGCACAATCAGGCGGAGTACAAGTTTTTATGATCGGAGACGATGGAGGGAATGATGTTTTATATAAAAATATATCAGCTAAAAATTACACTAATAAGAAAGAAGTTAGTGGAAAAAGATTTCTTATAGAAGATGCTTTAACGGATGTTGCTTGGGAAATGACTTCTGAAACAAAAAAAATAGGAAATTATACTTGTTATAAAGCATTAAAAACAAGAAAAGAAGCACATAAAAGTTTTATAATTACTGATGGCGAAAAAGAGGAAACTAAAAAAATAGTTGATATTACAACTACTGCCTGGTACACTCCTGAAATACCTGTAAGTAATGGTCCCGGTATGTATTGGGGTTTACCAGGTTTAATTCTAGAAATTCAAGAAGGTAAACAAACTATTGCTTGTACGGAATTAGTACTTAATCCAAAAGACAAAATTGTAATTAAAAAACCTAAAAAAGGGAAAAAGATATCGCAAGCTAAGTTTGATGAGTTAATGATAGAGAAAACCAAAGAGATGATGGAGCGATTTAATAATAAGAGAAAATCTAAAAAAAATGGTGATGCTATCCATATAGAAATTCAAGGATAATTATATGAAGTGATTAAACCTTTGGTTTATATGTAAGTCTAACTATAATTAACTATAGTTTTACTTAAAATAACCTACATGAAATCAATTATTACTTTTTTACTTATCTGTATTTCTTTTACAGTTTTTTCCCAAAAAGAATTTCAAGGAAAAGCTGTATATCAGTCAAAAACTTCTTTTGATATGTCTCGGTTTGGTAATCGAGAAATGTCCGAACAGCAGAAAAAACGAATTATGGATAGAATGAAAAATATGTTAGAAAAAACATATGTTTTAAATTTTAATAAAACAACATCTATTTATAAAGAAGAAGAAAAACTAGAGGCACCTGGAAGAGGAGGTTTTGGTTTCGGAGGTTTTTCAGGAGGTGTTCAATATAAAAATACTTCAGAAAAAAAGTTTTTAGAGTCTATTGAGTTTTTTGGTAAAAAGTTTTTGATCCAAGAAGAAGAATCATTACCAGAATGGGAGATGACAGCTGAAACCAAACAAATTGGTGAATATATATGTTATAAAGCTACCATGTTAAAATCAACTGATGCTTTTGATTGGAGAAATATGCGTAGAAGAGGAAGAAGAGATAATAAATCAAAAGATTCTACCCATGTTAAAACGGTGACAGATGAAATTGAAATGCCTAAGCAGATATTAGTAACCGCATGGTATACACCTCAAATACCTGTCAGTAATGGTCCTGGTATGTACTGGGGTTTGCCAGGATTAATTTTAGAGGTAAACTCTGGAAATACCACAGTTTTATGCACAGAAGTAGTTTTAAATACTAAAGAAAAGCTAGAAATTGAAGAGCCTACAAAAGGAGAAGAAGTTACTAGAGAAGAATACAATAGTATTGTAAAGAAAAAAATGGAAGAAATGCGTGAAATGTGGCGCGGCAGAAGAGGAGGGGGAAGACCTTTTAGAAGATAACTTACTCGAAACAACTAACTACATGAAAAAAATAATTATATATGCAATTTTACTAATTGCAGGCTATGCTAATGCTCAGATTAAACTGTCAGGTGTTGTTAAAGATAGTATAGGTGAAAATCTTGAAATGGCAAATTTAATTGCAATTAATACAGATACTAAAAAGCTTGATTCTTATGGTTTTTCAGATGCTTACGGAAACTATAAACTGAATTTAAAACAAAATTCAAGTTATTTAATTAAAGTAAGTTATGTAGGCATGAAAACGGCAGAAGTTCCTGTAACAACTACTACTCAAGATTTAACAAAAGATATAGTAATGACCTTTGATAATGCATTAGATGAGGTAGAAATTGTGTCTAAAATGCCAGTAACTGTAAAAGGAGACACTATTGTTTATAATGCTGACTCATTTAAAAGTGGTACAGAAAAGAAACTTGAGGATGTTTTAAATAAATTACCAGGTGTTGAGGTAAATGATGATGGTGAAATTCAAGTAGAAGGAAAAACAGTAAAAAAAGTAATGGTTGAAGGAAAAGACTTTTTTGATGGAGATTCCAAACTAGCTACTAAAAATATTCCTGCCAATGCTATAGATAAAGTTGAGGTACTAAAAAATCATAGTGAAGTTAGACAAATGAGTTCTGTTACAGATAATGAAGATAATATAGTTATTAATCTAAAATTAAAAGAGGGTAAAAAAAGTTTTTGGTTTGGAGATGTAACTGCTGGTATGGGAATGGCTACCAAAGACTTTAGATATCTGCTTCATCCTAAATTATTTTATTACAATCCTAAATACAGTGTTAATATTATTACTGATTTTAATAACATTGGAGAAATACCATTCACTCGAAGAGACTATTTTAAGTTTACCGGAGGTTTTAGAGGAGCAGGAGGAAGAGGAACAAGCTTTAATGTAGCTTCTTCCGATATTGGTTTTTTGACTATGAGAAATGATAGAGCTAAAGAAATTGAGACTCGCTTTGGAGCATTAAATTTTAGTTATTCTCCCTCAAAAACTTGGGATTTGAGTGGGTTTGCTATTTATTCTGGTACAGATACAGATATGGAAGAAAAAACAATAAGAAATTATATTCTACCAGACGAGAATAATTCAAACGCGATAGCTAAAGAAACAACAGCTACAAATACAAATCAACAAAATGATTTAGCATTAATAAAATTGAGCTCATCATATAAACCGAATACCAATAATCAATTTGATTATGATGTTTTTGCTAAAATTTCAGATCAGAACGAATTACAGCAATTAACATCGATACGAACTACAGTAACAGATGAATCAACAACAGTTCCTGTAAATCAAATAACTTCACAAAATCCGTTCTCAATCAATCAAAATGTGAACTATTATTACACTTTAGATGAACGTAATATTTTTGCTTTTGAAGGGCAACATTTATGGCAAAACGAAGATCCCTTTTATAATGCAGCCTTGTCACAATTATCATTTGCAAACCAATTAGGATTGACAAGTCAAAGTGTTTATAATGTTTCCCAAAATAAAAGAGTTTACACAAGTAAACTAGATGCAAAGTTAGATTACTATTATGTATTGAATACTAAAAGTAATTTAAACTTAACATTAGGAACAACAATAAGTTCTCAAGATTTTAACTCGGATATTTTCGAAGTTTTACAAGATGGTACTCAAAATAATATAACCAATCCGTCAACTGTAAATGATGTTAATTATTCTTTTGATGATTATTTTGCAGGCTTGCATTATAAATTTATAGCAGGAATTTTTACGTTTGATCAAGGTATTACTTTACATCAATACAGTGCTAAAAATAGTCAGTTAGGATCTGTTTTTGACAATAGTTTTACAAAGCTTCTTCCTGATGCTTCTATAAAAGTTTCTTTAAAAAAATCTGAAACTTTACGTTTAAATTACAGTCAACAAGTAAGTTTTACAGACGTTAATAATATTGCGGAAGGTTTTGTATTTAATAATTACAACAGGCTTTTTTCAGGTAATAGAACACTAGAAAGTGCACTTTCTCACAATGTAAATCTAAGTTACTATAGTTTTAACATGTTTAATTATACAAATGTATTTGCTAATGTAACTTATAATAAAAGAATTGAAGTTATTAAAGGTTTAACTGCATTTGATGGTGTGGATCAGGTTTCTACTTCAATAAATTCTGTTTTTCCTGATGAAACTATTGCAGCCAATGCAGATTTTCAGAAAAGTTACCGAAAGTTTAAAGTAACTTTAGGAGGGAATGTATCGTATTCAGTATCAAATAACCTATTTTTTTCTCCTATAAGTGGAGAAAACGAAAATAGAGAATCAAATTCTTTTACACAATCATATAGAACAAGATTAAGTTCTAATTTCAGAAATGCCCCAAATTTTGACGTTGGTTATAACGTAAGTATTAATAAATATGATCAAGGAGGTATTATTAATCAGTTTACCACTCATAGTCCTTTTATTAATTTTGATACCTTTTTAACTAATGATTTAATTTTTAGCACAAAGTATACGTACAATAATTATAGAAATGATTCTGAAACGCTTAATGAATTTAGTTTTTGGGATGCAGATTTAACATTTCAACAAGACAATAGTAAATGGGAGTATAAAATAGGTGTTACTAACATATTAGATACAAAATCTTTAAATCAAGATAGTTCTAATACCATATTTAATAGTACATCAGCTTATGTTATTCAGCCAAGGTATATTACTTTTAGTGTTCAATATAATTTATAAAATAAAAAAGCGAGCAATAGCTCGCTTTTTTATTTTATAAATTATTCAATTATTATTTTTCTACTAGTTTGTTTGCCTCCATTTTTAATTTGAAGAATATATAAACCGCTAGATAAACTACTGTAGTCTAGTTCTTGAGAAAAAATTGTAGAATTATCATTATAAATTTCTGTTTTAACTTCTCTACCTCTGATATCGAATATAGAGATATTAACATTATCATTTGAAGCTTTCTCGAATCTTAATTTCATTAAACCTGAAGATGGGTTCGGATATAAATTAAAGTTGCCAAAAGAGAAATCTTCAACAGAAGCACCTCTATCTACAATTATAGTATAATCTTCTACTTCACCATCATATCCATTTTGACATGATGTAGGGTCAGAATTATAACGTGTACTTACCCTCATTACAGTATTCCCTAATACGGCATCAACAGGAACAGTTACTATTAAGTTAGATAAGTTTGTCGTTCCATTAGCTACGTTTGTAGCTTCTCCTAAATCAAATGATTCGTTAGCGTCGTCGAAATTACAATCTTGATTCCAATCAATCCACACTAAAGTATGTGTTGTATAGTTACCATCAGTATTAACATTTATCGATAGTTCGTGTGAACTTTCTCTAGCAATAGTAGTGCTTATTGAGGTAAAATCAGAATAGGCACCATTTTCTTTAGCACTAGAGTTGTTTATGGTGTTAAAAGTTACTTGAGTAGTACTTGTAGCATATGATGTATTACCTGAAGATTCACATGCACTACAATTTATTGTTGAAAAGCTAAATATTGCAGAGTAATCACCTTCACCACAATCATTAATTGGTTTAATTCTCCAATAATATGTAGTTGAGTTTTGCAAAGCTAAAGAAGGTGTAAATTGATTATTTAAAGATGTATCAGCAATTATTACATTAGTAAAATTACTATCAGTAGCAACTTGTATTTCATAAAACTGTGCATTAACATCATTTACCCAACTAAATTCGGGTTGTAAACTAATATTATTACTATTGTTATTTGGTGATGTTAAGGTTGGTACTTCAAAATTATTATCATATACATTTAAAAAAACAGATTCAGAATTCGTTATTGTCCCTGAGGTGCCTACTAGGCTAATATTATAATTTCCAGTATTAATATTTTGTGTAGTTATTGTAACTGTAACAGGAGTGTTGTTTTCTGAGGCAGATACAGGGTTGAAACTAGCTACAGAACCACTTGGCAGGTTTGATGCTGAAAAAACAGTATTAGAATTAAATCCATTAAAAGTCTTATAAATGAACGAATACTGTACTTCGTTTACGGGTAAACAAATGTTTTGTTCTGGAGTATCTACAGAAAAAATGAAATCTTGCTTTTCTATTGTGAAATTTGATGAATTTACAGCATAAAAGATATTGTCATTGGCTTCTACCATTATTCTAGCCTGGTTTGAATCACTTCCTGTATCAGGAACTACAACATCGTAACTACCATTATTAGCAATATTACTAGCTAATGTTAAAGGGAATGTAAGACCACCATCAGTAGAAAGTTTAATATTGACCGTTTGAGCATTAATACTACCTGAGTTTGTTCCAGCAACATTCCAAGTAACTATTTTAGTTGCACCAACATTCCAAGTTTCGTTTGTGCTTTGAGATGTTACAATAAATGGGCCAGCAGAATCATCCACACTTATAGTCATTAAATCATAACTAGATTGACCTCCTAATCCAGTAGCAGTTGGCATTCGATCTCGCACAGTTAAAGCCCAGTTTAAGTCTCTCGACACTTCGGAAACAGTTTCCCAGTCATCACCAGAATTTGGATTAGATTCAATAAGTTGACCTGCGATTACTCTTGATAGTTTTGGAATATATCTGTCAGGGTTAGAAGAAGGATATAGTGATCTTGCTTGTGCTCCTTCAGTTGAAGTAGGCCCAAATATATCTCTAGTTACCCTTCCGTTGTCTATTTGCTCCCAGCAGTATGTAAGATTATCACCACTATCATTATCAGTTGCAGTACCTCTTAAAACATATGCTGTTCCAGCTGGAATTGTATAATTGTTACCAGCATTTGCAATTGGAGGATTATTTACTAACGTTATAGGGCTGTTGTTTTGCCAGCAAGTTTTAGATTCAAGATTTGTTAAAATTTGTCTAATACTATGATAATGAAAATAATCATCACTATTTTGTTGAACATTAGAACTTGTAATACCCGCATACCCCATTATGGTAGATCCAGAACCAGGCTCAGCGTTTACACCAGTACCTTCTGTTTGGTGTGAGAAAGTATGATTTGCCCCCATCTGATGACCAATTTCATGGGCAACATAGTCGATATCAAAGGTATCACCTTCCGGTCTACCGTTAGCAGGAGAAGTTATTCCTGATCCTTTATTTCTGTCACTGTTATCAGTAATATCATCATCCACACATACACAGCCAATACAACCAGCATTACCTCCACCTCCTGAAGCTCCAAACATGTGACCTATATCATAAGCGGAGTTTCCAATTGTACTTGATAAAGTATTTTGTAACTCCACATTCCAAGCGCTTAAACTTTCAGAGTAAGGGTCTGTTTCAGCATCTAAGTATATTAATTGGGGGAAATCTTGAACTTCAAATCTTACAGCCATGTCAGTTTCAAAAACAGCATTTACTCTCGTCATTGTGGCGTTTATAGCTGCTAAAGCACCTTCAACAGTTCCTCCATGGTATGTAGTATACTCTCCATTAACGGAGATGGCAATTCTAAAAGTTCTAAGTGTTTGATCATTTGCGTCTCTACTTAGAGAATTTAAATTGTTATCAGACTCAACAAGTTCGTCTGCAGTAGAACAAATAAAATCTTCTTTTGGGAGATTTACTTTAGATAATCTATTGTAAACAATGTATTTAGTTGTTTCACCCTCGATAGGTTGCATAAAAATGGTAGGTTTATTTTTATAATTAACCATAGTTTGAACCCCTTTAGGACTAACACTCATTCTTAAGATAGCCCCTGTTTTTTTGTTATGACCAATGTAAGACTTTATTTCAGGATATTTAGCTGCTAATGAAGGTGCAAATACAGAGTTTTCGAAAATTTCAAATGTTTCTAAATTACCTTTTTCATTTGGAATTTGAATATTTTTTCCTTGAGTTTTCCCGTTTTTAAGTGAATTAGCGATAATCAATTTAAATTTATTAAAATCTAAATTGTAAGTTGATGAATTTTCTGGGTCGAATTTACTAGTAGAAATACCTAGTGTTTTTCCTGTTTCATTGGTCTTGTTCCAAACTTGTTGACTACTTACGGTAAATGATACCAGTAAACACAAGTAAAAAAAGGTAATTTTTTTCATTTTTTAAGATTTAAAAATAGAGTGTTATCTTAATGTTCTGTAATTTTGTGTGCAATTTAATGAAATATATGAATAAAAAGGTTGATTTAATTGAACTTAATCAAAAAGATTATAAAGAAACTTGGGATTTTCAAACCGAGTTACTTCAAAGTATTGTCGATTTAAAAATAAAAAATAGGAGAGAAGGTACAGAAATAGCTACACCAAATTATTTTCTTTATGTTGAACATCCACATGTTTACACGCTTGGTAAAAGTGGAGATATGGCACATTTGTTACTAAATGAAGATCAACTTAAAGAAAAGGGAGCAACTTTTTATAAAATTAATAGAGGAGGTGATATTACTTATCATGGTCCCGGACAAATAGTTGGCTATCCTATTCTAGATTTAGAGAACTTTTTTACAGATATTCATAAATACTTACGACTTTTAGAAGAAGCCATTATAAAAACTATTGCTGAGTATGGTTTAGAAGGAGAAAGAAGTGAAGGTGAGACAGGAGTTTGGCTTGGAGTAGGTACGCCTTTTGCTCGCAAAATATGTGCAATGGGTATCAGGACAAGTAGGTGGGTTACCATGCATGGTTTTGCACTTAATGTAAATACTGATTTAGGGTATTTTGATAATATTGTACCATGCGGTATTCGTGGAAAAGCTGTTACATCAATGGAAGCTGAATTAGGTAAAAAATTACCTATGGCAGAAGTTAAAGAAAAAATACTTCATCATTTTAAAAACCTCTTTGAAGTTGAAGCTTTTATTTAAATAAAAAAACCGAGTATTACTACTCGGTTTTTTAATTTATTCTAATTGAAATTACTTTACAGTTTTAACTTCAAAAGACATTTCTACTAAATCATCAATAAACTTATCTTTTAAGTTATCAAAAAACTTTTTAGAAGCATACTTAATATTGAATTCAGATCTGTCAATGTTAAAAGTATCACTCTTAAAAGTGTAAACACCATCAGCTTCTGTTAAAGTTGCAGGAATTGTAATGCTTTTAGTAACATCTTTTACCGTTAAGTTTCCTGTTACAGCTAATTTACCTTCATTGTTTTCTACAGAAGCAATTACAAATTTTGCAGTTGGGTAAGTAGCAACATCAAAAAAGTCTGCAGCTTTTAAGTGACCAACTAATTTTTGGTTAGTTTCAGCGTCCTCAATGTCTAAACAAGTAATAGCATTTAAGTCAACAATAAATTCTCCAGATTTTACTTCTCCATTTTCAACAACTAAAGATCCACTTTTTAAGGCAACAGTTCCATTGTGAGCACCTGTAGGTTTAGTACCTTTCCATGTTAAAAAAGAGTTAGCTGTATCAACATTGTCAACTTTAGCTTCAGCTACTTCAGCAACAGTTTCTTCAACTTTTACTTCTTCGTTAGTTTCAACTTTTTCCTTTTTTTCTCCTTTACAAGAAATTAAGGTTGTAGCAACTACTGCTACTAATAAAATTACTTTTTTCATAATTTATGAGAGATTTAATGGTTTTTAATTTATTTTCCATGGCAAATATATTAAAATTTATTTTCCTTGGAAATTATTTTTTGTCTTTTGTATCAATAATTATTGTTACGGGACCGTCATTTAATAAGGAGACTTTCATGTCTGCTCCAAATTCTCCTGTTTGTACTTTTTTACCTAACTCAGATTCAAATTTACTAATAAAACTTTTATAAATTGGTATTGCAGTATTTGGTTTTGAGGCTTTTATGTAGCTTGGTCTATTTCCTTTTTTGGTTGATGCGTGGAGTGTAAATTGGCTTACAATTATTGCATCGCCGTCAGCATCTACTAATGATTTGTTCATAACACCATTTTCATCATTAAAAATTCTAAGGTTTACTATTTTTTTTGATAGCCAGTTAATATCCTCTTGATTGTCTTCATCTTCTATACCAATTAATATGAGTAGTCCTGTATTAATTTTTGCAATACAATGATTATTTACAGTGACACTTGCTTGACTTACTCGTTGAATTACTGCTTTCATAAGTTTAGGTTTAATCCCAAATGTCTGTTCGGTAATTTTCTTCTTCTCCTTCTAGTATTTGAAGATAGCTTTTATATCTTGACCACGATATTTCATCATCTTCTAAAGCTTGCTTAACTGCACAATGAGGTTCGTTAACATGAATGCAATTATTAAATTTACAGTGTTGTTTTAAAGCAAAAAATTCAGGAAAATAATCACCTAATTCATCTTTTTCCATATCAACCACTCCAAATCCTTTTATTCCCGGAGTATCTATTATCTGAGCGTTGAAACTTAAATCAAACATCTCAGCAAATGTTGTTGTATGTTGCCCTTGTTTATGTTGCTCAGAAATTTCTTTAGTTTTTAAGTCTAAGCCAGGCTCTATGGCATTTACTAAAGTAGTTTTACCAACTCCAGAATGTCCTGAAAACATACTTACTTTATCAGTCATTAGATTTTTAACAAGTTCTATATTCTTCTTTTCAATAGCAGAAACTTCAATGCATTTATAACCAATAGGTTCATAAATGTCTTTTAAGTATAATATTTCTGCTTTTTCATCAATACTGTAACTATCAATTTTATTAAATACCAATATAGTTTTTACAGAATAAGCTTCTGCAGTTGCTAAAAATCTATCAATAAAAGTTGTTAATGTTGGAGGGTTGTTAATAGTAATAAGTAAGAATACTTGATCTATATTTGCTGCTAAAATATGAGTTTGTTTTGATAGGTTAACCGATTTTCTAACAATGTAGTTTTCACGTTCATGTATATTGATTATAACGCCAGTATCTTCATCATTTTTAGTCTCTATGGTGAAATCTACTTTGTCGCCAACAGCAATTGGGTTGGTGCTTTTAATTCCTTTAATTCTAAATTTACCTTTAATTCTACAGTTATAAAAAGTATTATCTGCTTTTACCCAATACCAGCTTCCGGTAGATTTGTAAACAATTCCTGTCATATAACAAAGATGAGAAATAATAAAATTATAAACATTATATTCGCTCCTGAATTTTAAAAAATCAAAATATTATGAAAAAGATTTATTTGTTATTGAGTTTTTTTTTGACTCTTCATGTAATAGGGCAAACTAATTTGTATGAAAACCCTAGTTTTGATCAAATATCTGAAAATCATAAAAGCATAGCTATATTGCCTTTTAATGCACAGGTTAAGTTAAGAAAAAATCAAATGAAAAACATGTCTAATGATGATTTAATTAGACTTGAAAAAGCCGAAGGTAAAAGTATTCAGAAAGCAATGTATTCATGGTTTTTAAAAAGAAAAAAACGAGGGGATATGCAAACGATTGAAGTACAAGATCCTAATGTTACTATGGCAAAGTTAAGAAAGAACAACATTAAACAAGAAAATTTAATAGAATATACACCTCAAGAACTAGCTAATTTATTAGAGGTTGATGCTATTATTAGTGGAGATTATAAAACTGATAAACCAATGTCAGAAGGAGCCTCAGTAGCATTGGGATTGTTAGTAGGTTTTTGGGGAACAACTAATTCAGCTACCATTAATATGAGTGTTCATAATGCGGAAGATGGAGTTTTATTATGGAATTACAATAAAAAAGTTAGAGGTAGTTTAGGAAGTAGCCCCGAAGATTTAATTAATAAATTAATGAGAAAGGCATCACGACGATTATCATACACAAAAAAGAAATAAAAAAGCGCCCAATAGGGCGCTTTTTTATGATTTAATTATTTTTTCCTGATGATTAATACTTTCTTGATGAATAGCTTTAAATATACGTAAAACAAATTCTTCACTTAAACCTCTTTCATCACCTTCTAATATCATTTTACCTAAAATTTCATTCCATCTTTTGGTTTGTAAAATAGCTACATTTTTTTCTTTTTTAAGCTCTCCGATTTTATCAGCAATTTGCATTCTTTTACCCAAGGTTTCAATTAATTGATGATCAATCACGTCAATTTGAGTACGTAAAGTTGCTAAAGCATTTTGATAGTCAGCCTCTGTGTCTGTTTCTTTTCTAATTTTTAAATCAACAGTCATTCGCTTCAAAGTTTCAGGTGTAATTTGTTGCTTTGCATCACTCCAAGCGTTGTCAGGATCGTAGTGAGTTTCAATCATTAAACCATCAAAGTTTAAATCTAATGCTGTTTGACAGATATCAAAAATAATATCGCGTCTTCCTGCAATGTGTGAAGGGTCACATATTAATGGTAAATCTGGAAAACGGTTTTGTAATTCAATAGGAATTTGCCAATTAGGATTGTTTCTATAACGAGTTTTCTCATAAGTAGAAAACCCTCTATGAATAACTCCTAAGTTTTTAATGTTTGCAGTATATAAACGTTCAATAGCACCTAACCATAAGGCTAAATCTGGATTTACGGGATTTTTAACCAACACAATTTTGTCTGTGCCTTCAAGTGCATCAGCAATTTCTTGAACTATAAACGGACTTACAGTTGTTCTAGCACCAATCCATAAAATATCAATATCGTGTTCTAAAGCTAATTTAACATGATCTTTATTAGCAACTTCCGTAGCTGTTAACAAACCAGTTTCTGCTTTGGCTTTTTGTAACCACTTTAATCCTAAAGCTCCAACACCTTCAAAATTCCCTGGCCTTGTTCTTGGTTTCCAAATACCAGCACGTAATACCGTAGTATCTGTTTCTTTTAACTCGTGTGCTATTTTTAATAACTGATCTTCTGTTTCTGCGCTACAAGGTCCTGCTATTACTAATGGATGATCTAATCCAAAATTATCTAACCAAGTTCTCAATTCTTTGCTATTTTCCATGTTTTTGTTGTTGTTATTGAAGTTTAACTTCTTGAATTCCGTTTAAAATTTGTTTTATATGATTTGTATTTTCCATCTCTGCATATATTGCATCGAATTTATTTTCTGCTAAAAGCAATTTAAAATGTTGTAGATTTTGAATGTATTCTTCTAATGTTTCTATAACATTTTCTTTATTTTGTTCAAAAATAGGAGTCCACATTGCTGGTGAACTTTTAGCTAAACGAACAGTAGAGGCAAATCCACTTCCTGCCATATCAAAAATATCTCGCTCGTTTTTTTCTTTGTCAATCACCGTTTTACCAAGCATAAAAGAGCTTATGTGAGATAAATGAGATACATAAGCAATATGTTTGTCGTGAGATTTTGGATCCATATAACGTATTCGCATCCCTAATTTCGAAAATATTTCTAATGCTTTTTCTTGTAATTTAAAAGCTGTTTTTTCAACCTCACAAATAATATTTGTTTTTCCTTTATATAAGTTTCTAATAGCTGCCGTTGGTCCAGAAAATTCGGTACCTGCAATTGGGTGAGCTGCTAAAAAATTTCTTCTTTTTGAGTGGTTTTCTACAGATTTACATACTAATTCTTTGGTAGAGCCAACATCTAATACCAAGCAATTATCATGTACACCATCTAATACTTTAGGTATCACATGCAAAGATACATCTACTGGAATAGAAATAATTACAATATCTGCTATATCAAGATCTTTATAAGTGGCTTTTTTATCAATAATATTTAAAGCTAAAGCTTTATTTAAATGTTCTTCACTATTATCAATACCGTAAATAGTAGCATTTTGATATTCATTTTTAATATCCAACACCAAACTTCCTCCAATGAGTCCAATTCCAATTACAAATACATTCATACTAACTACTACTATTTAAGTTTTGTACATTATTTAAGGCTTGTTGAATATCGTTTTCAGAAACACATAATGAGAAACGAATAAATCCTTCTCCTTGGCTGCCAAAAATGCTACCAGGTGCAACAAACAAGTTATATTGATGTAAAATTTCATCAATAAATACCTCCGATTTTCTTCCGTTTGGAATTTTAGCCCAAACAAACATACCAGCTCCATTTTTGTGAACAGTACAATGTAACTTTTCAGCTAATTGAATAACTAGTTGTTGCCTTTTTTTATAAATGTTGTTTTGAGCGTTTATCCATTCATTTGAGGTGTTTAAAGCAGCTATCGCTCCTTTTTGAATTCCGTAAAACATTCCAGAATCCATTTGTGTTTTTACTTTTAAAACCTCTTGTAAATATGTTTGATTACCTAATAACATACCAACACGCCATCCTGCCATATTAAAAGTTTTACTTAAAGAATTTAATTCAAGCGCTACCTTTGAAGCTCCTTTGATACTTAAAATACTTGTAGGATTATTGTTTAAAATGAAACTATATGGGTTATCATTAACCAAAAGTATTTCATGTTTTTGGGCAAAATTGATAAGGTTTTTATAAGTTTCTTCAGAGGCTATAGTACCTGTTGGCATGTGTGGATAGTTAACCCACATCATTTTAACATTGCTTAAATCTAATTTTTCTAAAGCCTCAAAGTCTGGTTGGTAATTATTTTCTTCTGTTAAATTGTAAAAAATTGGTTGGGCTCCTATTAATTTGGTAACCGAAGTGTAAGTAGGGTATCCTGGATTAGGAATTAATACTTCATCGCCTTCATTTAAAACAGCTAATGAAATATGTAATATGCCTTCTTTACTTCCCATTAAGGGTAAAACCTCTGAATTAGGATTAATAGTTACCCCATATTTTTTTTGATAAAAATTAGCTACCGATTCTCTAAACTCTGGAAGTCCTTGATAACTCTGATATTTATGTGCAGTAGCATCTGTTAGGCTATCAGAAATTGCAGATAAAACTTCTTTAGGAGGTTTTAAATCAGGGCTACCGATACCAATGTTTATTATTGGTTTTCCGTTGGCAATTAACTCACGAACCTCTCTTAGTTTTTTAGAGAAGTAGTATTCTTCAACGGTTTGTAATCTATTTGCGAATGTTATCATACGTTACCGTTTTTATATTCTCCTAATACTTTTAAATCTTCTGCCATTATGGTTAAAATTGATTTTGCTTTTGCAAAGTTTTTATAATCATCAAAAGTTACATCAACAAAAAATGAATATTTCCAAGGTGTTTCAATTCTAGGTAACGATTGAATTTTTGTTAAGTTTAATTTACAATCACTCAAAACATTTAATACAGATGCTAAGCTCCCTCTTTTGTGATTTAACTGAAACTTAAGAGAGGCTTTGTTTATCTCTTTTAATGGAATAGCAGAGTTGCTAGTTTGAACAATTACAAAACGAGTAGCGTTGTTTTGTATGGTTTGTACATCTGCCGCTAATATGTTTAAATTAAATATTTCTGCTGCTTCTTTACTTGCTAAAGCCGCAACTCCTTTTAATTTATTGTTTTGTATTCTTTTAGCTACTTCAGCTGTATCTTTATCTTCTATTAACTTAATATGTGGTAGGCTTTTAAAGTATTTTTTACATTGAAGTAAAGCCATTGGGTGAGAGTAAACTTCTCTAATATCTTCAATTGACTGCCCTTGTAAAGCCATGAAATTCATGCTTATTTTTAGATAATATTCACCAATAATATGAAGGTTGTTAGCATCAATTAAGGCATAGTTAGGTATTATTGAACCTGCTATAGAGTTTTCTATAGCCATAACAGCACTGTCACTTGTTTTACTCATAACACTATCTACTAATGAGTCGAACGACATGCATTTATCTAACAAAATATCTTTGTTAAAAAACGCATTAGCAACAATATGATGGTTACTACCTTCTATACCTTGAATGGCTATTTTTTTCATATAAGTGCAAAAAAAAAGCCTCGATATTATCGAGACTTTATATTTATATTATTATTAAATGTTATTTACATTACATATACAAAGTCTCTTCTCTTACTGAAATAGTAAAAGTAAAAATAGAAACCTTGCCATACGTTTTGTAACATGTATATATCTTCTTTATTGAATAGAAAGCAAATCTAAATATTAAAATGAAAAAAACAAATATTCTTAGCTAAAATTAACATTTATTTTTGCTTCTTACTTTTTACATAAATATTGAAGCTTAAACTACTAATAATTAATAGTACACCAAGTAAAGACCAAACATTATATATTTCATTAAACCAGGCAGCTCCAATAATAATTACTACAATTACTTCTAAGTATTTTAACGGGGCAATAATATTGGTTTCATTTGCTTGAAAAGCTTTTGTCATATAATACTGACCAATGTAACCAAGAACACCTAAGCTTAAGAGTAAAATAAGCTCGTTACTAGTTGGGTTTTGCCAGTTACTAACACTCATTATTCCGCCAAAAATAAAAGCAAAAAGCATAAAATAATTTATAATAACTAACGGATTTTCTGTACTACCCATTTTTCTTATTAAAACAAATATAAAGCCAAGAGTAATAGCAGATATTATTATTAAAAGCAAACCAATTTCGTGTAAACCTCCACCAAATTGTTTTATAATAAGTACTCCTAAAAAAGCTAATAAAAATAATAACCATTGTATTAACTTAATTTTTTCTTTTAATAGAAAAAGAGCAAAAATAGCGGCAAAAATAGGCGAGGTGTACCTTAATGACACTGATGTGCCAACAGGTAAATATTTTAAAGATTCAAAAAAACAGGTAATTGATACAACTCCCAAAAAAGCTCTGGCAATTAACAGTTTTTTATTATTTCCTAAAAAGGAGATGTTATTTTTAGCAATAAAAACCGAGGTAAAAACTAATGTGCCTATTGACCTAAAAAAAACTACTTGATATACGCTAAAATTGGTTAAGTGTTTTACCAAAGCATTCATAAAAGCAAAAGATATTGCACTTACTAGCATATATAAAACAGGTTTGTATTGCATCATTCAGTCATTAAAATTAAGGTTTTAAAAGTACTGAACTGTAAAAGAAACACATAATTTAAGTTCTTATATTTTCTATAATATTTAATACGTTTTTTATGTTTATCTCTAGTTGTTTATAGTTTTTATGAGTTATTATATCTTTAGTAATAAGTTTAGAACCCATTCCTACACAAGTAACACCAGCGCTAAACCATTCAGTTAAACTTTCTTTTGTAGGTGAAACACCGCCAGTAGGCATTATTGAAGTCCAGGGTTGAGGGCCTTTGATACCTTTTACAAAGTTAGGGCCGTATATACCGCCTGGAAATAGTTTAACAATTTCGCAACCCATTTCTTCAGCTCTAGCAATTTCAGTAAGTGATCCGCAACCAGGAGACCACAAAACTTTTCTTCTATTACAAACCAAAGCAATATCTTCTCTAAATACAGGAGTTACAATAAAATTAGCTCCTAATTGCATATACAATGATGCTGCACCGGCATCGGTAACAGATCCCACACCAATAATCATTTCGGGTAACTCTTTATTGGCATATTTTACTAAATCTGAGAATATTTCATGGGCAAAATCACCTCTAGCAGTAAACTCTAACAAACGAGCACCTCCTTTGTAACAAGCTTTTAATATTTCTTTACTAATGGTTATATCGTTGTTATAAAATAAGGGAACAAGTCCCGTTTTTTTCATTGTTTCTGCTACTTGTATTCTAGTAAATTGTGCCATTAAGCTATTTTATTTAATAACTGATTAAAGTTATTGATACATTGTTTTTTTAAATCGTCTAAATTATCATCAACCACTTTTAAATACGATACTGGTATTGTTGGTTGATAATTTTTTTTATTTTCTTTTGATGAAATTACGATAACACCATCTACGCTACCATCATTAATTTCTTTTAAGCATTTTTGTTCTCTACACTCATCGCTTAGCGATTGAAATATCATAATTCTATACTCATAGTTTGAGGCTAATTTTTGCATAATGAACAATATTTCACCATAAATTCCAAGGTTAACTTGCGGTAGTATGATTGCTATTATATTGGTTTTGTTTTTTCTTAAAGAAATAGCTGCTTTGTTAGGAACATAATTATTTTGGATAGCGATATCTTGAATGTATTTTTTTGTTTCCAGGCTAACATCAATACCATCATTTAAAGCTTTGGAAACCGTAGAAACAGAGAACCCTGTTATGTTAGATATTTGCCTTAGTGTTATCATAATTATCGAGAAACTTTACCTGTTGCTTCTCCAAGCATCATTTGTTCAACCTCTTCAACAGTAACTAAATTATAATCTCCAGAAATTGTGTGCTTTAAGCAACAAGCTGCTACAGCAAAATCTAAAGCTTTTTGAAAATCTTGTTTATAACTTAATAAACCATAAATAAGTCCGCCCATAAAAGCATCACCACTACCAACTCTATCAACTACCGGAGTTACTTCTTTAATAGTAGCATTATACACTTGTGCCCCATTGTAAAGAATTCCGCCTATTCTTTGATGAGAAGCACTTACGGTATAACGTAGTGTAGTAGCTACTATTTGTAAATTAGGGCAGATAGCAAATAAAGCATCATATAATGTTGGTAAAGAATCTTTATGTTGGTAATTAGGTTGAACTTTATTTTTACCTAACATAAAATAAGCGGTATCTATATCACCTAAAATAATATTACTGTATTTTAATAATTCTGGCATTACCTCATGAGGTTCTTTACCATAATTCCATAGTTTAGAACGGTAATTTAAATCACATGAAATTGTAATGCCTAATTTATGAGCTGTTTGTATGGCTTTAAGACATTGTTTTGCGGCAGTTTCAGATATTGCTGGAGTAATTCCACTCCAATGAAACCAAGTGACATCTTTTAAAATTTCATCCCAATTAAAATCATTATCATTCATGGTAGCAAAAGAACTATATGCTCTATCATATACTACCTTACTACCTCTTGTACCAGCACCAGTTTCTAAAAAATAAATCCCTAAACGATCACCACCGTATGCTACATTATCTAAACCAACATTTAATTTACGCATTTCTTTAATTGTGCATTCACCGATGTCATTAGCAGGTATTTTAGTTACAAAATTAGCGTTAACTCCATAGTTGGCTAATGATACGGCAACATTAAATTCGCCACCTCCATATGAGGCGGCGAATGTTTTTGCTTGAGAAAATCGTAAATGTCGTTCGGTAGATAAGCGTAACATTATCTCACCAAAAGAAACTACTTTATTCATTTAAAATTAAAAAATTAAATTCCTAATGCTTGACCACCACCAATTTGAATTGTTTCAGCGGTAATAAAAGAAGCGTCTTTACTTGCTAAGAAAGAAACAACAGCAGCAACTTCTTCTGGTTGACCTAATCTACCTAATAAAATATTGTTTTTCCAAGAGGCAAATACTTCTGGTTTTGTAGATTTAATTTGAGCATGAAAAGGTGTATCTATAGTACCTGGAGACACTGCATTTACACGGATTCCATATTCCGCTAAATCTTTTGCAAGAGCTCTTGTTATAGCATGAACACCTGCTTTAGAAGTACCGTAAATACCTGCGCCTGGTCCACCTGCATTCCATCCTGCATTAGATGTATAGTTAATAATTGTAGGATTTTCTCCTTTTTTTAAATAGGGAATTGCAGCTCTTGAGGCAAAAAAAGTAGAATCTAAATTTAATGCCATAACACTTCTGTAAAATTCAGTAGTCATATCTTCAAAACGAGATCTACCACCTAATCCACCTGCATTATTCACCAATACATCTATTTTACCATATTTATCACCAATTTTTTGAATGTTAGTTGTTACAGCATCTTCATTAGTAACATCAAAACCTAAATATTCAGCTTTTAAACCTTCTGCGGTAAGTTCATCCACTCTTTTAGCTCCTGCTTCATGATCTATTCCATTTAAAATAACATTGTAGCCGTCTTTACATAATCTTTTAGCTACTTCAAAACCAATACCTCCTGTGGCTCCTGTTACTATTGCTACTTTCTGATTTGAGTTCTCCATTTTGTACTTTATTATTTATTATTTATAGGTTTAATTTCTTTGATTAATGTGTAGATAGATAATACCGATAGCGGAGCCAATACAGCTAAAATGATGAATGCTGGTTGGTATGAGTTTACCGTAATTTTAGGTATAAGCCAGTTCATGATAATTACAGAAACAGCGCCAAAACTCCCTGCTAAACCTGCAAGTGTACCTACTGATTTTCCGCTTAATAAATCACTTGGAATTGTTTGAATGTTACTAATTGCGAATTGGAATCCGAACAGTACTAGAAACACAAATGATACAAATTTTTCTGGGGTATCTGCGTAAAAAATAGTGATGATAATAGATACAAAAATGATTGCAGCACCTATGCTTACCACTTTTTTACGAGCTTTATCTACAGAATTAGATTTTAATAGCTTTTTAGCATACCAACCTCCAACAATACTTCCTATACCAGCACCTACGTAAGGAAACCAGGCATAGTAACCAATTTCTTTTACGTTGAAGTTATATTCATTGTTGAGGTAAATAGGCATCCAAAAAACAAACAACCACCAAATAGGTTCAATAAAAAACCGAGCAGCGATAACCCCCCAAGATTCTTTAAATGATAAAATTTCAATTACTTTAAGGCTTTTACTATTCTCTAAATCTTTTTTAGATGCGTGTCTGCCTTCAATAATATGTTGTTTTTCATCCTCGGTAATCCAAGGATGTTTATTTGGTAAGCTTTTGTTGAATATTAACCAAGGAATAATCCATATAAATCCTAAAGTACCAATAATAATAAAGGTAATTTTCCAACCAAAGCCCTCAAAAAGGCTAGAAATGGTTGGTGCGGCTACTATTGAGCCAATTGCGGCACCGGCATTAAAAATACCTTGAGCAACTGCTCTTTCGTTTACAGGAAACCATTCGGCATTGTTTTTAACAGCTCCAGGCCAGTTACCAGCTTCGGCAACCCCTAATAAACCTCTAAAAATACCTAATGATGCTGCACTTTTTGCGAAAAAATGAAGGACTGATGCTAATGACCAAAAAAAAATGGAAAGTACAAAACCAATTTTAGTACCTACTTTATCATATACTTTTCCTGAAATAAATTTACCTGCTGCGTATGTTATGGTAAAAATATTTATGATCCAGGCATAATCTTCTTCGGTCATTCCTAAATCATTTTTCATAGCAGGCCACATAATTCCTAGTGCAGCTCTGTCTATGTAATTAATAATTGTGGCTAAACATACTAACCCAATTATCCACCATCTAAGTCCTTTAATTTTCATGTATTAGTTTAATTAATCAATATTGTAACAATATTGATAGAGTTCTTTAAAATGAATTTTCATTTTTTCTTTAGCCTCTTTTGAGTTTTGATCTTTTATAGCATTGTAAATTTCCTGATGTTCATGTATACGCATTTCAGGGGTGTCGTCATCACAAACATGATATTTTTTAAAGTTTGTAATAATTTCTGGTGTAATGCTTAGCATAAAAGTGTTCATCACTGAATTTTTTGTTGCTTTAGCAATGGCTAAGTGAAATAATAAATCTTCTTGTACAGCATCTTCGCCTTTCATTGCTTTTGCTGTAAAGGCATCCAATGCTTTTTTTATTTCTTGTAAATCTTCTTCTGTTCTTCTTAATGCAGCTAGCCTAACCGTTTTTAATTCTAATAGAATTCTCATTTCTACTAACGATTTAAAATCTGGTTCATCTAGTTTAACAATATCATCTATCATTCCGTTCATGGCAATTGCACCAATATCGGCTACAAATGTTCCACTTTGTGGTTTTGATATTAATATTCCGTAAAATTCTAGTTTCTGAATAGCTTCTCTAATAGTGCTTCTTGTTACTTCAAATTTTTCTGAAAGTGTTCTCTCAGACGGTAATTTATCTCCAGGTTCTAGGTTTTTACGATTAATTAATTCTTTAATCTGCAATAGAATAGTGTTAACTACACTTTTGTTTTCTAATTTGGTGATACTTTCTAACTTCATATTCTTAATATTAAAATTGGTTTACCAAATTTAATTTAATAATTTTTAATAACTAAGCTATTGCGGATTAAATAATTAGTGTGATGCTTCTAGTGCGTAATATTCTACTTTAGATTTGGCCCAAGAGTCTCTTGTATTCAAATAATTACCAGCTTTGAAATAATTTTCAAATACACTCCATTTTTGCATATGAATATTCTCGTAAACTTTAGAGTTTCCATTTAAAATTACTTCCATTTTTCCTTCAGAAGCTTTTACCTCTAATGTAAATTTATCAAAGCCTACATGTTCAGGAAATGTATATCCTTCATCGTCTGTCCAAGAATTAGTTCTTAAAATATCAGTTTCTGAGGCATTTAAATCAATCAATTCTTTTGTTTTTACTCTTACTTTTCCATTAACCCAATAAATTTTAAGAACAGGAGGGGCATTATTATCACTTTGTCCTATTAAATCACGTTGTTCATTGGTTAATCTTCCATGAATCTGCATAATTATTACTCGGTGATAATTATCATTATCATCTTTTGTAATTTCCCCCATAGCCAATTCTCCTTTTAAATATCCACCTTGTGGAAAAGTCCAGTTTGTGCTATTACTTCCTGGTACCATTTGTTCTCGTAATTCTGTTCTGGAGTATGACGAGTTAGCTGTTGATGCAGCAGGGTAGGTGTAAAAAACTAATGCTCCTTTTATAGAATCGTTGTACATAAAAGGTTTTAGAGTTTCATTTGTTGCATAGTTTAAAATCTCTGGTGGTTTCACTTCCGTGGGATTTCCTATTGGTAATGTAACTTTCCAATTACTCAAATCTATGTTTGGTAGTATATAGTTGTTATTGTTTGGAATTTCACTTTCTACTTGATTTTCATTATTGTTTTGACAACTAATAGAAGTAGTTAGGAATATGGAGCAAACAGCTAATACGTATATTTTAGGATTTATTTTAAAAGACATAGATATTAGTTAGCTGTTATTGAAAAATTATCGATTCTTGATTCTGCACCTTGATTAGATACGAATATTGATACAGTTGAATTATTACCAGAGTTAAAAGTTAAGTTTACTTGAACATAATCGCTAGCACTAGTTTGGTCTGTGCCTTCAAAAGAAGCAATTGTAGCTGCTTGTATTGCGTTTATATCGGTATGATTTCCACCTTCTAATATATTAACGGTAATACTTCCTACTGGAGAAGTTTTTATGGTATAATAATAAGTTAGCGTGTAATCTGTATTTGGTGATACTATTAGTTTTTGATAAGCAATTCTACTACCATCAGATGGAAGTTTAGCTGCTTGAGAGCCATTTTGAACTGGACTGCTTGTAATTTGTATTACACCACCTAAATCTGAATTTCTCCAAGAATCTCTTCCATCTCCTGTTCCACCCTCTAACATACCATCTTCAAAGCTTGCTTCTAAAATATCTGGAATGATAGCTGACGGCATTTCAGGTTCAACAATTTCAATAGTTTCTGTGTACGAACTAGTAACTCCTAATTCATCCATAGCAGTTAAGGTAATTGTAAAAGTTCCTTCTCCAGGATAGGTGTTTTGTGGTTCAAATTCTGTTGATGAATTTCCGTCACCAAAGTCCCAACTATATTGAGTTGCACTTGCAGATTGATTGGAAAAGCTATAGGTTTTCCATTCCTCACCAGGACCTTCATTTTGAGATGCTGAAAATAAAGCATTGGGAGGAGTAGCATCTGGTATAGAGCCTGCTTCTGGTAAATCATTAGTATCACATGAACTTAAAATAGTTATTACTATTATAACCAATATGTGTTTTGTTTTTGTGATTAAATTGTAGGTGTTTTGAATACTTTTCATAAGATGTAATTTTTTGTTAGTACCCAGGGTTTTGAGTAAGTAAACCATTACTTAGGTTAATTTCTCTTTGTGGTATTGGTAATAATAAATCTGTAGATGAGAAAGATAATCCGTTGTTTGCTGAGAAAGTACCTAAAGTGTTTTCAGCTTCTCCCATTCTTATCAGGTCAAATAACCTGTGATTTTCAAAAGCTAACTCTACACGTCTTTCGTCTAATAATTCTTGTTTGCTAATACTTGTAATAGGTGTGGTTATTCCAGCTCTGTTTCTAATTAATTGCATAGAGTTTATAGCTGTAGAACTTGTTGTTGATGCAGCGCCTGCCATAATTGCTTCTACATGCATTAAAATTACATCTGCATATCGAAGAACAATCCAGTCGTTTCCTGCTTTTGTAGGGTCTGAAGAAGTTGGTAGTATACCTAGGTTATCATCTCCGTTAGGTAAATATTTTACAACTTGATGTTGTGTTATTTGCGCTTGATCTACTCTGTATGAATAAGCGGTTCTGTTACCACCTAAATCATCCAACGCTTGTTTAGCATCGTTAGTAACGTAATTCACTCCACTCGTTCTTCCTACAGCATTTAACCACTCTGCAGAAAAGTTTTGACTATCTTCCGAATCTCCTAAATATCCTATTGTAAAAATAATTTCATTATTACCTTCATTATAAAACACATCTTTATAATTAGGCTCTAATGAGAATCCGCGAGAGGGATTCATTACTGATTCTAATAAAGCTTGAGCTTCACTATACCTGCTTAACGTTAAATATACCTTTGCGAGTAACGTTTCAGCTGCAGCTTTAGAGGCTCTGTATTTACTTTCGTCAGATAATCCGTTAATAGCAGTTAATAAATCATTTTCTATTAATTCATAAATGGTTGAGGTTGCTACTCTTGTATATGCTGTTGTTTTATCTTCTGGAGAAATAATGGTTTCCACTAATGGTACATCCCCAAATAGTCTTACTAAGTTAAAATACGCATAGGCTCTAACAAATTTAGCTTCTGCTTCAAACTTAGTTGCTGAGGCTCCTGCAACTTCTAAGTTAGCTAATACTACATTTGCTCTGTAAATTACGTTGTAAAAACTTGCGTAATAATCGTTTACAATACCATTTGTTGGTTGTATGCTATAATTTTCAAACTGAGCTGCTTCTCCTTCGCTAGATTTTGTTCTGGTATTATCACTTCTCATTTCAGTTAAATAAAACTCATACATCACTCCATGATTATCTTCTGATCTAGTTGAGTTTACACCTTGTATAGCATCATACATATTTATAACAGCGGTTTCTACTTCTTCCGGAGTATTAAAATAATTTTCAGTTGTTAATACAGAAGTTGGTGTTGGTTCTAGAAAATCATCACTACATGAAATCAACGATACAGATAATGATAAGATTAGTATTTTTATGATTGTTTTCATGGTTGTTGTTTAAAATTCGACATTTACTCCTAAAGAAATTGTACTAAATACAGGTGAACCAGCTCTTTGATAACCGTAAGTTCCAGGTACTGTTGTGTTAATAGACTCTGGATTAAAACCTGTGTAATCATCTGCTGTTAAATACAGTAAATTTTGTCCCGTAGCGTATACTCTTAACCTAGATAGTCCTAATTTTTGTAACATATCATACTTAAAATTATACCCAAGGTTTACGTTTCTTAATGCTATGTAAGAAGCATCTTGCACGATATCATTAGTAAATATTTTCTCTTTTATAAATTGTTGATTTGGTGTAGTAACAGGATCAAAATCTTGGGCACTGTTAAAGTGATTAAAAATATATTGATCCCCCATATTTCTTACCTGAGCTCCGTGACTTCCTTGAAACATAAAACTAAAGTCTACGTTTCCTATATTAAAATTGTTGGCAAAACTCCAAATTAAATCTGGATACGGATCGCCTAGAATTGTTTTATCATCATCATCAATTAGGCCGTCACCATTTAAATCTTTTACATATACATCTTGCGGCTGAGCACCTACTGGGTGATATGGGTTGTTTATGTATTCTAAAGGAATATCTTTATCAACCACCCAACCATAAAATGATGAGATTGGGTTTCCTACTAAGTTTATCCATTCTGCGGCTCTCTTAGAATCTACATTTTGAATTTGTCTGTTAGAGTCGGCAAAATCAACAAGTGTATTTTCATTTCTTGAAGCTATAATAGTAGATGACCATTTAAAGCTTTCATTACTAATATTTCTTGTACTTAACTCTAATTCAAAACCTTTGTTTTCTACCTCACCAATATTCACTAAAGAGCTTGCAAAACCTGTTGTTGTTGAAATAGGATTGTCAATAATTAAATCTTTACTGGTTTTTATATAGTAATCTAAAGAACCAGTAATTCTGTTGTTAAAAAATCCAAAATCAACCCCTGGATTAAATTCTATTGATTTTTCCCAACGTAAATCAGGGTTTGCAATGTTAATAGGATTGATAGCTTGTGTAACAGTACCATCTAACACAGCAGTACTAGGCGCTAACAATGATAAAAACGGATAGCTCTCTATTTGATAGTTTCTTGGAAAGGTTCTTAAATCTTTATTTCCGGTAATACCATAACTAACTCTAACTTTTAAGTTATTTACAGACTTGCTTTCTTTTAAAAAGTTTTCTTTATGTAAGCTCCATCCTACAGAAGCTGCCGGAAAAAATCCATATTTATTGTTGGGTCCAAAAACAGATGATCCGTCAGTTCGTAAACTTATAGAAGCTAAATATTTACCATCATCATATGAATAGTTAACTCTTCCAAAGAACGATAATAAACGTTCTTCATAAGCTTCAGACTCGGAGATTACGGTGGTTTGGTCTGCAGCAGATAAAGTTTGTAGTAAATCTGATGTATATCCAGAACCAAAAGATCCGTTTAATTCTGTTTCCCAACTTTCAGCACTCATACCAACTACAGCGTTCAATTCATGTTTTCCGAAATCGTTGTCGTAAGTAAAATAGTTTTCTGTTAATAGGTGAGTTCTATTAGTGTTCAATAGTTCTAGAGATGCATTAGCAGCACCATTTCTGTGAGATTCAACGCCTTGCCATCTTCTGTATTTGGTATATTGAAGATCACCTCCAAAAGTTGTTCTAAAACTTAATCCTTTAGCTACTTTATATTTTAAATACATAGAACCAAAAATTTTAAATTTATCATCAGTTCTATCTCTTTCTAAAACTTTTGCTGCAGGGTTGGTATTAGATGTATTACTGATGTCTAAACCAGCGCCTCCATTTGGCATTGGCATACCATTGGCTAAGTCAAAATCATCAAACATTCTTTGAATTGCGTAATCACCTATTTGTACATTAGCATATTTTCCATTGTCACGCGTTCTGTTAACAAATTGTATGGTATTTGCATCTAGGTACACAGGTAACCAAGATGGTTGTCGCAAAATATCATGAGTAGAACCATCAAACCTTCTTCTGTCAGTTAACGTTGGGGTTACTCTTGCTCCAAAAGATAGTTTTTTACTTACTTTGGTGTCTACTTTTAAATCTAAGTTATACTTTTTAAAATCATCGGTTAATAAAACACCTTCATCATGTAAATAATTTACAGAAGCACTAAATTTTGTGCTTTCATTACCTCCTCTAGCACTAAATGAATGATTTGTTATAATTCCTCCATCAAATATAATGTCTTGCCAATTTGTATCTACGCCAATAAGTCTTTTGTAGCGTGTTCTATCAGAAATACTACCGGTAGCGGCTAATTCTGCAGCAGCAGTTTCGGCAACTGTTAAATAATAGGCATCACTTTGTCTGGCCTGTTTTAAACCAGTGTAGGTATTGTAGCTAAATTTTGTTTTTCCTTCTTTTCCTTGTTTGGTGGTAATCATTATCACACCACGTGCACCTCTAGACCCATAAATAGCTGTAGAGGCAGCATCTTTTAGTACTTCAAAAGATTCTACACTATTCATATCTAACGCACTCAAGTAATCGTCGTCTACAGGTAATCCATCTACAACAATTAATGGACTTAATTCTCCTGTTATTGAACCAATTCCTCTTACACGAATAGTTGGTGCAGAACCAGCTTCTCCTTCAGTAGCAGCAATTTGAACTCCAGATACCTGGCCAACTAAAGCGTCATCTACTCTTGATACTGCAATTTGGTCTAATTTTTCATTTTTTAATTTTGAAATAGCTCCTGTTAAGTGAGATTTTTTCTGTTTACCATAACCTACAATTACTACTTCTTCTAAAACATCAGTATTTTCTGTTAAGACTATGTTTAACTTTTTTTGGTTTGTAATGGTAATGTTTTGTGTGGTAAAACCTAATGAAGAGATTTCGATAACATTCCCTTTTGATACTTTGATGGAGAAGTTTCCATCTAAATCAGTTTCTGTTCCAACTTTAGAATTTTTAATTCTAATAGAAACTCCTGGAAGTCCTAAGTTATCAGCTTTTGAAGTAACTACTCCAGATAATGTATAACTATCTTGTGAGTAAATTGAAATGCTGCATAAGAACGCCAGTAATAACGCGATTCTATACTTAAATTTCATAATTATTATAGTTTAATAATGTACTTTAACACCAACGGTGTTTAGTTTAAGAATGCTGTTTTTGTAATTGATGGTAGAATTTTGAAGAAATATTAAAGGAAAAGCACGTTACTTATCCTTTAATATTTTTAATCGAATTCAAATAACTTTAAGCATCTTGTTTGTTTGGTTTTCCAAATTGGTTATCCAGATTGGTTTTCCAAATATACTGTTTTTTTATGCTTAAAAAAATATTTTGATAAAAAAATGTTTCTTTTTTTGATAAAACTTGAAATTTATCTAAATGATATTATCTATTCCATAAAATCTTCTCTAATTGGACTAAAAACATCAATTAAAATTCCTTCTTTTTTACAAATAGCGCCATGTAAAACGTGTGGAGGTATGTAAACAGTATCGCCACCTTTAACTAATTTGGTTTCATCACCAATGCTAAACTCAAATTCGCCGCTTTTTACATAAGTTACCTGTGAATGATAATGCTCGTGCTTATAACCAATTCCGCCTTCGCTAAAATGTACTTTTACAAGCATTATTTTATCATCATAGCCCATTATTTTTCTTTTTACTCCTTCACCAACAACTTCCCAATCTAAGTCTTTGTCTAGTATAAATTCTTTACTTGATCCGAATGATTTCATTTTTTATTTTTTTAAGATTAATGTATTTCTATATAAGTATATGTACCTGTCCATGTTATTTTTTTATTTTGAATATCTAATTCATGTTCAATTTTTGAATCGTTATTATTGTTCGCTATAACAAACATTTTTGATACCTTGTTATTAAACGTTATTTCTACAGCTGTATAGTATTGTGTATTTACAATTGTTTTAATTTCTTTTATATGGCTATAAGCATTGGTTGCGAGTTCTGTAGAAGTATTGTAAGATCCGTGAGGTTCTAGAACTCCAGTAAATAATATATTATTCCCTTTTTTTCTGTGTATAAAAGATGGTTCTGATCGTAAATTATAATCAGGATCATTTGCGCCAATTCTTGTTAGAAATAAACTGTCTTTTTCATTTGCTAGTGTGGTATAAGTGTACAATTTATTTTTATGTAACCACGTTGTACTAATATTTTCGTTTTTAGTTTGATAATTCGCTTCCTCATACAAATGTTGGTATCCGTTTTGAGTGCCAAAAACCTTTGGGTTTTGATGTTTTTGATAGTCAAAATTTGTTTGTATGAGCTGACCTAGATAATGCAAGGGCAAATCATAACTGTGTGTTTTGTTTGAAGAAATTTTAAAAATATCCAAAAGAAACGTACTGTTTAAGGTTTCTTCATGGATTAAAGCCAAGGTTCTATGTAGTGAAGTTTTATTGTAAGCATTATTATCTTTTGCACTAGCGATTTTAATATTTGGGTTGTTAACATCAAATAAATATCTGTCAGAATGTTTTTCACTAGCTATTTTATATTTTCCGTTAAAGTGAGATTGTTGGTTTTGTGTTATTGTGTTATGAGCTATGGTTTGCTTTGACCAAGTTTTGTTTTCTTTTAAGTAATTTCCACCACCTTTTTGTTCAATATTAACATAACGTGCCATTCCGTAGTCTTGAGCTACTTCATCCCCGTTATTAAAGAAAGAATAAGATAATTTATCGTAATGACCATGACTTAAGCCGTGTGAAGTGTATTTAAATACTAATTCTAGGTCTTTTAAACGTAATACGCCTACGGCACCTTGTTTTCCATCATTTCCATCTGTGTATTCTACAGACTTTTTAACAAAAGGCTTTTGTATATTTTTCGTTAAATCCAACGCAACAGCTAATCCAGCATCGTCCAAAGTTACTTTGTTTTGTTGTTGTGCTATGCTTAAAAGAGCAGGATTTTTGTTTCCAGATTTGTACGCAATATCAACTGCGGTAACCACAGCATTTGATTTTATAGACATGCCTTTTTGAGCATCATTTAATGTAAAGAATTCACCATTTTTATTAGATAAATTAATTAATGCTGTAACTCCGTTAAGTAATACGCTGTTTTTGTGGTTAAAGATTTTTAAATCAGGTTTATTGTTTTGTAAAGCTTGCGCAAATACTAAAAAAGGATACATGGCATAACGTTGATAATAAGGTCCTTCTGTGTAATAACCATCGGGAGAAAAAGGTTCTTCTAAATTGGCTAAAAAACCAACATCTTGCCTATCTTTTTTTATGTAACCTCCATCATTGTCACGCATATCTTCAGACAGATTATCTGAGGGAATTCCATATAATGCGCGTTGTAATAATTCATCATTATCTAAAACTAAAGCTAGCATTCCTACAGCTACGGTTCCCCAAGTACTATGGTTATGAATTCTATTAAAAAATTGAGGATTTTCAATAGAAATATAATTGGCAACTGGTATTAATAAATCGTTTTCTATAATTTTTCTTTCTTCTACAGATAAGTAATTGTACACACAATCATAAGCCTGACTTACATAAACTAGCCAATTAGCATCATTTAAACATTGCCAAAATATTTTACCTCTAGCATATGATCTTTCCTTTGGATGCACTGGAAGTGTTGGGTATATTTTAGCATAGCTAAGCAACATTTGTTTAACATATTCAGCATAGTTAACATCATTTAATATTTGATATAAAACGCCAGCTTTTTGAAGTGTTATAAAGTTTTTTTTATGTGTAGTATGCGTGTAACCACCAGATAAATCTTTTGGAATAGGAACATCTATTCCTTTTTTTATTTCAGTATCAACTTCTTTTTTTATTTCGCTTAGTGTGTTGTCAAAAAGAGGTATAGTACCAAGATTATTTTTAATCTCTTTAACACCAGAGGCGGTTAGTAAAAGTCTTGGGTGTTCTAAATTATTTTTATTAGTACGTTCTACTTTTGTTTGCTTACAGCTTACTAAGCTAACAAGTAAAACAAGAAAAATATAGTAAGTTATTGGTTTCATTATTTGAACTAGTATACTAGCTTTAATTTTAAATTTTGAACAATTTTAATTTCTCCTGAGTTGTTAATTGAATTATTTTTAGGAGTATCATTTTTTTCTCCCCATAAAACGGCAATTGTTTTAACAGGATTATTGATAAATGTGTTGTTATGTAAAAAAACTTGAACAATCCCTCTGTTTTTTATTAAGATGTTATCTTTTTCTTGTTTTCCGCAATTGGTAACTGTATTGCCAATAAAGTATAAATTACCGCCAATGGTAGATTCATCATAACCGCCACGGTAATAATCAATAATTTTTTCTGAAACAGAATCGAAATGAGTATTCTTTACAATTAAAAATTCAACATTGTAATCTCCCTTGTCGTTGGTTTCTTTATTTAATAATAATCCTTTTTTGCAATGACTAATCTTCGAATTTATAATAGAAATAGTGTCAGCAAAAGAGCCTTTGGAAGTTTCTAAAACGCTTTTAAAATTTTTTACAGAAACATTATTTAAGAATATATCATATGCTTTAGACATATTTTTATCTAAAGTTTTAAAAGCATCTTGTTGTTTATTTCCTACTATTTCAATATTATGAATTTTAAGTTTTCCTTTTGGATGCATTTCAAAAGCAGAATTAGAGCTTGTAAAGTTTATAGTAACTTGTTCTGTAGTTTTTGCCTTTAAAATCAGGTTTTTATCTACTGCAATACTCTTGTTAATATTAAATATATTTGCGTTGAGTAAAATAGTATCGCCATTTTTTGATATATCAATTGCTTTTAGTAGTTCTTCGTTTGTGTTAACTAGATGGTTTTTAGAATTGTATTTGTTCTGGTTTGGTTGGTACCATGTGGTACCATAATTAAAGTTTGAAAAAGAAGTAGTTTGATCCGCCTTAACTATTGCGCCAATATTGTTATTATCGAGACTTCTCTTGTTTCCAAAAATATCGGTAGTAATTTTATTAAAATTGAATCCGTTGTATAAATCTTTATTGTAATTATCAGGATAAAAAATTAAAGTATCATGTTGTTTTAAATTGATATCTTCAGATGTAATTCCATTTTTAATTAATTCTTTTTGATATTGCGTATTTGTACTATTGTTAAAAAACTGAATACCTTCAATTTTATCATAGTTTTTAACCACATTATGGGTTGTGTTTTGGTTATGTATTAAATTATTAGCAATAATTGTTCTTTCAGGAATTGCAGATCTAATTTCACTAGGTGGTAATACTTCAGCTTGACTTATGTTAGCACCCACACCTATATGAAATGGAGTTTGAGTATTTATAAATGAATTATATGCTATAACAACATCTGTAACTTGATTGTATCTATTTAAGGGAGATTTAGGTATTCCGTTCATAATTGCTAGTGGAGCTCTAAATTCTTTTCCTTTTAAATTGATAAAATAATTGTTAGTTACCCAATGGCCCGTATTTATAACTCTGATGCCACCAATAAATTCTGAATTAATATTACCAATAAATACATTACCGTTTATAGTAGCATAATTTCCATGTCTTAAAACTAATGAACCTTCACATTCAAAGAAAATATTGTTTTTAAATACATTGAAATTAGATTTACTGGAGATAATTTCAACCTCACCATTACATCTTTCAAAATAATTATTTGAAACGTTTATATAAGAAGGAGTCATAGAGGTGTAACTGTCTCCAATTTGCATAGTTTCAGATTTCGGCCCACCTTTTCTAGGTCTTGGTCCAAAATGATTATTAATTATTTGATGTTGGTTGTTAATGTGTTCGTTGCCTTTTAAGAAAACTCTAAGTGTTGGTCCTTGGTTAGATTTTCCAGCAATATAGTTGTTGGCTACGGTATTGTGTTGTCCCCAAAGTTCTATCCAATGATCTTTTATATCTCTGCTAGGTTGTGTAAACTCTTCAATAACACAGTTGGTAACACTACAATTAAAGGCTGGAGTTTCGTTATCTGTTTTAAAACGTATTACAGAATTAGTAGGAGTGTGGCCATTTCTAAAATATAAATCTTTAACCTGTAAGTATTGTCCGCCAATAGTTAAGTTTGATTTTCCTTCAATAAATACGT
Source organism: Tenacibaculum geojense (assembly GCF_042676005.1). Taxonomy (NCBI): domain Bacteria; kingdom Pseudomonadati; phylum Bacteroidota; class Flavobacteriia; order Flavobacteriales; family Flavobacteriaceae; genus Tenacibaculum; species Tenacibaculum geojense. The sequence goes on along the minus strand of NZ_JBHTJR010000051.1, from coordinate 57,903 downwards.
TTCCTGGAGTCTCGGCTTTCAAAATAATAGTATTTTCTTTTGTTCCGTTGGCTTTAAACTTTATAGAAACGTCACTCCAAATCCCATTTTTAAGTATAATATGGTCTCCTGGCTCTGCTTTTTTGATGGCTTGTTTTAAAGCTTCTTTATTATTAACAACTATTTTTCGGTTGTTTTTTTTATTGCAAGAGATAAAGAGAAATAGGGTAGTTGTTATTAAAATGTAAAGTTTAAGTTTCATAAAACAATTATTGGTTTTCCAAATTGGTTTACCAAATATATGTAATTTTTTATTGTTTTATGAACTTTAAAATAAAATCGTTTAAAAATAGGTAAATATTAATTTTTAAACATAATTTTTTCGTGTATTCTTATTTTTCTTTAGGGTTTCGTATTTTAATGTTTGTTAAGGTAAAGTAACTAAAAAAGGTGTTTTATAAGTAGGAGTGAGGTAAAATGAAAAAAGCTCTTCAAAATAAAAATTTGAAGAGCTTTTTTTGCGGTCTGGACGGGACTCTCTACTTTTTAAATTTTATGAGTCTTTATATGGTTTATAAAAGATTAAATTATTGATGTATCCCTAAATGTATGCCTTTTCCTTTATTCTATTCGAGTATAGTTAATTGTTTTAATATAACTTTCAACACCTGATACACTAAACTTAAAATTCATATCATTTCCAATTATTTCTACAATTTGTTTATTATCTCCAGGAAGAGTTAATTCATTATTTGATGTATTAAAAGAATATGTTCCTTCTAGGTTAGTCATCTCTTCACAGTTAACTCCAGAATATCTAGTTAAATAAACTTGATTATTTGATTTGAATTCTAAAGTTTCTTTTAATTCACATTCAGATAAAGAAATTTCATCTATTTCTCCATTTTGATATTCTTTAGTTTCACTTGTTTTTTTCCATTTTCCAATCAAACCTGACTGTACATTATCTTCATTATTTCCGCAAGAAAATAACGTAATTATTGTAATTAAAAGTAAGATTCCTTTTTTCATAATTTATTTAATTTTTAAATTAATTTACTTAATAGTAATTAATTGGTTTTTAGTTTTAATTATAATTTTTAATAATATATCTAAACTAAAGTATAAATGAATATAAATCACTAATACTCCATTAATTTCCAAAATATCATTTTTTATATATTTATAAACTTCATAACTACCATGTGTATGCACTAATTCTAGATCAAACTCCCAATTTTCATACTACATACCTATTTTAAATGGAAGTTCTTTTAAAATCATACAAACACTTTATTTTTCCTATTATTTATAGGTACTGCTACTTTAAAATCAATTCTATCATTTTGTTTATAATCTAAATGTATAGCTGTATCATTTTGAATACAAAATAAGTCTGAATTACCCCCAAGAACATCTTCAAATAAAAGTTCATTTTCATTATTCGCAAATGAATTTATAAACTGATGTAAAGAGTTAAAATTCTCATTAGATGTATTGTAAGTAACAGCAATTAGTTCATTATCATAAAAGCTCACATAAATTGTTACTGATATAATTCTATCTAGAATAGATAACTCTGATTTTAAACTCTTATAAATCTTAACTTTATTTGGTAAAGTTGTAAGATACACCAAGTCAGACTTATTTAAGTCATAACAACTTTTAAGCTTATAATGTAAGTATTCTGTTATCATTTATTTTTCATCATTATGTATAGTAGCCTTATATGCTACAAAACCAGAAAATAATTCAAGTATATTTAAAAATAATATGAAAAATTCTTTTCCAACAATACTTAAATAACCAAACACAAGTAGCTTTACTAAAATTAATAATGTCATTATTAAAGCTACCTTATTTTTATGTGTAGGCTCTAGTTTTACACCTACAATAACAAATAAATACCCTGCTATTAATGAAGATACTATTCTAGCAATATTCATAGATAAGTTATCAAATAAATTGAAAGTCATATTGTCTAAAAACCAACAAATAATTATTGGTATAACTAGAAATATTAAGAAGTATGCTAATAATGATAAAGGTAATATTAAAAGTCTATTTATGACTAGATTTTTATTATTCATAATAATTGATATGTATTTTATTAAAATGTTATTCTTGGGTTTTATTTAAATAATGAGCCCATAAATAATAAGTTAAAGCAATTATTAATGCTATGAAGCTATACCTCAAATTTGATATAACACTATATGTTTCTCCAGTTTCATAATCAACTCCTTCTAATCCTCTTGGGTCTCCTCCAAAAATTAAAGTTATTAAAGGGCTTATAGATGATATTCCAAATACAAGTCCAGCGGCAAGTAAACACCCTTTACTTTCTTTCTTTTTAGAAGCTTCAGAATGATTTGTATTCTCATTATTATTTTGACTTTTTTTCACCTCCATTTTCTCATTTTTTAAAAAGTATCTTTTATATATAACTTCTACATTATCTATCTCTCTACCAGTTTTAACCCAAGTTTCAGCTAATACATTATAAGCATCATCTACTTTTTGATAAGTAGAAGCTTTTATCATACTTTCAATTAAATCTTGAAAAGTAGCTTCTCTATCTAACTTTGGTTCAAGTTTATACTTAATATAATTATCAAGTTTATCTGCATACTCTTTAGTTATTGGTTTAGTAACTTTTCTTCTAGGCATTTTAAATAAACATTCCTTATTGTCATATATGGCATAAAGTTAAACAAATTTATATCATTTATTCACTTGTCAAATAAGACAAGTAATAATGAGTCAAGATTTGAAAGAAGTACAAGTTTATATTAAATAAATTATAAAATTTTAAGTGTAACTCTTTTTGTGCACCTAAATTTTTGTTTAGTGTACCAAATAGTATTGTTTTAAAGAATTAAATAAAGAATAGTGGAGTAGGAGTAAGCCCTTGAAATTACTGTAAAAAGAAAAAGCTCCTCAAAATTTGAAGAGCTTTTTTGCGGTCTGGACGGGACTCGAACCCGCGACCCCATGCGTGACAGGCATGTATTCTAACCAGCTGAACTACCAGACCGTTTGCATTTAGCAAATATTTTTAATATGTTTTTGAACTTTAGCGGTCTGGACGGGACTCGAACCCGCGACCCCATGCGTGACAGGCATGTATTCTAACCAGCTGAACTACCAGACCGTTGCGCTAAGCGGATGCAAATATAAAAACTTTTTTTAATTAATAAGCTTAATTTTATAAAAATTTTTGCCTGCTTATTAAATATGAAGTGAGTATTGGTGTAACTCCTTTTCTAATATTTACAGGAACGTAATCAATTTTATATTGTAAGCATTTGTTTTTAAGGTTGCTAAAAAAAAGAGCGACTTCAGTGTTATATTTTTCTTTAATAGAATTAGCATATAAATTTATTTCCTCATTTGTTTCAACATCAACAAACTTTTTTGGAGTGTCATCAAAATTAAAGTCAAATTCTAATTCTTTATCATAGGTATGAAACAATACAACCTCGTGTTTGTTATACTTTAAATGACGTAAAGCTTCAAATAATTCGTCATGATTTTTAGATGTTTGAAACATATCTGAAAAGACAAATATTAATGACCTTCTATGAATTTTTTCTGCTATTTCGTGTAAATATTGATACGTTTCTGTTCCTTTATTTTTTACAGTTTTAGTTTGTAATAAAGTATCTAATTGCTGTAAAATCATTTTTCGATGCCGTTCACTTCCTTTTTCAGGGGCATAAAATTCATAAGAATCAGCATATATACTTAAACCTACAGCATCTCTTTGTTTTTTAAGTATTTCTAGTAAAGAAGCCGCTGCTACAGCCGTAAAGCCAATTTTATTAAGGTTTTTAAGGTTGTTATTATTGCTGATAGGGTAGTGCATAGATGCTGAATTATCTATAATAATATGGCATCTTAAATTTGTTTCTTCTTCATATTTTTTGGTGTACAGTTTTTCTGTTTTAGCAAAAAGTTTCCAGTCTATATGTCTGGTGCTTTCTCCTTTGTTATATAGTTTATGTTCAGAAAACTCTACAGAAAATCCATGAAATGGACTTTTGTGCATACCTGTTATAAAACCTTCAACTACTTGTTTGGCAAGAATATCTAGATTTTTTATTTCTGAGTTTTGAGGTTGCGTAAGATCTATCATAGATCTTAAAAATAAAAAAAGGTTTGACATTAGCCAAACCTTTTTTATTGATGTATGTGTTATTTTATAAAGCTGCGTCTATTTTTTCAGTATACGCTTTTTTAGGAGCTGCACCTACTTGTTTAGCAACAACTTCACCGTTTTTAAATATTAAAACAGTTGGTATGTTTCTTACACCATATTTTGCTGCAAATTCTTGGTTAGCATCAACATCTACTTTACCAACAACTGCTTTTCCAGCGTATTCTTCGCTAATTTCGTCTACAATAGGTCCTACCATTCTACAAGGTCCGCACCAAGTTGCCCAAAAATCAACCAATACTGGTTTGTCTGAATTTAATACAACTTCCTCAAAAGACGCATCTGTAATTTCTAAAGCCATTTTATTTAGGGTTTATAATTATAAATCAATTTGATAATGTACAAAAATAAACAAATATTTGACTATTACAACCCCTGTCAAATTGGTTTTTATTATACAGTTATTAGTCTTACTGATACCTTGTTAGAGTGTTTTGGTTATAAAAAATAAGCCAGCATTAGTGAGAAAAAAGCCAATGCTAAAAGCTGAAACATGAACTTAATTTCTAAATTATATTTTTTCATTTCTTTTATTTTTTGCAAAACTAATTACTTTACAATGAGTGTAGTTTACCAGTTTTAAAAATTAATGTTAAATGAATGTTTAGTACTTACTCTAAACTATTTTATAACTTTAAAATACTTTACAAGCTATGTTTTTAATGTTATCTGATTTTCCCATTGAATAATAATGTAAAAAAGGTACTCCGTTATTTATCAATTCTTTACTCTGATTGATGCACCATTCCACACCAACTTCTCGTACTTGTTGGTTGTTTTTACAATTTACAACAGCCATAATTAAATCATCAGGAAGATCAACTTTAAAGCGATGAGGAATCATATTTAATTGCTTTTTTGTTGAAATCGGTTTTAATCCTGGAATAATTGGCACGGTAATTCCTTCTGCACGACATTTATCAACAAATTCAAAATATTTTTGATTGTCGAAAAACATTTGAGTTACGATATAATCCGCTCCTTTTTTAATTTTTTTCTTCAAAAAATGAATATCTGAATCTAAACTTGGAGCTTCCATGTGTTTTTCAGGATAACCTGCAACTCCTACACAAAAATCTGTTGGTGCTGAATTTTGTAATTCTTCATCCAAATACTTTCCATGATTTAAACACTCAATTTGATCTACTAAATCGCTAGCATATTGGTGACCTTCTTTTTCAGGTTTAAAATAAATTTCGCTTTTAACAGCATCACCGCGTAATGCCATAACGTTATCAATTCCCAGAAAATCCAAATCGATTAAAAAGTTTTCTGTGTCCTCTTTTGTAAATCCACCACACAATACGTGAGGTATTGCATCTACATTGTATTTATTTTGAATTGCAGCACAAATACCAACAGTTCCTGGTCGTTTTTTCACAACCTGCTTTTGTAGTAATCCGTTTTCTAATTCTTTATAAATATATTCTTCTCTATGATATGTGACGTCAATAAAAGGTGGATTGAATTCCATTAAAGGATCAATATTATTAAAAATTGATTCTATATTTTGACCTTTTAACGGAGGTAATATTTCAAATGAAAATCTAGTTTTCCCTTTAGATTGTTCTATGTGTTCTGTAACTTTCATTGTATTGATCTTTCTTAAAGAACTTTGTTTTTAATGGTTTCAAAATCGCCTTCATATTCCCAATATATCCATCTTCCGTGCGCATAATCTGTTAATATGAATTTTTCACTTATCGATTTTATTCTTTCAATATTGACTAGCTTTTTGTTATAGCCTTCTACTTTAATTTCTTCTATTATCTCTTTATGTTGTTCATCAAATCCATGAACAATTTGATGACTTCCTAATTTTAATTCTATAAACTTTTTGCTCATCGCTATATATTAATCGGCAATAATGTGACTTAACCATTTTCGAGTTAAATCTTCACTAATTCCTCTTCGTTCGGTATAATCTTTTAATTGATCTTCTTTTATTTTTCCTAGTCCAAAATATTTAGCTTCTGCATTTCCGAAATAATAACCAGAAACACTCGCTGCAGGCCACATTGCTAAACTTTCAGTAAGTTGAACTCCTATTTTTTCTTCAACCTTTAATACATCCCAAATCGTATTTTTCTCTAAATGATCTGGACATGCAGGATAGCCAGGAGCAGGACGAATTCCTTTATAATTTTCCTTTATTAATTCTTCATTCGACAAGTTTTCTGAAGTCGCGTAACCCCAGTATTTTTTACGAACTTCCTCGTGAAGATATTCAGCAAAAGCTTCTGCAAAACGATCCGCAATTGCTTTAATCATTATGGAATTATAATCATCATTATTCTTTTCATATTCTGTAGCAAGCTCAGCCGTTCCAAAACCAGCTGTTACACAAAATGTTCCTAAATAATCTTGAATTCCTGAATCCTTTGGTGCAATAAAATCAGACAACGCAATATTTGGTACTCCTTCTCTTTTCTTCAATTGTTGACGAAGCGTAAGGAATGTAAATTCTTTACCATCTGCGTTTACAACGATGTCGTCTTCAACAGAATTCGCTTCAAACAAGCCAAAAACTGCTTTAGCTTTTAGTAGTTTTTCCTCTATAACTTGGTTTAATAATACTTTCGCATCTTCATATAATTCGGTTGCTTGTTTACCTACTATATCATCGGTTAATATGTCTGGAAATTTTCCATGTAAATCCCATGATCTAAAAAATGGACTCCAATCGATATAATCCATAAGAAGGTTTAAGTCTAAGTTTTCGATTACATAAGAACCTAAAAAATCAGGTTTTGTAATTTCTGATGTTTCCCAATTAATCTGAAACTTGTTCTTTCTTGCTTCCTCAATGGTTACATAATTTTTCTGTTTAGTTCTATTTAAAAACTGATCTCGAAACTTATTGTATTCACTTCGAATTTCCTCTTTATAAATAGTATTATTCTCCTGTAATAAATTTCCTATAACCGTTACTGCTCTTGATGCATCGTTTACATGCACCACAGAATTTGTGTATTTCGGAGCAATTTTAACAGCTGTATGTGCTTTAGAAGTAGTTGCTCCTCCAATTAACAATGGAATATTCATTTCTTTCTTTTCCATTTCATTGGCCAGATATACCATTTCATCTAAAGAAGGCGTAATTAATCCACTTAAACCAATTACATCAACTTGTTCCTTTTGTGCTACTTCAATAATTTTTTCTGGCGGAACCATAACTCCAAGATCAACTATTTCGTAGTTATTACACCCAAGTACAACGCTCACAATATTTTTACCAATATCATGAACATCTCCTTTTACCGTTGCCATTAAAATTTTACCCGCTGAACTTGCTGCGCTGTCTTTTGATTCCTCTATAAATGGCTGTAAATATGCCACAGCTTTTTTCATTACACGAGCTGACTTTACCACTTGAGGTAAAAACATTTTTCCGCTTCCAAACAAATCCCCTACCACATTCATTCCAGACATTAAATGACCTTCAATAACTTCAATTGGTCTTTCTACACTTTGACGAGCTTCTTCAACATCTTCTTCAATAAAAGCATCTATTCCTTTTACTAAACTATGCGTAATACGGTCTTGTAAAGAGTTTTCTCTCCAAACTAATTGCCTTGAAGAATCTTCTTTTTTTATTCCTTTTACTGTTTCAGCGAACTCTAACAATCTTTCTGTAGCATCATCTCTTCTATCTAATAAAACATCTTCCACATGTTCTAATAAATCTTTTGGAATTTCATCATAAACTTCCAACATTGTTGGATTCACAATTCCCATATTCATTCCATGTTGAATAGCGTGATATAAGAAAGCTGAGTGCATTGCTTCTCGAACAACATTATTTCCTCTGAAAGAAAAAGACACATTACTTACACCACCAGAAACACTGGCATATGGTAGATTGGTTCGAATCCATTTGGTAGCTCTAAAGAAATCAATTGCATTTTTTCTATGCTCTTCCATACCTGTTGCTACAGGGAAAATATTAGGATCGAAAATGATATCTTCTGGAGGAAATTTTACAACATCTACTAAAATTCTATACGAACGTTCGCAAATTTCTATTCTACGTTCATAATTATCAGCCTGACCAACTTCATCGAAAGCCATTACAATAGTTGCAGCTCCATATCTTTTAATCAACTTAGCCTGACGAATAAAAGCTTCTTCTCCTTCTTTCAAAGAAATAGAATTCACCACACATTTTCCTTGCGCAACTTGCAATCCCGCTTCGATAATTTCCCATTTAGAACTATCAATCATAATTGGAATTCGAGCAATGTCTGGTTCAGAAGCAATTAAATTTAAGAATGTTACCATGGCATGAACACCATCTAGCATTCCTTCATCCATATTTACATCCAAAATCTGTGCACCACCTTCTACTTGATCACGTGCTACCGCAAGCGCCTCTCCATATTTTTCTTCTTTAATTAGACGAAGAAATCTACGTGATCCTGTTACGTTTGTTCTTTCTCCAACATTTATAAAATTACTTTCAGGTGTTATGATTAATGGTTCTAATCCTGATAATTTTAAATACCTATTCTCCATATGCTTCTACAACAGTTTTTCTTGGTTTAAAATTCTTCGCTGCTTCGGCAATTGCACCAATATGAGCGGGAGAGGTTCCACAGCAACCGCCAATAATATTTACTAAGTTTTGTTCGAGAAAACTCTCAATTAATCTCTTCATTTCCTCTGGACTTTGATCATACTCTCCAAAAGCATTGGGTAATCCTGCATTTGGATGAGCAGACGTAAAAAAATGTGTATTATGGGACAATCTCTTTAAATAAGGTTCTAATTGTTCGGCTCCTAACGCACAATTAAAACCAACACTTAATAAAGGAATATGTGAAATTGAAATTAAAAAAGCCTCTACAGTTTGTCCTGAAAGCGTTCTTCCACTTGCATCCGTAATAGTTCCTGAAACCATCACAGGAATATCAATATTACGCTCTTCTTTAACTTCTTCAATAGCAAATAATGCAGCTTTGGCATTTAGTGTATCGAAAATAGTTTCTACTAATAAAACATCTGATCCTCCATCTATTAAAGCTTCAACTTGAAGTTTATATGCAACTCGCAATTCATCAAAAGTAACAGCACGATATTCTGGTTTGTTAACATCTGGAGATAAACTGGCTGTTCGATTTGTCGGACCAATTGAACCCGCTACAAATCGAGGTTGACCAGGTGTTTTTAGTGTAAATTCTTCCGCTACTTCTTTCGCAATTTTAGCCGATTGGTAGTTTAACTCATAAACTAAATCTTCCATTTCATAATCGGCCATTGCAATGGTGGTTCCGGAGAAAGTATTGGTTTCTATGATATCAGCTCCAACAGCTAAATATTTTCTGTGAACATCTTTAACCGCTTCCGGCTGAGTTATGGATAACAAATCATTATTTCCTTTTAATGGTGAAGGATGACCTTTAAAACGTTCTCCACGAAAATCTTCTTCAGTGAATTTATATTCCTGAAGCATTGTTCCCATGGCGCCGTCAAGGACCAATATTCTTTTTTGAATTTCTTTATAAATTGTATGTGACATTCCTGATATTATAGATTAATGCTGTTATCAGGAAAAGAGAAGTAGATATTCCTTTGAGTTATCTCTCTGTAATACTGAAACTGATTCAGTGTGAACAGTAGAATGTAGCACCTTCTTTGTGATTCTGAAACAATTTCAGTATATACAAAGGGTTGCTAAGGCTTCAAAGGGTCTATTCCCTCCACCTTTCTTGATAACAACAAAAATGTTAATGAACTAATTTTGACAAATGTAATTAACTTATTTTAAATAATAAATTAATCTGATTGTTTTACAAAGGATTGTTTAAAAATAACGAACAAAACGAATCCGTTTACTCGTATATATCTGAAGATAAATATCGATCTCCACGATCACAAATTATGGAAACAATTATACCTTCATCGATCGTTTCTGCCAGTTTCAAAGCCGCAGCAGTAGCTCCTCCGCTACTCATCCCAGCAAAAATACCCTCTTCATGAGCAAGACGAACAGTCATTGCTTTTGCTTCTTCTTGACTAACTTCCAAGATTTGATTTATTTTTTCGCGTTTAAAAATAGCAGGTAAATATTCTTCTGGCCATTTTCTAATTCCCGGAATTCGAGCACCTTCTTTTGGCTGAACTCCAACAATTTGAATATTCTTATTTTGCTCCTTCAAAAAGTCTGAAACTCCAGTAATAGTTCCTGTTGTTCCCATAGCAGAAACAAAATGTGTTACTTGACCTTCAGTATCTCTCCAAATTTCTGGTCCGGTTGTACTATAATGCGCTTTAGGATTATCAAAATTATCAAACTGATTCAGTCTGAAATATCCTTTTTTATATTTTAATTCTAATGCATGATCAATAGCTCCTTCCATTCCTGCTTCAGAAGGTGTTAGAATAACTTCTGCGCCATACGCTCGCATTGTTTTTACACGCTCAATAGTTGCGTGTTCTGGCATTACCAACACCATATTTACACCTAATACTTTCGCCATTAAAGCTAGTGCTATACCCGTATTTCCGCTAGTAGCTTCTACTAATGTGTCACCTTTTTTTATATTATTTTTCTTTAAAGCTTCTGAAATCATGAAATAGGCAGCACGATCTTTTACACTACCTCCAGGATTATGACCTTCAAGTTTAAAAAATAAACGAACGTTTTTCTTATTTAATAATTTTGTAGCCTCTACAAGAGGAGTATTTCCCACAAAATGTGTAATATTTTTTGAATTCATATAATTCTTTTTAAGTATAAATACTATTTTGAGATTTATAAATTACTTTTGAATTTGGTTCAATTGATTGTGTTATGCAAACATTTGCTCCAATGATAGAATTTTCTCCAATTGTAACATCACCTAAAATGGTTGCATTTGCATAAATAGTCACATTACTTTTTATTGTTGGGTGTCTTTTTACTTCTGCAAGCTCTTTGGCTACTTGGATTCCACCAAGAGTTACACCTTGATAAATACTAACATTGTTTTCAATTATGGTTGTTTCTCCAATGACAACTCCTGTTGCATGATCAATAAAAAATGCATCACCTATAACTGCACCAGGATGAATATCTACTCCAGTTAAACCATGACCGTATTCACTCATCATTCTGGGCAAAATCGGAACTTTCATTTTATACAATTCATGACTTAGCCTATGAATAGCAATAGCATGAAATCCTGGATAAGCCAAATAAACTTCTCCTAAACTTTTACAGGCAGGATCTGTATTTTCAAATGCTTGAGCATCTAAATCCAACTTTTTTCGTATGTCACAAAATGAATTTTGATAATAAGACCATATATCTTCAGGTTTTTCAACAGACAAACCTTCTAAAATACTTATAAATTGATTTTTTAAACGCTTAGCCTTCTCTTGGCAAACATCGTCAAACAAAGCATAAAATAACTGTTTTGTAAAAACTGCTACATCATCTTTTAGGGTTAAGTTGTAGTTATTAAACTTCATTTTTTTCTTAATAATCGTAATCTTCTTCTTACTTAGAACTATCTTAACAACCTTTATGTTGTCGCAACTAAAGATACTGAATAATGATCATTTTATAGTAGTCCTAAATTATTAACTCTCCGGCGCTAATTCAACCTCTAACCCTTCTAATGCTGGCGTTATTTGAATTTGACAACCCAGTCTACTATTATCTTGTACATCAAAAGCTTCTGCTAGCATTGCATCTTCATCATCAGTCATTTCTGGCAACTCGTGATTAGAGTTCACATAACATTGACACGATGCACACATAGCCATTCCTCCACAAATACCAATAGTTCCTTCTGGAGCTAATTCGTAAGAACGAACAACTTCCATTAGATTCATTGCCATATCTGTCGGAGCAACTACCTCATGAATTACACCATCGCGGTCTTTAATTTTTATAGTAACATCTTGTTCCATTACTCAATAGCTTTAACCACTGCTTTTGGTGCTTCTTTTTTTGTTCCTTCAAAACCTTGAACTCCTCCAACAGTTGTGTATTTCATCACATACTTTTTGTCTGGGAAAATTCTTTTATATGCGCTTTGACACATTAAAGTAGCTTCATGGAATCCACATAAAATTAACTTTAATTTACCTGGATATGTATTTACATCACCAATTGCATAAATTCCAGGAATATTTGTTTGATAGTCTAATGAGTTATCAACTTTAATAGCATTCTTCTCTATTTCTAATCCCCAATTTCCAATTGGACCTAATTTTGGTGCCAAACCGAATAATGGAATAAAATGATCGGTATCTAAAATAAATGGTTCCTTATCTTTTTGTTCAACCACAACGCCTGTTACATGATCATCTCCAAGAATTCCTTTCACCTCAGCTGGAGTAATTAAATTAATCTTACCTAAGTTTTTAAGCTCTTGAACTTTTTCTACAGAATCTAAAGCTCCTCTAAATTCATTTCGTCTATGAATTAAGGTAACTGACTTTGCTACATCTGCTAAAAAAATAGACCAATCTAAAGCTGAATCTCCACCTCCTGCAATTACTACATCTTTATCGCGATACAGTTCAGGCTCTTTAATCATATATTCAACTCCTTTATCTTCGAATTTTGCTAAATTTTCAATTTGAGGTTTTCTTGGTTCAAAACTTCCTAATCCTCCTGCTATTGCTACAACTGGAGCTTTGTGTTTTGTTCCTTTATTTGTAGTGACAATAAAACTACCATTCTCTTGTTTTTCGATGGTTTCAGCACGTTCTCCTAAGGTAAATCCAGGTTGAAACTGTTTTCCTTGCTCTAATAGTTTTTCCGTTAAATCTCCAGCTAAAATCTCTGGATAAGCCGGAATATCATAAATCGGTTTTTTAGGATAAATCTCCGAACATTGTCCACCTGGTTGTGGTAATGCGTCTATTAGATGACAACGCAATTTTAATAATCCTGCTTCAAAAACTGTAAATAAACCTGTTGGCCCTGCTCCAATAATCAGTATATCTGTCTCTATCATTACTCTTGCTTTTCTACTAAACTCTTTGTGAACTCGTTTAGTTGTTCTACTTTTTGTTCAAAGTTTCCTTTTATTGTTTTTCTGTAATCATTTAGGTTTTTAACCAAATCGTCAATTTTATCTGGAATTACTTCTTCAAAAAACTGACGTAATCTTTTTGCCGTTGTTGGTGATTTCCCATTTGTTGAAATCGCAATTTTCACATTTCCTTTTGTTACGATTCCACCCATGTAAAAATCACAATATGGAGGATTATCAGCCACATTTACCAACTTCTGTTGCTCTCTACAATCCATATATACCTGAACATTTACTGCTGGTTTATCAGTGGTTGCAATCACCATATGTTTTCCTTCTAAATAGGAAGTTTTATAAACATCTTCAATAAACTTTACATCTCCTTTTTTAGCGAGTTCTAAAGTTCCTTCTCTAAACATTGGAGAAACCATTGTTACTTTTGCATCGGGACTTGACTTTAGTAAGAAGGTTAATTTTTCTTCTGCCACAAAACCACCACCCACAATAAGAATTTCCAGATTTTTTACTTTTAAAAAAACAGGATATAAATTGTTTCTTTCTTCACTCATATTAAGCTGATTTTGTGAATTCACTCTTTATACTATTTTGTATTCTTACTAACTCATGACGATGATTAACAACTTCTCCAAGAATAATTATTGCTGGATTGCTTAGTTGTTGCTCCGTTACTACATTTTCAATAGTTCCAACTGTTCCTATTCCTACTTTTTCCCTTATGGTTGTTCCGTTTTGAATAATTGCGACAGGCAATTCATTCTTGCCTTCTTTTTGAAAAAGTTCAACTATTTGAGACAGTTTTCCCATTCCCATGAGTATGACAACCGTTGCGTTTGACTTTGCTGCCAAAGCAACATCACTAGATAATTTATGAAATTTTGTAGTTCCCGTTATAACCCAAAAACTCTCTGAACTTCCTCTTTTTGTTAGTGGTATATTTTGATAAGCAGGAACGGCTAAAGATGATGAAATACCTGGCACAACCGCTACATTCATTCCGTTTTCCGCGGCGTATTCCATTTCTTCTGCTCCACGTCCAAATGTGAAAGGATCTCCACCTTTTAACCGAACTACATGTCCATGCGAATAACCACGCTCAACAATTAACTCGTTGATTTGTTCTTGTTGATAACGATAGCAACCTCTTCTTTTACCAACGAATATCTGTTCTGCACTTGGATTCACATATCTCAACAACTCCGAATTCACTAAGGCATCATACATCACAACATCAGCTTCCTTTAAAACATTAATTGCCTTTAAAGTAATTAAATCAGGATCTCCTGGCCCAGCTCCTACGACTGTTAGTTTTGGTTGTGCAATCATTATTTCTACTTTTAACTTTCTACTACTTCTTTCCTGTAAACATCTACTTTAGAATAAAATTCAGTCGCTTGCTTTGCATATTTTTTAGCGAAAGCTTCGGTAGGTTCATTAGTATTTATCTGATATACAAATTCTGAAAACGTTCCATCAATATTGATTTTATTTGTATTTACAAATACTTCATCAAAGTTTGAGATAATTCCAGCATGCGTGTTGGTTTTTGCTCCTTCAGCAGTTAATAATGCTTTGGCTGTATTTACGATTGCCGCATAAGAATGATAAATACTATCAGACCATTTTTGATCTTTGATAGCTTCGTTTGCGTTTTCAATTTTCTCTTCACTTTCAAATAAAAGAGTGGCAACCAAATCAATAACTACACCAGCACATTCACCAACTCCAATAGCTTTCACATAATTCTTATCATGTCCCCAATCGATAAAATCATCTTCCGTTAAATTGGTGGTATCTGATAAATGTTTTAGAATATCATAGAAATACGTTTTTCCTTGACGATCATAGTACGCTAAGAAATCTTCATGTTCATTGCTATTATCTTCAAAATCATTCAACAATATTCTTAAAGCTTTTGGACCTCTTTTACTTGGTACTTTAATTACTTTGTCTGAAAATTGACCTTGACCATTTCCTAAAACTCCTCCACCTAACAAAATTTGTAATGCTGGAGCTACTAATGGTCCTGATTTAATTGACATTCCTTGGAAACCAATATGAGCCATGTTGTGTTGACCACAAGCATTCATACAACCACTAATTTTAATAGTGACTTCTTTATTATTGATATATTGAGGATATTCTGCTTTCAACACTCTTTCAAGTTCAACCGCAATTCCTGTGCTACTAGCAATTCCTAAATTACATGTATCCGTTCCTGGACATGCTGTGATATCAACCAAGCTATTATAACCCGCTTCGGCAAATCCTAGTTTTTTAAGTTCTGAATAAAAGAATGGTAGAAGCTCTTCTCTTACATGACGGATTAAAATATTTTGACGCAGTGTAAAACGTAATTCATTTGCAGCATAATTCTTAATTAAATCCGCAAGAAGCCGAGCTTTATCCGTATAAAAATCCCCTAAATGAACCTTAATTCCAATCGCATATAATCCTTCTTGTTTTTGAGGTATTACATTTGATTTTTTCCATGCATTATACTCCGATTCGTTTTCAATGATCACAGATGGAACTTCCTCTGACTTAAAAATGATATCGGTTTCAAAATCTGAAGTGTCAATTGGATATGTTTGATATGCTAATGCTCTTTTCTCATTTTCAACCAAGGTTAAAAACCCATCTAATCCTAAATCTTTAACTAAGAACTTTAACCTTGCTTTTGCTCTTTTCGAACGCTCACCATAACGATCAAAAACTCGTAAAACACCTTCAATAGTTGGAATTAACAAATCAGTCTCTAAGAATTCATACATAACATCTGCATGTCTTGGTTGAGAACCTAAACCTCCTGCCAATAATACTTTAAAACCTTTAACATCTGTATCTCCAATCTTCTTCGTTTTTGCGATAAAACCTAAATCGTGCATAAAGCTTAAAGCAGTATCTGCTTCTGTTCCAGAAAAAGACATTTTAAATTTTCTTCCCATTTCTTGGCAAATAGGATTTCTCAAGAAAAATTGAAATGTTGCATGCGCGTAAGGTGTCACATCGAAAGGTTCATTTATATCAATCCCAGCTGTTTCGGATGCTGTAACATTTCGTACTGCATTTCCACATGCTTCACGTAAGGTAATATCATCTTTTTCTAACTGTGCCCATAATTCTGGAGTACGATCTAAACTTACATGGTGAATTTGAATATCTTGACGTGTTGTGATATGTAATCTTCCTCTAGAAAATTCATCAGAAACATTTGCAATTCGATGTAACTGTTCACTCGTAACTTTACCATACGGCAACTTGATACGAATCATTTGTACGCCTAACTGTCTTTGCCCATAAACTCCACGAGCCAAACGTAAACTTCTGAATCGTTCTTCGTCTATTTGTCCCTCTTTAAAAAGACGGATTTTTCTTTCCAACTCTAGGATATCTTTCTCTACAATTGGGTTTTCTATTTCGCTTCTAAAACTTTGCATGACTTCCTATTTACTTATGCAAAAACTGTTGCTTGTTTAATAATTCTTCCTCGGTTTCAACATGATTTTCATCTGGAACACAGCAATCAACTGGACAGACAGCTGCGCACTGCGGTTCTTCATGAAATCCTTTACACTCTGTACATTTATCTGGTACTATGAAATAATATTCATCAGAAATTGGCTCTTGCTCGTCATCAGCATTTAGCTTCACTCCATTTAATAGCTCAATATCTCCTTCCAAGGATGTCCCTTGACTGTATTTCCAGTCCTCAGCTCCTTCGTAAATCGCTGTATTTGGGCATTCAGGCTCACATGCCCCACAATTGATGCATTCGTCTGTTATAATAATTGCCATGATTTCTTTAGTTTATAAAACCTACTCCGGATGTATTATTAGTTTTTGGATTGATAAGAATAAAAGCTCCATTCGATTTATTCTCTTTATAACTATCGACAAGTAAAGGCTTACTTAACTTTAGTTGAACTTTACCTATTTCATTTAAGGATAGTTTTGAAGGGTTTTCATCCTTTCCCGAAAAATCAGTATGAATTATATTTTCTAGACTTGTAATCTTTACTTGAGCATCATTTACACCATGCTTGATGTAATATTTATCTGAAGTTTGTAATGGTGATTTATCCATCCAACAAATAGTTGCCTCTAACTGCTTTGTAATTTGAGGTTCTTCTCCTGATTTTACAATCATATCTCCTCTACTTACATTTACATCGTCCTCAAGAGTTAATGTAAACGAACTTCCACTCTTTACTTCATTGAATTCTTGGTCAAAAAAATGGATGCTTTTTATGGTAGATTCAATGGCTGATGGTAATACAGTTACTTTATCTCCAACAGCTAAATTACCACCGTATAATTTTCCTGCATATCCTCTATAATCATGAAAATCATCTGTTTTTGGTCTAATCACAGATTGAACAGGAAATCGAGCTTGAGCGTCATTCTCATTTTCTTCAAGATTTAAACTTTCTAAGTATTCTAAAATACTTTTACCGGTATACCAATCAATATTCGATGAAGGGTTTACAACATTATCACCATGTAATGCAGAAATAGGAATGAATGTAATCTTCTGATTTTTATAGTCGCTTTTTTCAGCTAAATATTCTATTTCTCCTTTTATTTGATTGAACTTTTCTTCTGAATAATCAACCAAATCCATTTTATTTACAGCAACAACAACCTCCTTAACTTGTAATAAATTATTAATAAAGAAATGACGATATGTTTGCTCAACAACTCCATTTCTTGCATCTACTAAAATGATTGATGCTTGTGAGTTTGAAGCTCCAGTCACCATGTTTCTTGTATACTCAATATGACCAGGAGTGTCTGCTATAATAAAACTAGTTTTTGGTGTTGAAAAATAAATATGAGCTACATCAATTGTAATTCCCTGTTCACGCTCAGCTACTAAACCATCGGTAGCTAAAGAAAAATCTAAATAGTCAAATCCACGTTGTCTACTTTTTTCTTCTATTGCCTCTAATTTATCTTCTGTTAAGGAATTTGTATCGTATAAAATTCTACCAATCAAAGTACTTTTCCCATCATCTACACTACCTGCTGTTGCTAATTTAAGTACGTTCATTTTATATAGTGTTTAGAGAGCTGAGACTGTAAGTTCGTTAATACATAATCCCCAAAATATTTTCCCCTACAGTCTGTTCGCTCCTTTAAATATTGTTTTGTTTAAAAATATCCTTGCTGTTTTCTTTTTTCCATTGCCGCTTCCGATCGTTTATCATCGATTCTTGCACCTCTTTCCGAGATTCTCGAAGCTCTAATTTCTTCAACAACTTTATCAATGTTACTTGCATCTGATATAACAGCTGCTGTACAACTCATATCTCCAACTGTTCTAAAACGTACAGTACGCTCTTCGATTAATTCGTCTTCCTCTCTATACACCACCTCATCATTTGCAGACCAGATTAATCCATCACGGACAAATGTTTCACGTTTATGGGCGAAATAAATAGACGGAATTTCAATTGCTTCTTTCTGAATGTATGTCCAAACATCTAGTTCTGTCCAATTGGAAATTGGAAACACACGAACATTTTGACCTAAATCGATTCTTCCATTCAACATATCGAATAATTCTGGACGCTGATTTTTCTCATCCCATTGTCCGAAATCATCTCTTACAGAAAAAATTCGTTCTTTCGCTCTTGCCTTTTCTTCATCTCTTCTTGCTCCTCCAATACAAGCGTCGAATCCGAATTCTTCAATAGCATCCAATAAAGTTTCTGTTTGTAAAATATTTCTACTTGAATACTTTCCAGTTTCTTCCTTTACTTTACCTGCATCTATATTGTCTTGCACATTTCGTACAATTAATTCCACACCTAGTTCTTTGACCAATCTATCCCTGAATTCAATTGTTTCAGGGAAATTATGGCCTGTATCTATATGTAATAATGGAAAAGGTATTTTTGCAGGATAAAATGCTTTTTGTGCTAATCGAACGAGCGTGATACTGTCTTTTCCTCCTGAAAATAACAATACTGGTTTTTCAAACTGCGCTACAACTTCACGAAGAATATATATTGCTTCACTTTCTAGTGGATTGTTATTGTATTTAGTTTTATTCATTTGTTTTTCCCCATTTTATGATGTTCCAAACTCTTTCGTGGAAGAAATACAACATCATTTTAGTTATTAATTCAATAGCGCCAATAGATAATGCAAGGTTTAATTTACCAGTTATAATACATGTAATAACCATTGTATCTATGGTACCAATGATTCTCCAGCTAATTGATTTTAGAACGCTTCTGTAAGGTTGTTCTTGATTTTTGTTGTTTTTAGGATCTAATTTTTTTAAAAACATGGTATTTTATCATATTTAACCTATCGGTTTAGTAGGGTAATTAGAATGCAAATATAACGACATGTTTTAAAAATCAAAATTAATATTTGAAAATTAACAATATAGAAGTTATTGTTTAGGTACTAAACTAAATCAGCAAGAGAAGTATTTCTTAAAACATTTAATGTGTTATCTCTAACTTGAATCATTAATTTATGAACAGAACATTTGTCCTCATCAGGACAATCGGCACATTTTTCATAAAAGTTAAGACTCACACATGGAACCATTGCTATAGGACCTTCAAGTGTTCTAATAACCTTTGTCATTTCTACTTCTGAGGCGTCTTGTATAAGATAATAACCACCACCTTTACCTTTTTTTGCGCCTAAAATACCTGCTTTCCTCAAGGTAAGTAAGATACTTTCTAAAAATTTATGGGAAATATTTTCGCTTTCAGATATTGTTGCTATCTGAACTTTAACTCCTTTTTCTTGCCTAGCAATAAAAGTGAGTGCTTTTATACCATATTTTGTCTTTTTAGAAAGCATATTACAAATATATACTTTCTTGTTTTAATTAATTATTCAAAGCTTGTTTTAAATCTTCAACTATATCATCTATACATTCTAAACCTATCGAGCACCTTACTAAACCAGATGTAATTCCAACCTCTAATAATTCAGCTTCACTTAATTTACTGTGAGTGGTAGAGGAGGGGTGTGTAACAATAGTTCTACTATCACCTAAATTGGCAGATAAAGAACAAAGTTTTATATTATTTAAAAATCTTTTTCCAGCTACCAATCCTCCTTTAATTTCGAATGCCACAATATTACCGCCCAAACGCATTTGTTTTTTCGCAACTTCATATTGTGGATGAGATTTCAAAAACGGGTATTTCACAAAATTCACTTCTGGATGACTCTCTAAAAACTGGGCAACTTTTAATGCATTTTCACAATGTTTATCTGCTCTAACTGCTAAAGTTTCTAAACTTTTAGAAAGTACCCAAGCATTAAATGGTGACATTGCAGGTCCAGTATTTCTAGAAAACAAATAGATTTCTCTAACCAAATCAGCCTTTCCAACTGTAACTCCGCCTAAAACACGACCTTGACCATCTATTAACTTAGTTGCTGAATGAATTACTAAATCAGCACCGAACTTAATAGGATTCTGTAGGTATGGCGTAGCAAAACAATTATCGACAACCAATAACAAATTGTGCTTTTTTGCAATAATTGATAATAACTCTAAATCTAAAACATCAACAGCAGGATTTGTTGGTGATTCTGCATATAATATTTTAGTATTCGGTTGAATTAATGATTTAACTTTGTCTACTTCGTTAACCTTGAAATAACTTGTTTCAATATTCCATTTTGGTAAATACTTTGTAAATAAACTATGAGTAGATCCAAATACAGAACGAGAAGAAACAATATGATCTCCTGAATTTAACAACGCCGCAAAAGTTGAAAACACAGCAGACATTCCTGTTGCGAAAGCATAACCAGCCTCTGCGCCTTCCATAGCAACAATTTTATCTACAAACTCAGTCGTATTTGGATTTGAAAATCGGCTATAGAGATTACGCTGTTTTTCTTCCGCAAACGAAGCTCTCATATCTTCAGCATCCTCAAAAATAAAACTCGATGTTAAATATAATGGCGTTGAATGCTCAGAAAACTGAGATCTTTCTGTTTGAATTCTTACTGCTTGTGTTTCGAAATTCTGGCTCATATTTCCTCTTTATTTAAAACTACCTTGTAATTAATTTTAGCAGTTTGCTCTATAATTTTTGCAACTGAACAATACTTTTCTAATGCTAGGTTAGTTGCTTTTTTCACTTTATTACTACTTATTTCACCATCGAAACTGTAGGTAATTGTAATTTCTTTAAATATTGATGGAATTTGATTTTCTTCTCGAGAAGCATCTATTGAAACATCATACTCAAAATCAAAAACCTTTTGTTTGTTTAAAATCTTTACCACATCAATACTACTGCAACTTGCTAAACTCACTAACATCAATTCCATTGGACGAATCGCATTTACCTGAGTATGATCCACGGTTTGTCCTACTAGCAATGAATAACCAGTTTGGTTTTTAGCTTCAAAAACTAAATGTTTGTTATAATTGGATAATTCAATATTCATTTTGTTATTTTTTGGTTAATCTTAAAATATCTCCGAAAACACCTCTTGCTGTAACTTCCGCTCCAGCGCCTGCTCCTTGAATAACTATAGGCTGATTTCCATAAGATTCTGTGTATATTTCAAATATGGCATCTGAACCTTTTAAACTTCCTAAAGGAGTATTTTCTGGGACAGAAACTAATTTTACATCTAAATTTCCTTTAGTTTGTTGAAGATCTCCATGTAAATCTCCTATATATCGTAATACATGATTCTCCTCCTGACCATCTTTAATTTTATTGAAATGATCGTTTAGTTTATCACAATTATCAATAAACTCAGCTGCACTAGAATCTCTGAACTCTTCTGGAATTAAATTCTCTATATGGATGTCTTCAAATTCGTTTTCCAAATCGAGTTCTCTCGCTAAAATCAAAAGTTTCCTGGCTACATCATTGCCACATAAATCTTCTCTAGGATCCGGCTCTGTATATCCATTCTCTATTGCTTCTTTAAGTACAGTTGCAAACGGAACATTTTCTTCTGAATATTTATTGAAAATAAAACTTAAAGAACCAGAGAACACACCTCTAATTCGGGTAATATTTTCTCCAGAATCATGTAATAATTTAATCGTATCGATTAAAGGTAATCCAGCTCCAACATTAGTTTCATAGAGATATGTTTTCTTATTATTCTCTAAAACTTGTCTTAGTTTTTTATAAAAAGAATGAGAAACGGTATTGGCTATTTTGTTCGATGAAACTAAATCGAACCCATTTTCAACTAATGGAATATAATTTTCAATAAAATCTTGATTCGCAGTATTATCAACAGCAATTAGATTTTCTAAATGATGAGCTTTTGCAAAATCAATAACTTCATCTACAGAGCTTTCAATCGAACTTTCATTTAATTTCGCTTGCCAATTTTCATCTATTCCGTGTTGAGAAAGCAATACCTTTTTAGAATTTGCAACGGCGAAAATATTCAGTTGAATTTTTCTTCTATCTAAAATTGCAGGCGTACTTTTTATGATCTGTTCAATTAAAGTTCCTCCCACTAAACCTTTACCAAAAACAGCAATATTTATTTTCTTAGCTACCCCAAAAATTTGTCCATGTATTACATTTACAGCTTTATGAAGTTCTTCTTTCTTTACAACTAAACTTACATTTTTACCAGTAATGGTATTGTTGAATAATAACGGAACGATTTGGTTTTGAATAAGCGCATTGTATGGTAAATGAAACTCACTTAAATCTTGACCGATTATTGAAATTACTGCTACATCGTTCACAATACTAATATGATTTACATCTTTGGTTTTCAAGTCATACTCGAACTCGTGCTTCAATGCTTTAACAGCTAATTCCGCTTTTTCTTTGTCAACTACCAATCCAATTCCTCTTTCAGAAGATCCTTGAGAAATAATACTCACACTAATATCATGACTTCCTAAAGATTTAAATATTCTTGCATCCACACCAACTTTTCCTAACAAACCTCTTCCTTCAAAATTTAATAAGGCTACATTATCTAAAACAGAAATTGATTTGATTCCTTTTGCTGAAGACTTTGCCGTTATTAAAGTACCTTCATCTTTTTGATTGAATGTGTTTAAGATTCTTAAATTGATATTCTTCTCAATTAATGGTATAATGGTTTTTGCATGTAAAATATTCGCACCAAAATTTGCTAATTCATTCGCTTCAGAAAATGATAATTCTTCAATTTTCTTAGCATCTGAAACCAAATCAGGATTCGCTGTAAATATTCCATCTACATGTGTATAGTTTTGTAATTCATCTGCATCTAAATAATTTGCCAATAATGATGCTGTATAATTACTTCCATTTCGACCTAAAGTTGTTGTTTCATTCTTCAAGTTAGAACCAATAAATCCAGAAACTACGTTTACGGTTGTACCATTATGTTTTTTATAATAGTTGACAATGTTTTCTTTAGAAACTCCTTCTATAGGTTGTGCATTTCCAAAACTCTCATCTGTTTTTAGCAATAAGCGAGCGTCAGTAGCATTAGCATTTATGCCTCTTTGTTGTAATAACTCAGTTACCGTTTTTATGGCAATTAATTCACCTTGAGCTAATACTTCATCTTTTACTTTTGTACTAAAATCCTCCAACAAGCTTACTCCTTCTAACAACTTCTCTAGTTTATTAAACTCTGGATTGAAATCCAATAGTGGTGTGATTTGCCTTTGGCTTAATTTAAACGCCTCTAATTGTTCTTGATATACTTCACTTGAAGAAGCTTTTTGTAATATTGATTCTAATTCATTAGTAGCATTTCCTCTAGCAGAAACAACTACTGTAATTCTATCACCATTATCAATTTTACTTTCAATAATATCTATGACTTTTGATATTCCTTCATTTGATAATGATTTCCCTCCAAACTTTAAAACCTTCATTTTTTTTAGTCTTTTCGTTCTCGTTAAATATTGGTGCAAATATGTTTTCTAATTGATCATATTCAATTAAAAACGCATCATGTCCATGTACCGAATTAATCTCATTATACGTTACATTAGTATTGTTTTGTGCTAACTCTTTGAATGTTTCTCTGTTCTCTTCTGCCGTAAAAAACAAATCAGAATCTACTCCTATGATGTGAATTTCTGCGTTGATATATTTCAAAACTTCTTCATCATTATGTTCATCTGTTACATCTATTGTTTTTAATAATTGATTCATCAATTTATAAGAAGCCAACTGATATCTTTCTTGTAATTTTTTCCCATGATGTAACAACCAGCTTTCTACATTAAATAAAGTTGATTCCTCATTTTTACTTCGATGAAATCGTTGTTTAAATGACTCCGGAGTTCTGTAACACAACATTGCATGCATTCTAGCATCATGTACTGGATTATTTGAATTTGTTAGAAATAATTCTTGAATTTGACAATTCGCAATTAACCAATCTGTAGATTTACAATCTGTCGCAATTGGAATTAAATGCTTGGTAATATTTGGATGCAAAACTGCCATTTCCCAAGCAATTCCTCCACCAAGTGATCCTCCAACTAAAGCGAACAATTGCTCAACTCCTAGTTCTTTCAATCCTAAAAGGAAAATTTTTGCAATATCTCTAGCAACAAAACTTTTATAATCGTCGATTAAAAAATCGTCATAACCATTTCCTGGAATATTAAAACAAAGAATTGAATATGAATTGATATCAATAACTTTATCAACTCCAATAATATCTTTCCACCATCCAGAATCTCCAGCAACATTGCTATTTCCTGTTAGCGCATGATTTACTAGAATTACTGGTGCAGTACCCAATTCTCTTCCAAATAATTGATAACTTAATCGTATATCAGAGAACTGAGTACCACTCTCAGTAACATAACTAAGAATATTTATATGAGATAAATTGTTTTTCACCGTTCTACGCTAAAACTGATTTTGGAATTTTGGCAAATGCTTCTTGTAAATCTTGTTTTAAATCTTCAAGATTTTCAATACCAACTGATAATCGAATTAAATCTTTAGTAACTCCAGAAGCTTCTTGTTCTTCATCTGTTAATTGCTGATGTGTTGTACTCGCTGGATGAATAATTAAAGATTTTGTATCTCCAATATTGGCTAGTAATGAGAATAACTCCGTATTATCTGCAACTGTTTTGGCGCTTTCGTATCCTCCTTTTACACCAAAGGTTACAATTCCACTTTGACCTTTCGGTAAATATTTATCAGCTAATTTTTTATAAGGACTACTTTCTAATCCAGGATAATTTACCCAAGTAACCTCTTCTTGCTGCTCTAACCATTTTGCTAAAGCTAACGCATTTTCACTATGTTGCTTGATTCGAACACCTAGCGTTTCTAAACCTTGTATAATTTGGAATGCATTTGTTGGACTTAACGCTCCTCCGAAATCTCTTAATCCTTCTAGAATTAATTTAAAAGTGAATGATAACTGCCCAAGCGTTTCGTAATATTTTAATCCGTGATATCCTGCCGATGGTTCTGTAAACTCAGGAAACTTTCCATTATCCCAATCAAAATTTCCACCGTCGATAATTACTCCTCCTAAAGAGTTTCCTTGTCCGCCAATATATTTTGTAAGTGAATGAATTACAATATTCGCTCCGTGTTTTAATGGATTTAATAATGATGGTGTTGCCACAGTATTATCAACAATAAACGGAACTTTTGCTGCTTTAGAAACCTCAGCAATTCCTTCTAAATCTAATACATCAAGTTTTGGATTTCCTAACGATTCCACAAAGAAAGCTCTCGTATTTTCCTGAACAGCTTCCTTAAAGTTCTCTGGATTTGATGCATCTACAAATGTGGTTGTAATTCCTAATCTTGGTAAGGTAACTTTTAACAAGTTATACGTTCCTCCATACAAGCTACTAGATGCGACAATATGATCTCCGGCCTTTAATAACGTTAATAATCCTGTTGAAATTGCAGCAGTTCCTGAAGCAAATACTACAGCTCCAACACCACCTTCTAAAGCAGCTAAACGATCTTGCAATATCTGGTTTGTTGGATTGTTTAGACGGGTGTAAATAAACCCTAATTCTTTTAATGAGAATAGATTTGCTGCATGATCTGAGTTGTTGAAAACATAAGAGCTAGATTGATAAATTGGAACTGCTCTTGTTCCTAAGGTTTGTTGAACATCGTGTCCTGCATGTAATGCTAAAGTTTCAAATTTTTGCGTACTCATTTTTCTTCTTTTTGAAATAATTAATAATTAAACCAAAAGTCAAAACACATCTTTTACGATGATGCTTATAGAAAAATGTTATTAAGAATTTATAGAAATTTATATTCCGTAAGAAATACGAAAAAACTTCTTTTTGTTATCTATCCCAAAATTTTTAGGGTAGAATGTAGCACCTTCTTTGAGTAGTCAAAGGGTTGCTAAGGTATCATAGGGTCTATTCCCTCCACCTTTCTTGATAACATTAAATCGATAAGTGTTTGAACTTCTTCTGTGCAAATATTCAGTTATAAAAAATTAAAATCCAAACTTTAACGCATTTTTTTTACCATAAACAAATCATAAGTTATAAATTTGCATGCTGAAATAGAGGAAAGATTTGAGTCTGATTGCAACCTCAGTAAAAAATGCTAAAGCAGTTTCTTTATTGCTTCATGCTATTGCAATCATTTTATAATCACCTCTTTATTTACTAATTAAAAATAAATAAACATGTCATATTTTTTTACATCTGAGAGTGTATCAGAAGGACATCCAGATAAGGTTGCAGATCAAATTAGTGATGCTTTAATAGATAACTTTTTAGCTTTTGATGAAGATGCCAAAGTTGCTTGTGAAACTTTAGTAACTACTGGTCAAGTAGTATTAGCAGGAGAAGTAAAATCTAAAGCTTATTTAGATGTTCAAAAGATTGCTAGAGATGTTATAAATAAAATTGGATATACAAAAAGTGAGTATATGTTTGATGGAAATTCATGTGGAGTTTTTTCTGCTATTCATGAACAATCAGACGATATTAACAGAGGTGTAGATAGAGCTAGTAAAGAAGAACAAGGAGCAGGAGATCAAGGGATGATGTTTGGTTATGCAACTAATGAAACCAAAAATTTTATGCCGTTGGCGTTAGATTTATCACACTTAATTTTAAAAGAATTAGCTGCACTTCGTAGAGAAGGTAAAGAAATTACATATTTACGCCCAGATGCAAAGAGTCAGGTAACTATAGAGTATTCTGATGATAATGTACCACAAAGGATCGAGGCTATTGTAATTTCTACACAGCATGATGATTTTGGTGCGGATGAAGAAATGTTAGCTAAAATTAGAAAAGATTTACAAGAAATTTTAATTCCGCGTGTAAAAGCACAATTATCAGCTGATATTCAAGCTTTATTTAATGATGATATTAAATATCACATTAACCCAACTGGTAAGTTTGTAATTGGCGGACCTCATGGAGATACTGGCTTAACAGGAAGAAAAATTATTGTTGATACCTACGGAGGAAAAGGAGCCCATGGAGGTGGAGCCTTTTCTGGTAAAGATCCAAGTAAGGTAGATAGAAGTGCTGCTTATGCAACACGTCATATTGCTAAAAATTTAGTGGCAGCAGGAGTTGCCGATGAGGTTTTAGTTCAGGTGTCTTATGCGATTGGAGTAGTAGAGCCAATGGGTATTTTTGTAGATACTTACGGTACTTCTAAAGTTAATTTAACAGATGGTGAAATTGCAGCAAGAGTTGCCGAGATATTTGATATGCGTCCTCACGCTATTGAAACACGTTTAAAGTTACGTACACCAATGTATAGTGAAACTGCCGCTTACGGGCATATGGGAAGAACTAATGAAGTAATTCAAAAAACATTTGTGCAACCAAATGGAGAATCTAAAACTATAGATGTTGAATTGTTTACTTGGGAGAAATTAGATTATGTAGATAAGGTAAAAGAAGCCTTTTCATTATAAATAAAAAAAACGCTCAACTTAAGTTGAGCGTTTTTTTTATTTACTTAATATCTATTACAAATGGCATTTTTGCTTGAATACCTTTGTTGTTTTTTAAATTGTTAACAGTATTAAATAATCTATAATTTTCTGCTCCTAAAGCTTCTTTTAATATAGTTTCCTTTTGTGACCTAATAAAAGGGAAAGAGTTTAAGGCATCTTTAAAGTCTTTTTTATAGCTTGGATAACTACGAACTCTATAATTTTCTATAGCAGCTAACTCAGCAGCTAATTCAACAGCATCATTTAAACTTCCTAGTTTGTCAACTAAACCATTTTCTAAAGCTTCTTTACCTGTCCAAACTCTACCTTGCGCGATTTCATTTACATCTTCAAAAGACATTTTTCTTCCATCAGCAACTCGATTTACAAAAGTTTCATAAATATCTTCAACACCTTCTTTTGTTAAATCATAAAACTTTTGGTTCATAGGTTCAAAAAGACTGTAGTTGGCACTGTTATTAGTAGATACTTGTTCTGCATTTATACCAATATTATTTGCAAAGCTATGAACGTTTGGAATGGCTCCAAAAACACCAATAGAACCTGTAATGGTAGTTGGTTCTGCAACAATTTTGTTAGCGTTACTGGCAATGTAGTACCCACCAGAAGCAGCAACGTTACCCATAGAAACTACAATTGGTTTTTCTGTTTTGGTTAGTTCAAGCTCTCTCCATATTAACTCAGAAGCTAAAGCACTTCCTCCAGGAGAATTTACGCGTAATACAATTGCTTTTACATTTTTATCTTTACGAGCTTTTTTAATAGCTTTATTTATAATTCCTTGTCCAATAAAGTTTTCATCACCTTTCCCGTAAATAATTTCTCCTTGAGCATAAATTACGGCAATTTTATTTTTTGCTGTAGATGATATTCTACCTTTTCCAGATTTAATATAATCTTCAAGGGTAATCATGTTAGGTTTAATAGCTGCTGCATTTTCTAATTTAGCTTCGTATTCATCAACATAAATAGCTTCGTCTATTAATTTAGCATTTTTTGCTGTAGTAGCGTTTCTTCCTTCTGAGTTATCAGCTAATGTGTTTAAATTTTCTACAGAAACTTTTCTGCTTTTGCTAATATCTTCTAGTACTTCTGACCAAATAGATTTTAAAAAAGAAGTGATTTGTTCTCTGTTTTCAGTACTCATGGTATTTGTTAAATATGGCTCCACCGCACTTTTGTATTTTCCGTGTCTTACAACTTCCATTTTAATACCATATTTATCTTCAAAATCTTTATAATATAAAATTTCAGATGAAAGTCCATTAAATTCGATAGCTCCAACAGGATTTAAAAAAATACTATCAGCAACTGAACTTAGGTAGTAATTTTTTTGTGTATAAATATCATTGTATGCATATATGAATTTACCAGTTTCTTTAAATTCTTCTAGTTTATTTCTAATAGCTTGTGTTTGCGCCATTCCTGCACCTACTAATCCTGTGTTAATACTAATTCCTTTAATATTAGTATCTGTTTTAGCGTTTTCTATAGCATTAATTATTTTGTCTAAAGATAGTTTTTCGTTATCAAGCTCTAAAGCTTGTGCTATTGGGTTTTCATCTTTGGGTGCGTAATCTTTAATTGGTGATGATAAGTCTAATTCTAAAATAGAGTTTGCTTCAACAACAACAGGATCATCAGATCCAGCCATAGCTGCAACACCTGCAAACAAAAAGAATAATAAAAATATAGCGATAAAAAATCCTAAGATAGCCGCTATTAAATTGCGTAAAAAGTTCATGGTTAATGGTTAATTTTTAAAAGCAAATATACGTTTTTAACAAATTAAAAAGCTTAACGTAACTGCATTCGATATTTTTGTTGAGCAAATAAAAAGTAGTTGAATAATTTATAGTTTACATCATAGCCGTAATCTACATTGTTATCATATTCTATTACGTTTTCATAAATAGAAGGATTGAATTGAAGAGGATTATTTGCTCTATAATTCCATGCAGCAACAAAGAATTGGTTTTTATTTTCGAGATAGTTTTGTGAGTAAAAGCCTTTTGGTCTTGCAACAGAATTTAAGTAAAGATTAAATCCTGGATCTATAATAATAATTTCGTATTCTAAACTATCATTTGCAATTACAACAGGCTCTTCATTATTGTTATTATTGAGTTTTTGAGTAGAATTACAGGTTACTAAAAACACTATTAGAGAAATTGAAAAAAGAAAATATTTGATTTTCATAAAGTAAGGATTCTTACTTATAAAGATAAAAAAAAGAAACGCACTTTGGCGTTTCTTAATTTATTTAGTTTATTAAATCTGAGGTGTTAAAAAGATTATCTAAAGAATCTTCTGCTTTTTCTTTACCGTCATTAAGCCAATCTAAATATAAGCTTTCATCGGGGGTATAACCAACAGGTTGGTTAAGCATTTGTGATCCATCTGAGTTTAATAGAACATAATATGGTTGTGTATTCGTTTTAAAGAATATAGTTTGAAAGTGAGACCATTTATGTCCGTAGTTAACTAATTGTCTGGTTCCACCGTTAATTCTATTTACTACAATTTGTTCTTCTTTTGGTAGTTCTTTTTTATCATCTACATATAAAGAAATTAATACATAATCATTTCTTAAAACATCGTCTACTTCTTTTACAGGCCAAACATGTTCTTCCATTTTTCTACAATTTACACATGCGTAACCCGTAAAATCTAACATTATTGGCTTGTTAACTTTTTTAGCATATGCCATCCCTTCTTTTAAATCTTTAAAACAAGTTAAGTTATTTGGGCAATCGTTAGGGTATAAAAAACTATAACCAACAGGAGGCGCTAACCCACTTAATAAAGATAAAGGTGTGAAGGTTTTAGTTTCTTCTTTAATTCTAAATCCAGAAGCTAAATAAATAGTAAAAGCAGCTACTATTACACCAATTGCTATTCTTGGAATTCCTATTTTTTGAAGAGGTGAATCATGCGGGAATTTAATAATTCCAAATAAATACAATGTTAAACCACCAAAAATTACGATCCATAAAATTAAGAAAGGCTCAATTTTTAATAGGTTCCAATGTGCTACTAAATCGGCATTTGATAAAAATTTGAATGCTAAAGCTAATTCTAAGAAGCCTAAAACTACTTTTACAGTATTCATCCATCCACCAGATTTTGGTAACGATTTTAACATATTAGGAAACATTGCAAATAGGGTAAAAGGTAAGCCTAAAGCAAAACCAAACCCAGCCATGCCTGATGTTAACTGCCAAGCGCCACCATCAGAAGATAAAGAACCTGCTAGTAAGGATCCTAAAATTGGTCCGGTACATGAAAATGATACAATAGCTAGTGTTAAGGCCATAAAAAACACACCTAAAAGGCCACCAGCGCTTTCTCCTTGTGTGGTTTTGTTTGTCCAGCTACTAGGTAGTGTTAATTCATAAAAACCGAAGAACGATCCAGCAAAAAATACAAAAACGACAAAGAATATAATATTTAACCAAATATTGGTTGATATTTCATTTAGAATGTCTGGGTTAATAGAATCTAATAAATGAAAAGGGATACTTAGTAATAAATACACGGCAAGGATGAAAAACCCGTATAATAAAGCTTTAGAAACTCCAGATCCTTTACTTTCGTCTTTTTTAGTAAAAAAACTAACGGTAAGAGGAATCATAGGGAAAACACAAGGGGTTAACAATGCTAATAATCCACCAATAAAACCAAGTCCAAAAATACTCCAAAGATTACTTCCTTCGTTCTTTTTTTCTACAGATGTATTTGCGGCAGCAGTATTCTCATCAGAAGATAAATCTACTACAGGTTGTTTAATATCGCCATCATTAATACCATATAAAAGCATATTAGCTTCTTGGTTAGAAACTGCATTTACAGTTTCTTTGGCTGAATCGGTATTAAATTTTGCACCAGCTGGAGCTATAAAGGTTAATGTTTCTACTTTTGGAGGTAAGCAACGTACGTTATTACAAACCATAAACTCTACATCAGCGTCTATTTTTGTTTTTTCTGATAATAGTTTAATTTTTTGCTTGAAAGTTGTCTTTTTAGCAAAATATTTTATAACCATTTTAAAGGTTTGATCTTCTTCTGTGATTCCCTCTTCTTCAATAGTTTCACCAATTAATTCGTAGTTTTCATTGGATTTGTATGAAAAAACAGAAGGTCGAGGCCCGCCTTTAGGCACATCTTGAGAATATAAGTGCCAACCATCATCAATAGTAGCAGTGGTAATTAAGTAATATTCGGTATCTGAAATTTTCTGCACACCAGTTTTCCATTTTATAGGCTCAAAAATTTGTGAAAAGCCAGAAAATGAAATCAAGGCAAGAAATAGAAATATTATTTTTTTCATGATATTAAAACTAAAATAATTTATTTGTTTTAGTGAGACGTAAATGTAACCCTTTTCATACAAAATAGTTGATTTAATTTTTTTTCGAACTTGTTTTTTAACGTATAAACTATAACTTTAACTCAAAATTAAGAGGTATGAAAAACCGATGTTTTTGGGTTACAAAAGATCCATTATATGTAGAATATCATGATAACGAATGGGGAGTTCCTGTTTATGACGATGATACGCTTTTTGAATTTTTAATTTTAGAAACTTTTCAAGCGGGTTTAAGCTGGATTACTATTTTAAAAAAGAGAGAAAATTTTAGAAAAGCGTTTGATAATTTTAACTATCAAAAAATAGCTAATTATACTGAAGATAAATTTGAAACATTACTTCAAGATGCTGGAATAATTAGAAATAAACTGAAAATTAAAGCTACCATATCAAATGCACAGGCATTTATAAAAGTTCAAGAAGAGTTTGGTTCTTTTTCAAAATATATCTGGGCTTTTGTGGATGGTAAACCTATTCAGAATAATTTTGTTAATAGAGAAGATGTCCCAGCAACTACGCCCTTATCAGATAAAATTTCTAAAGATTTAAAAAAGAGAGGGTTTAAATTTGTGGGATCTACAGTTGTTTATGCACATATGCAAGCAACAGGAATGGTTAATGATCACACCACTAATTGCTTTAGGTATAATGAATGTAATTAACCTTTCAATAAAAATTTAGACAAAAACAACAAACCAATAACGGTTAAAATACCAATAGCAACATATAAAGCGGCATTTTGATAATGCTTTTGATTATTATTTGCATCTTTTTTATAGCTGTAAATCATTAAAGCAACAAAGCAAATAATAAAAAATGAAGCAAAAATAATTCTACCAGTAGTAAACATAAATATATATTAAATGTAATAGCAAAATTACAAATTTAAACATCATCAAACTAACATATGAAAAATAAAATACAAGCCGTTTATGAGTTTCATAAAGCTTTTGGATTAGGAATTCATGAAAAGCCAACAGTAGATATAGGCGAAGATAGAAAGCGCTTACGTTTTAACTTAATGAAAGAGGAAAATGAAGAATATTTAGAGGCTGTAAACAATAATGATTTAGTTGAAACTGCAGATGCTTTAGGTGATATGCTTTATATTTTATGTGGTACTATTATAGAACATGGTATGCAGTATAAAATAGAAGAGGTTTTTAATGAGATTCAAAAAAGTAACATGAGTAAACTAGGAGAAGATGGAAAACCGATTTATCGCGAAGATGGAAAAGTGTTAAAAGGGCCTAATTATTTCAAACCTAATATTTCAGCTATTTTAGATAAATAAAAACGCACCCAACTGGGTGCGTTTTTACTTGTATTAGTATGTACTGTTAATGAGTCATTAAATCGGCAATTTGTCCACCGTTCATAATTTCATCTAAAGTTGTAATTAAAGAATCTACGTTATTAACCATTTTTAAAACATTGCCATATTCATCTAAAATAATATGAGTTGGGTATTGTTTAACTCCAATTTGGTCGTTCATAAAATCTTTTTGTTTGGCAATTACAGGGTACCTAAAAGGCTTTTTAGCTAAAAATTTTCTTAATTTATTTGGCTCATCAAATGCTAAGCTAAAAAAAACTAGATCTTCGTAGCCTTCATATCTGTCAAAAAGTTCGTTAAGTTTTGGGAATTCTTCAACACAAACTTTACAATTTATAAACCAGCACTTTATTACGGTAATTTTTCCTAAAGTATTCTCCGTGTTATACTCGTTTCCATATAAATCTTTAAAATCAAAAATAGGAAAACTTCTTCCTTCTTTCATATAATAGGTGTAGTGTAAAGAAGCGGAGCTTTTAATAGCTTTTGATATTTTTTGATGCAATTTTGGGTCAAAGGTTTGTAATTGATACATAACTTCCATTTCAGGAAGCTTAACAGGAATATAATTTCCTGTTTGTAATTCAGTTAAAAAATCTTCTTTCTCAATCTCTTCTCCATCTGCGTTAAGCGGAATAAAATCGTAAGAAAGGTCGATGTTTTCTTTGTAATAGTTTTCCCAAGTTTTAACATCTGTTATGAAAGATGAAATGTCTATAGAGTTATGAACAACTCTTTTTTCAGTGGGTTCGTCATCATAAAATTCCTCGTCGGAAGGCTCTTCTGAATCTTCTTGGTTTGTTGGAGTAACAGCTATGGAATTACTGTTTCCCCTTTTACTAAACTCAAGCTCATCAATAATAATATAGGTAGCTGTAAAGGCTAACGCAATTATTAATAAAGATAGTAATATATTTTTCATATAGCTTTGTTAAGTTCGTTGATTAACAAGGGGAAGTATTGCAAATATATAAAAAAACTCCTTGTTACAAATTACAAGGAGTTTGATATATAATAATTTAACATTGGTTTATATTTTAAAACGCCAACCATATGGATCTTCAGAAATGTTATATTGAATGCTTGTAAGTTTCTCTTTAAAAAAGCTAGCGTATGATTTTTCTTGTTTAGGTAAATCGAAATCTTCACCACCATGGCTAAATGCTACAATTGGGTTTATAACCGTAGCTGTTCCAGATCCAAAAATTTCTTTTAATGCTCCTTTTCTTGCAGCTTCTTTTATTTCAGCCACAGAAACTCTTCTAACTTCTACATCAATATTATTGTCTTTTGCAATTTGAATTACAGACTTACGTGTTACACCATCTAATATCCTATCATTATTAGGAGCGGTAATTAATGTGTCACCAACTCTAAAAAAGATGTTCATGGTTCCAGCTTCTTCTAAATAGTTGTGTGTGCTAGCATCTGTCCAAATAATTTGTTGATACCCTTTTTCATTAGCTAATTTAGTAGGGTAAAATTGTGCAGCATAGTTACCAGCTGCTTTTGCAAATCCAACACCACCATCTGCAGATCTACTATATTTTTCAGAAAAAATAACTTTAACTTCGCCAGAATAATATGCTTGGGCTGGTGATAGGATAATCATAAATTTATATTCATTTGCAGGCGATGCAGAGATTGCTGGTTGGGTAGCAATTACAAAAGGACGAATGTATAATGAATTCCCTAATCCTTTTTTAATCCAATCTTTTTCTAATTTTAAAAGCTGTGTTAATCCATTAAAAAAATAATCTTCAGGAAAAGCAGGAATAGCTAATCTTTCTGCAGACTTATTAATTCTTTTAAAATTTTCATCAGGTCTAAATAAAAAGATGTCATCATTATCGTCTTTATAAGCTTTCATTCCTTCAAAAACAGCTTGACCGTAATGGAATACTCTAGCAGACGGATCTAAGCTTATTGGTCCATAAGGTTTTATCTTAGGTTTTTGCCAACTACCATCTTTAAAATCACACTCAAACATATAATCCGAAAAAACAGCACCAAAAGCTAAGTTGTTAAAATCTACAGAGTTAATTTTTGATTGTTGAATTGGAGTAATTTGAATGTCTGAAGTGTTCATATATGAATAAGTATTAGTAGTTTCCACAAAAATAAGAAATCAATATCACTTTTTCAGTCTAAATTACTACCATATGTAGGCGATTATTGTATATTTGCTTACATATTTATAACTAGTTAATAATGAAGAAGGTACTTTGTTTGGTGTTAGGCTTAGGTTTGAGTTTAATGGCATGTAAAAATGAAAAAACTGAAAACAATTCTAAAGAAAATACAAAAACTTTTGTTTCGTTTGGAGCTAAAATAGATGCTGATAATGCCATAACCCATAAAGATTTATCAGATAAATTTGCAACGATGAATACGGGAGATACTATTACAGTAAAGTTTACAGGTAAAGTAGCTGAGGTGTGCCAGAAAAAAGGATGTTGGATTAAAGTTCCGTTGACTGATGAGCAAGAAACATTTGTAAAGTTTAAAGATTATGCATTTTTTATGCCTTTTAATGCAGCTGGAAGTGATATTGTACTAAATGGTAAAGCTTTTAAAGATGAAATTTCTGTAGCTCAGTTACAACATTACGCTAAAGACGCAGGTAAGTCTGCCGAAGAAATAGCAAAAATAACATCACCTAAAATTACTTATTCATTTTTAGCAGATGGTGTTTTACTAGAAGCAAAAGCAGAGGAATCATCTACAGAAGAAAATGACTAAGTATATTTACTTGTTCGTGTTTATTGTTCTATTTACGAATTGTCAGCAGAAAAAACAAAAGGTAACAATTGTACAAGAGGTTCCTACAAACTTCGATATGTATAAAACCTCTGAAATGGCTGATTTGATGCGTACTATGTTAGCTAAAAATAAAGAGCTAAAGCATAAAATAGAGCAAAATAAAAGTATAGGCGCTTTTGATTCTATTTATTACGGAATTCATACAGCGCAACATACAGATAGCACAGATTTAGACGCCACTTACAGTACTTTTGCTAATCATTTTTTAAAAATGCAGCAAGATATTTTTGAGGTAGCTTCAGAAAAACAAGAACAACAATTTAATGCCATGGTTGATGCTTGTATTGCTTGTCATAAAGACAGGTGTACAGGACCAATACCTAGAATTGAAAAATTAAGAATAAAGTAATTTTACCCTATGAAGTTTCAACGTAGATTTGGTAGCAGAAAAAAATCGAATCCCAAAAAAGGATTGTTACTAGTTTTATTATTAGCCTTTTTTTTATTTCTGTTTTTCAATGCAGAAAATATACTTTCTAAATTATTTTAATGAAACCTTTTCGTTTTAAAGAATTTACAATTCATCAAGATAAATCTGCCATGAAAATTGGTACAGATGCTGTTTTGCTTGGAGCTTGGTGTAGTATTAATCATTACCCAGATACTGTTCTAGATGTTGGATCGGGTACTGGTATAATCGGTTTAATGTTGGCACAACGTACAAATGCTATGACTGTTGATGCTGTTGAAATTGATGAGGCAGCATACGAACAAACTGTAGAAAATTTTGAACAGTCTGATTGGGGAGATCGTTTGTTTTGTTATAATGCATCTTTTCAGGAATTTGCACAAGAATTGAGTGAAGAAGAAGATGTTTACGAATTAATTGTTGCAAATCCTCCTTTTTATACAGATACTTATGAAACTGAAAATGATTCTAGGAATAAAGCACGTTTTACAAGTTCGTTATCTTTTCAAGATTTATTAATTGGAGTAAAAAGTATTTTAGCTGAAAACGGTTTGTTTTCAGTAATAATTCCATGTAAAGAAGAAGCTAATTTTGTTGCATTAGCTGAGGAAATAGGATTGTTTTTAAACAGAGTTTGTAGAGTTAAGGGAAATGAAAAATCTGAAATTGTTAGAAGTTTGCTTGAATTTTCATTTATTATAAAAGATGTACAAGAAGAACAACTTGTTATTGAAAAAGAAAGGCACCAGTATACTGATGCCTATATTGAGTTAACTAAAGACTTTTATTTGAAAATGTAGAGTATTATCCTTTAACAGATTCAGGGTTATAGCCTAAATAAGGTACCTCTTTTTCAATGAAAGTAATACCATATTCTTCTAATTCTTTCAATATTGGTTCATAAACTTCCTTACTTATAGGTAATTGTACACCAGGAGTAGTAATTTCACCATTTAAAATTCGTAATGTTGCCATAGCAACAGGTAATCCTACAGTTTTTGCCATAGCAGTATATGTTTGATCATCCCCTTTAATAACCATACTACTTTCAATTTGATGCTTGCCATGCTGATTTTTGTAACCAAATTTATGATGCATAACAATCATATCTTTATCATCGGCCTGTAGTGTCCATGAATCCATTAATATTTTTTGAAGAATTTGCGCAGGAGTTGCATTTTTTAAACCTATTTTTTTATTCGGATTAAAAATATCAAGCTCTACAAATTTATCCCACATAATATCATCTTGATCAATTTTTAAGTATGATCTAAACTTTAATTCAACAGAATCTGACGGTGAATATGCTAAAAATAAATTTGTGAAATCACGATAACTCATGTTTTCTGAATTCTCAATAGTATACGTATCGTCTGTCATACCTAATTGAACAAATACATTCCAAGCACGAGAAAAACCAACCTTTCTTATAGTACCTCTATACATTGTTGGAATATTTTCGAGACCATATATACTTCTGTATTTTAAAGAATCTCTGTTGGCATATGCTTCAAATTTACCGCTACCATTAATAGTTAAAAACTCGGTTCTTCTAAATAGTTTATGATATGGGATATACTTGTAAGTACCTTCTTGTATAAACATAGAAGCTCCCCCTTGTCCTGCTAATACAACATTTCTTGGATTCCAAGTAAACTTATAATTCCATAAGTTAGTATCGCTTTCAGGAGCAACTAAACCACCACAAAAAGATTCAAATAGTAACATTTCAGCACCACTTTCTCTAATTTCATCAATAATTTTCATGGCGCTCATATGATCTATTCCAGGATCTAAACCAATTTCATTCATAAAAACTAATCCTTTAGCTGTTGCTTCTTCATGTACCGCTTTCATTTCTTTTGAAATATAAGAGGCTGTAACCATATGCTTACCAAGGGTTACACAATTTTTAGCTACTTCAATGTGTAAGTGAGCTGGTAGCATAGAAATAACAATGTCTGCTTTTTCAATAGCTTTTATTCTGCTGTCACTATCAAAAACATCTAAAGCAATTGCAGTGGCTTTACTGTGATTGTTAGTTCTTTTTTTTGCTGATTCCAGACTTACGTCAGCAATGGTTATATGTAAGTTTTCATGTTCAGATTTATCTAAAAGGTATTTAATTAATGAAGAACTAGATCTTCCTGCTCCAATGATTAATATTTGTCTCATAAATATATGCTGTACTTTTGTTGTTAAATTTGGATTCACAATATCGGTAAAATAAGTTTGAAATTTAACAAATAAAACAAAAATGTATAAAAATTTAACAATAGGAGCAGCTTTTGGGATGTTGGCTGTAGTTTTAGGTGCTTTTGGAGCTCATGCATTAAAAAAGATTTTAACTCTAGAAGCTTTAAATAGTTTTGAAACAGCAGTTCGATATCAAATCTACCATGCTATAGTTTTATTGTTTGTAGCATCATTTAAAGGTTTTTCTCCAAAACAAAGTAGAAGTTTAACCTTACTTTTTAGCTTGGGGGTTGTATTATTTTCAGGATCAATCTATGCTATTTATTTGTTAGGAATCCCCGCTAAAAACATTTGGTTTATAACACCTTTGGGTGGGATGGTTTTAGTAGTTGCGTGGTTAGTAATGCTTGCTATATTCTTTAAAAACAGGGAGAAAAAGTAAAAATTTGACAAAAATGAGTCAACCAAGGTCTGTTTAAACAAAAAGACTTATTTTTGTCGAACATTTAACACAGCTAAATAAATTAGAGATGACAAATCTTGAAACGAAAACGATTTCGTTAGACAACTTAGGAATTAAAAATGCCAACGTGCGTTACCAGTTGACTCCTGAGCAGTTACATAACGAAACCATTGAAAAAGAACAAGGAAAAGAAACTGCCTTTGGAGCTTTAGCCGTAAATACAGGTGAATTTACAGGAAGATCTCCTAAAGATAGATTTATTGTTAAAGACAACATTACCAAAGATGAAATTTGGTGGGGTGATATTAACATTCCTTTTGATTCAGAAAAGTTTGACAAATTATACGATAAAGTAACTGCTTATTTATCCGAAAAAGAAGTATTTGTTCGAGATAGTTATGCATGTGCAGATGATAATTATCGCTTAAATATTAGAGTGGTAAATGAATATCCATGGAGTAATATGTTTGCTAATAACATGTTTTTACGTCCTACAGAAGAAGAATTGAAAGGTTTTTCTCCGGAATGGACTGTAATTAACGCTCCAGGTTTTATGGCAAATCCAGAAGAAGACGGAACACGTCAACATAATTTTGCTATTTTAAACTTTACAAGAAAAGTTGCTTTAATTGGAGGTACAGGTTATACAGGTGAAATTAAAAAAGGAATTTTCTCTGCTTTAAACTTCATCTTACCAGTATATAAAAATACATTACCAATGCACTGTTCTGCTAACGTTGGTAAAGAAGGGGATACAGCAATTTTCTTTGGTTTATCAGGTACAGGAAAAACTACTTTATCTACAGACCCTAACAGAAGTTTAATTGGTGATGACGAACATGGTTGGACTTCAGAAAATACAGTGTTTAATTTTGAAGGTGGTTGTTATGCTAAGGTAATTGATTTATCTAAAGAAAAAGAACCAGAAATTTATGGTGCTATTAAGAAAGGTGCTATTTTAGAAAATATTATCATGGATGATAATGGTAATGTAGATTTTCACGATACTTCTATTACGCAAAATACTCGTGTAAGCTACCCAATTCATCATATAGAAAATATTAAAGTACCATCAATAGGAAAGAATCCTAAAAATATATTTTTCTTGACTGCCGATGCATTTGGAGTATTACCTCCAATATCTAAATTAACTCCAGGACAGGCTGCTTACCATTTTATTTCTGGATACACTGCTAAGGTAGCAGGTACAGAAGCTGGTATTAATGAACCATTGCCAAGTTTTTCTGCTTGTTTTGGTGCTCCATTTATGCCACTACACCCAACACGTTATGCAGAAATGCTAAGTAAGAAAATGCAAGATGCAGGGGTTAATGTGTGGTTAGTAAATACAGGATGGACTGGTGGTGCATATGGCACAGGAAGCAGAATGAAGTTAAAGTATACACGAGCTATGATTACTGAAGCTCTAGAAGGTAATTTAGATAATGTAACTTTTGTAGAGCATCCAATTTTTGGTTTATCAATGCCAATAACATGTAAAAACGTTCCAGACGAGGTATTAAACCCTAGAGAAACATGGGCAGATAAAGCTGCTTATGATGCTAAAGCTCAAGAATTAGCTAATTCATTTAGAAAAAACTTTGCTAAGTTTGAAGAAATGGCAAGCGAAGAGATTATTAAAGGAGGGCCTATCGCTTAATTTTAATTAAAAATAAATACTAAGAAAGCATCCGTTATGGATGCTTTTTTTATGGAAAATACTCAGTATTTTAGCAGTAAATAAATCTTATTATGATTGTACAAGGAAATATAGTTGATATACTAAATAAACATATCTACAAAGGAGAAGTTGAGGTTACAGGAGGAAAAATTATAGCAATCAGAAAAGCTGAACACTCAGTTGAAGACTTTATTTTGCCAGGTTTTGTTGATGCACATATTCACATAGAAAGTTCTATGTTGGTTCCATCTGAATTTGCTAAAATAGCGGTGCTTCATGGAACAGTAGCCACGGTATCTGATCCGCATGAAATAGCTAATGTATTAGGTGTAAAAGGAGTTGATTTTATGATAGAAAACGGAAAAAAAGTTCCGTTGAAATTCAATTTTGGAGCACCCTCATGTGTGCCAGCTACTTCTTTTGAAAGTGCTGGAGCGATTATAGATGCTGATGATATTAAAAATATGATGCAAAATCCTGATATTAAGTATTTAGCTGAAATGATGAACTATCCAGGAGTTATATACAATGATGATGAGGTACTTAAAAAAATAGCTTGGGCTAAACATTATAATAAACCTGTAGATGGTCATGCACCAGGATTAAGAGGTGAAGATTTAGATACTTACATATCGGCAGGTATTTATACCGATCATGAATGTTTTACTTATGAAGAAGGTTTAGAAAAGCTACAAAAAGGAATGAAAGTGATTATTAGAGAAGGAAGTGCTGCCAAAAATTTTGAGGCTTTAATTAATCTGCTTCCTGAGTATTATGAACACATGATGTTTTGTTCTGATGATAAACATCCTGATGATTTATTGTTAGGAGGTATTAATCAACTATGCGAGCGAGCTGTTGCCAAAGGAATAGATGTTTTCAAAGTATTACAAGCGGCATGTATAAACCCTGTAAAACACTATAATCTTGAAGTAGGATTATTACAAGAGGGTAATGCTGCCGATTTTATAGTAGTAAAAGATTTACAAAAGTTTGAGGTATCTCAAACTTATATAAATGGTGAATTAGTTGCTGACAATGGACAATCGTTTGTAAAACATGTTGATTTTGAAGTTTTTAATAACTTTAATATTAAAAAGAAGAATGTTTCTGATTTTGAATTTCATTCAGCATCAGAGAAAATTAGAGTTATTGAAGCGTTAGATGGAGAATTAGTAACGAATGAAATAGAGGCAGATTCTTTATTAAAAGATGGGAATTTAGTTTCAGATATTAAGAATGATGTATTAAAAATAACAGTAGTAAATCGTTATCAAAATACGTCACCTTCTATAGCATTTATTAAAAATTTTGGATTAAAAGAAGGCGCAATTGCTAGTTCTGTTGGTCACGATTCTCATAATATTATAGCTGTAGGAGTGTCTGACGAATTGATTTGTAAAGCAGTAAATTTGCTTATTGAAAACAAAGGCGGTATTTGTGCAGTTACTTCTTCTAAAGAAAAAGTAGTTCCTTTACCAGTTGCAGGAATCATGTCTGATAAATCTGCAGAAGAAATTGGTAAAGCTTATGCAGAACTTGATAAAATGGCAAAAGATTTAGGTAGTAAGTTAAGAGCTCCGTACATGACATTATCATTTATGGCGTTGTTAGTAATTCCTTCATTAAAACTTTCAGATAAAGGATTGTTTGATGGAAACACTTTTAAATTTACCTCTTTAGAGGTTAAATAAATGATAATTTGAAGACAGAAAAAATCATATTAG
Organism: Tenacibaculum geojense; assembly: GCF_042676005.1. NCBI lineage: Bacteria > Pseudomonadati > Bacteroidota > Flavobacteriia > Flavobacteriales > Flavobacteriaceae > Tenacibaculum > Tenacibaculum geojense. Next base: position 14,795 of record NZ_JBHTJR010000051.1, on the reverse strand, counting down.
GTATAGATCCAGGAACTTCCATTATGGGTTTTGGGATTATAAAAGTGGTAGGTAAAAAGATGGAATTTGTTCAAATGAATGAATTGATGTTAAAAAAGTACGATGATCATTACTTAAAGTTAAAGTTAATTTTTGAGCGTACCATTGAATTAATTGATACTTATCATCCTGATGAAATAGCTTTAGAAGCTCCTTTTTTTGGTAAAAATGTCCAATCTATGTTAAAATTGGGAAGAGCACAAGGTGTTGCAATGGCTGCTGGGTTATCCAGACAAATACCGGTAACTGAATATGCACCAAGAAAAATAAAAATGGCAATAACAGGTAAAGGTACTGCCAGTAAAGAACAGGTAGCTTTAATGTTAAAATCTGTTTTAAATTTAAAAGAGTTACCTAAAAATTTAGATGCTACAGATGGTTTAGCAGCTGCTGTATGTCACTATTATAACTCAGGAAAAAAAATAGGAGGTAAAAATTATACTGGTTGGGCTGCGTTTGTAAAGCAAAACCCTAATAAAATTAGTTAAAACTAATGTCTGGAATTTACATTCATATACCGTTTTGTAAGCAAGCTTGTTATTATTGCGATTTTCATTTTTCTACTTCTTTAAAGTATAAAGAAGAGATGTTAATGGCAATTCAACAAGAGCTAATTTTAAGAAAAGAAACATTTAAAAACGAGCAAGTAGCAACTATTTATTTTGGAGGTGGCACACCAAGTATTTTATCATCAGATGAAATAAACCAATTAATAGCAACGGTTTATGCTAATTATAAGGTGGTTAAAAGTCCTGAAATAACTTTAGAAGCAAATCCAGATGATTTAACTACAGAAAGGCTGCTTGAAATTGCAGACTCAAAAGTTAATAGGTTAAGCATAGGAATTCAATCTTTTTTTGAAAAAGATTTAAAACTAATGAATAGGGCGCATGATGCTGAAGAGGCAAAAAGATGTCTAGCAACAGCTACGCAGTATTTTGATAATATTTCTATTGATTTGATATATGGTATTCCCAATACTACTAATGATGAATGGAAACAAAATATTGAAACAGCATTGTCATTTGGTGTTCCTCATATTTCAAGTTATGCTTTAACAGTAGAACCAAAAACAGCTTTAGCAAGCTTTATAGAAAAGGGTATTATTGATGATGTTGATGATGAAAAAGCACAAGAGCAATTTTTAATATTGGTAGATACTTTAACAAATGAAGGTTTTACGCATTACGAACTTTCAAATTTTGGAAAAGATAATTTTTTCAGCAAAAATAATTCTGCTTATTGGCAAGGTAAAAAGTATATGGGTGTTGGTCCATCTGCACATTCATTTAACGGTTCAGAAAGGGGTTGGAATATAGCGAATAATAAAAAATATATAAATAGTATTCAGCAGCAAAAATTACCGATTGAAATTGAAGAGCTTTCTGTAACAGATAGCTATAATGAATATGTTATGACAGGTTTAAGAACTATTTGGGGTGTTTCTTTTACTAAGGTAAGAGAAGATTTTGGACCAAAATTTTTAGCATATTTAAAAATGCAATCAGAGAAGTTTGTTGCAAAAGATTTATTGTATATTGAAAATAATACGTTAAAAGCTACTCGAAAAGGGAAATTTTTAACAGACGGAATTGCAAGTGATTTATTTAAATTAAATTTATAATGATTGTTAATATCAACCATAAAAACACTACATATTTGGTAGATTTATCTAAACCTATAGATATTTCAATACCTATAGATGTGAATACGCCAAATATTAATGCTTGGTATATTGATGATCCTAAAATTTATCCTGAAAAGTTTAATGATCAGGCCTTAAAAGTATCCGAAGGCTCTTCGGTTAATTTTAATAGTATTCATTTCAATCCACATTCGCATATTACACATACAGAGTGTGTAGGTCATATCACTGAAAAGGTGTATTCTGTAAACCAATATTTACAACAGTTCTTTTTTTTAGCAGAGGTAGTTTCGATTACACCTGAAAAACATGGAAATGATACTGTGATAACCAAAGACCAATTAACATATTTATTGAAAGATAAACAATGTGAGGCTTTAGTAATAAGAACATTGCCAAACTCTAATAACAAGAAGAGTAAACGATATTCTAATACCAATCCTACTTATTTATTAGAAGATGCAGCAATTTATTTGAGAGAAATCGGAATAGAGCATTTGTTAATAGATTTGCCTTCTGTAGATAAGGAAAAGGATGATGGTTTGTTGTTATCACACAATGCGTTTTGGAATACGCAAGGCGAGATAAGATTAAGCGCTACTATTACAGAGTTTATTTATGTGCCAACAAAAGTAATTGACGGAACTTATTTTTTAAATTTAATGATAGCTCCCTTTCATAATGACGCTACACCAAGTAAACCTATTTTATATGCTATTAATAAAAACTAAGCGTTGGTCATAAAAAAATCTTTCAATCCGCTTAAAATACTTTGTACAGCATATGCAGCAAGTATTAGTCCCATAACTTTACTAATTACACTAATACCATATTCACCCACTCTTTTTTGAATTAAACCTGCAGCAAGTAATATTAACATGGTAATACTAACAACAATCATTACTAAAAAAGTAGTGGTAATTTGTTGGTGTATTGTGTAAAGATTATTGTCGGTTAGTAAAACAACGGCCATAATAGATCCAGGAGAAGCAATAGATGGAATGGCTACAGGAAAAATTGTAACATGCTTATAATCGGTAATCATGTGTTTTTCGCTTTCAGGTTTACTTTCACCAAAAACCATAGTTAATGCAAATAAAAAGAGAATAACACCACCAGATATTTGAAAAGCATCTAAAGAAACTTTCATCCCTTCAAGAATTATTTGACCTACAACAATAAAAAATAAAAGAATTAAAAAAGCGATTACACTAGCTCTAATCGCTACTTTTTTTCTGTGTTTTTGATCAAGTTCTTTTGTAGCCTCTAAAAAAACAGGAACCGATCCTAATGGGTCAATCACCACAATTAAAAAAAGTATTCTAGTAATTATTTCAGTAATCATAATTTTTAAGTTGTTTTCCTTGAGTTGTAAAAGATAAACCTTGTTGCCCAGAGGTAGATATCATAACAGCATCAAATAAAGGAGTATTTGTTTTTTTAGGAATACTCCAATTAAAAATAAAATTAGCACCAGAACCGCCTTCATCATCATTTTCATTGATAATAATTTCAACAGTTTCCATTGGAGCTATATAAACAGGTTGGTTTATATAATTTCTAATAGCTTTTCCTTCTGTATTATAATACGTAGCTTTAGATATATAAACACTATCAGTTGTATTGGTATTTCTTATACTAACAGTAGCAGTTAAATTATGAGACCTATGTTCCGTTTTACTATAAATTTCAGAATAAACTGCCAAATAGCTTGCGCCATTTTGCAAGGAATCTTTACTAAGGCTTTTTAGTGTCCGTTTACTCCAATCTACCTTAATATTAGGAGTGTTGTTATATGTTTTGTCACAAGAAACAAAACATATAAAAAATGTGTATAAAAAAAATAGATTTCTCATAATTTACATTAGCTCAAAGCTGCTAAGCTAAGTTATACCAAAAGGTACTAAGTACCAAACTAAATTTGTAACTTCGTGTTATGGAGTTATTATTTTTAGGATTGGCATTAGGTACAATTGCCTCTTACTTTATATTTAAAAAATTTACAGCTGTTCAAAAGAAAAGTTTAACCGAAAAGCAATCGGTTGTTTTGTTGGATAAGATTAAAAAAGTATCAAAATTAATTACAGTAGAGGGTGAGTTTGCTGAAATCTATCATCATGAAAACACACAAGAAAAGTTTTTAGGTTTAATTTCTAGCAGAAAGAAAGCCATTATAATTATTAATGCAAAAACTCATATTGGTTTTGATTTTAGAAAAATTAAAATGACATCTAACACTAAAAATAAAACTATTGTTTTGTCAGATTTTCCTAAGCCAGAAGTTTTGTCAATAGAACCCAATATTCGTTTTTATGATATTCAAAACGGTTTGTTAAATAAGTTTAATTCAGAAGATTTAACTCAGGTAAACAAAGAAGCTAAAGAGCATATTTTACAAAAGATCCCAGAAAGTAATTTAATGCAAACAGCAAATCAGGAAGCTTTAGAGGCTATTTTGTTAATGCAAAATTTAGTTGAAACTATTGGTTGGAAGTTAGATTATTCTGCTTTAGAATTACCGCCTTCGGAGCAAAAACTAATAGAATAATGCATATAGATCAACTCAGAGAATATTGTATTCAAAAAAAAGGAGTAACCGAACATTTTCCTTTTGATGATGTAACTTTAGTGTTTAAAGTTATGGGAAAAATGTTTGCATTGATTGGTTTAAATAAGTGGGAGCAAGGTGAGCCTAAAATCAATCTAAAATGCGATCCAGATAAAGCTGTTTTATTAAGAAATACATACGAATCAGTAAAACCAGGCTTTCATATGAATAAAAAGCATTGGAATACCGTTTTGTTAAATAATGATGTTAATGATGATTTAGCTTTCGAATTAATAGATCATTCTTATAATCTTGTGGTTAAAGGTTTAACTAAAAAATTACAAAAAGAATTAAACACTTTAGCATGATGAAAAAAAGTGAACTAAGAAAACTTTACAAAAGAAAGCGAAAAGAGTTAACTAAAGAACAAGTTATTAGTCTTCAGAAAAACATATATAAACAGGTTTTTTTTCTGGATTTTTCAAAGGTTACCTACATACATGTTTTTTTATCAATTGAAAAGCAACATGAAATAGATACACAGCCTATAATAGATTTTTTACGAGTGTTAGGCAAAACCATTGTAATTAGTAAAAGTGATTTTAAAACAAACACATTAAAACATTACTTGTATAATGAAAATACTCGCTTAGAAGTAAATGAATATGGAATTCCTGAGCCAGTAAATGCTGAAAGAATAGCTGTTGAAAATATTGATTTAGTATTTGTGCCTATGTTAATTTCTGATGCTAAAAATTATAGAGTAGGATACGGAAAAGGTTTTTATGATCGTTTTTTAAAAGAATGTAAATCAACTGTAAAAACCATAGGTTTAAACTTTTTCGAGCCAATTACTAGTATTGAAGATGTTGATGAACATGATGTTGCTTTACAGAAAGTGATCTATCCAATATAAAAAAATCCCGCTATTGGCGGGATTTTTTTGTTTCAAAGTTTTACTATCCGTTCATAGAAATTAAAAACTCATCATTATTTTTTGTAAACTTGATTTTCTCATTAATAAACTCCATAGCCTCAATAGGGTTCATGTCAGCTAAATATTTACGTAATACCCACATTCTGTGAACTGTTTTGTCATCTAGTAATAAATCATCTCTACGTGTGCTAGATTTAATTAAATCGATAGCAGGATAAATTCTACGGTTAGCAATATTACGTTCTAATTGAAGTTCCATGTTACCAGTACCTTTGAATTCTTCAAAAATAACTTCGTCCATTTTTGAACCAGTTTCAGTTAAAGCAGTAGCAATAATAGTTAAAGAACCACCATTTTCAATATTACGAGCAGCTCCAAAGAAGCGTTTAGGCTTGTGTAATGCATTAGCATCAATACCACCCGATAATATTTTACCAGACGCAGGAGCAACGGTATTGTATGCTCTAGCTAAACGAGTTATAGAATCTAATAAAATAACAACATCGTGCCCACATTCAACTAAACGTTTTGCTTTTTCTAAAACAATGTTTGCTACACGAACATGCTTATCTGCTGGTTCATCAAAGGTAGAAGCAACCACTTCACCTCTAACGCTTCGTTGCATATCAGTTACCTCCTCAGGTCTTTCATCAATTAATAAAACAATCTGATAAACTTCTGGGTGATTGGCAGCAATAGCATTGGCCACGTCTTTTAATAACATGGTCTTACCAGTTTTAGGTTGTGCTACAATCATACCACGTTGACCTTTACCAATAGGAGAAAATAAATCGATAATTCTAGTTGAAAGAGAGCTTCCTTTTTCTGCTAAATTAAATTTTTCATTAGCGAATAACGGAGTTAAATGTTCGAATGAAACACGATCACGAACAATATTTGGATTTAATCCGTTAATTTTAGATACTCTTATTAAAGGAAAGTATTTTTCTCCTTCTTTTGGAGGGCGAACATTTCCTCTAACGGTATCACCAGTTTTTAAACCAAATAACTTGATTTGAGATTGCGATACATATATATCATCAGGAGATGATAGGTAGTTGTAATCTGAAGAACGTAAAAAACCATATCCGTCAGGCATCATTTCTAATACACCTTCACTTTCTATAATACCATCAAATTCAAAATCAGGATCACGGTATTTATTACCATTTTTATGGTTACGTTGTGTTTTTTGATTTTTATTATTGTTGTTATTATTCTTTTGATTGTTTTGTCTTCTTTGAGGTTTGTTGTTTTGAGGTTTTGCCTCTTCTGTAGTATTTTTCTTCTCTACAGCTTCTGTTTTGTTGTTATTAACAGGTTGTTTTTTCTCAACAGTTTTAGGCTTAGCGGGAGCTTTTTCTTGAGCTTTTTCTTTTTGCTCTGGTTTTGTTGAGTTAGATATACGCTTTCTTTTAGGTTTTTCTGTTTTTTCTTCAGTTGTTACCTTTCCTGTAGCTTCTGCTTGCGCATCTAAAATTTTGTAAACTAAATCTAATTTTTTTAGCTGACTCACTTTTGTCAGTCCAATAGTTTTGGCAATTTGTTGAAGTTCTGCCAGCTTTTTAGCTTTTAAATCCGAGATTTCGAACATTAGAAATATAAATTAATTAATGAGAATCCTTTTTGGGGGAATTTGTTAAGTTGTTAAGTTCTTTTTGATTAACACAGAAATATGAAATATATGTCTGTTGTGTGAGGTTTAACTGTAGCAAATATATACAAATAATTTAATTTGTAAAGTTTCTTTTTAAAAAAAGAAGTATTACATTTGCCTTCCATTCAAAAAAAATGATACAAAGAATACAATCAATACATTTATTAGTTGCCGGATTATTATCCGGGGTTTTAACACAATATACAAGTGTTTGGACTACTGCATCTAAAGATGTATATATTAATGATTTATTTTCAAGTGGTATTACATCTTTATTAATACCTGTATTGTTTTACAGTTCTGCTTTATTATCAATAGTAACTATTTTTTTATTTAAAAATAGACAGTTACAATTTGTTATGGGGCGTTTAAATATTTTGACAAACCTTATTTTATTAGGAGTATTGATATATGTATCACTAACTTTACCTGGAGAAGCTTCTGTTTCTGAGAAAGGTATTGGGATGTTTGTTCCAGTTTTAGCTATTTTGCTTTTGTTTTTTGCAAATAGGGCTATAAAAAAGGACGAAGATCTTGTAAAATCTGTTGATAGATTACGATAACCCTAACATCTTAGTATATTTAGTGCGAAAAGAAACCGAGAATTATTCTCGGTTTTTTGTTATATGCTAATTCCTTATTTTTGAATATATTATAAGGTTTTTAAAGTTGGTCTTTAAAAATCTTATTAGGGTTTTCCCTTAGATGATTAGGGTAAACCCTTAGTGTAAATTGAGGGTGTTTGTAATTTGGTCATAACGTAGTAACCTCATAAATTTGTAAACGTAACGATGAAACAAAAAATCAAAGTTCATATAGCCGATGATCATAAGATATTGATAGAAGGCGTTGTAGCTCTTTTAAATACAGATGATAATATTGAGATAGAAGGTTTTTCTTTAACTGGTAAACAAGTTGTAGATTGGTCTAAGAAAAATAAAGCTGATGTTTTAATTCTTGATATTAATATGCCAGAAATGGATGGTATATCGGTTTTGAAAACTTTTCAAAAGAGAAGTACAAACCAAAAAACCATCATATTGTCTGGATTGAGTGATCCGAAATTAGTGCAAGAAATGATAGCTTTAGGTGCCAATGGGTTTATTGAAAAAAGTTCAGCAAGTGAGCATATCATTAAAGCAATAAAATCGGTTTATAGAGGTGAACAATATTATAGTGATGATATTAAAAGTAGCCTTTTTGATCTATTTGTTAACGAATCTAAAACAGATGAAACTATCAAAAGTGTTGTAGACGAACCGTTAACCGATAGAGAAATTGAAGTGTTAAAATTAATAACACAAGAATTAAGTACTTCTGAAATGGCCGAGAAGTTAGATGTAAGTGTAAAAACGATAGAGGCACATAGAAGAAGCTTATACAAAAAATTAAAAGTAAGAAATGTGGTAGGTTTGGCAATGTATGCGGTCAAAAACAATATAGTTTAAAGTCTCCCTTCAGTTATTTTATAGAAGTTCCCCGTAAAATACTCCTTAAAACTATAAAGCATATGTTGCCAAACATTTTTAAATAATAAAACAAATCCTCTAAAATATATTTATTATGAAAAAAATAGTTAGTTTACTAGTGTTAGGTGTGGTGTTTTTAACATCATGTACCTCAGAAGATGAAGCAGGAATAGAAGAGACAGCACTTTTAAAGAGCTATGAAATAAAGAAAGATATAAACGGAAGGTTTACTATAGACTACAAAGTTAATGAAACAGTGGTTTCTGATTTCGTTAAAAATTATGAGAACGGCTATAACGAAATTTATTTATATGAAGGTAGTAAAGCTCCAGAAGAGGTTGGCAAGTCTATCTCATCTAAAAATATTGATTTAAACAATAATGAATTAAAAGTAGGGTTTTACGAGAATAATGCTAAAAAGAAATCTATTTTTATTAAAGATGGAATTATTAGTTTATCTAAAAATAACGAATTTATTGAATCCTCGCCTTATCTTGATAGTTACAGTATTTCTGATATGGGAAATGATGAATATAAATTAATTTTTGTTACTAAAGAAAGCGTTGATGTTGAATTTAACTATTCTGATGTTGATAATATACATGAAATTGTTTTAAAGTCTGGAGATAGTGAGTCTAAAAGATATTCTAAAATTTATAGAAAAAGTTCTGATAAACTACAAATTGATTTTGTAAATGAATTATCTGGAAATTTCACAAGCAAATATTCCTCTAAAACATTTTACACAGAAAAGGTGCCAAGAGTCATAATTGTTACAGAGTAATTTAAACATTAAATATTGATTAATAAAATTAAATATTCGAAAATATTAGTCCCCCTTATATTTGTATTTTTATTTTCACAAGCAAGAGCTGAGTCGTTAGACTCGGCTTTTTCTGCTATAATTCAAGTCGATACCTCAAATATAAAGTATAAAAAATATACAATTGGTAAAAAGTTGTATCAATCTGGAGAATATTCTAAATCTTTAAAGTATTTGTTAGATGCTATAAATACTGAAAAATCATCTTCTTTTTATAACGCTGAAATATACTCATTAATTGCAGGTATATATTTTGAATCTGAAAATTATAACGAATCTATTAATTATTTTAAGAGGTCTTTAGGGTGTTTTAATAATAACTTTGTGGATAAACAAATTACTGATGAAGATGCTGTTTTAAGAGGAAATGTTTATTTAAAACTATCAGCAGCTTATTATAAAATTAACATTAAAGATAGCTCAATTTATTTTTTAAAAAAAATAATTTCTAATAACCAAATTAATACAAAATACAGAAAAATAGAAGGAAATGCTTATGGAAACTTAGCAGCAATATATATAAGTAGCGATTCAGAGTCTGAATTAGTTATAAATTATCTGACTAAAGCAATTGAAATACATAAGCAAGTAAATAATTTGTCATCTTTAGCTGCCAGTTATTCTAATTTAGCTACTATTCATGTTAAAAATAAAGATTATTTAAAAGCAAAATATTTTTATAATAAAGCTTTAGAAATACTTGAGGATAAAAATGATAAACAGTCAGTAGAATATAAAGAATCATTATATGATAATATGGCCTGGTCTCTGTATAATTTAAAAGATTATACAGCATATGAATATGTTACTAAGTCATATAGTATAAGAGATAGTTTAAATGAAAAAAAATTAAAGGCTGATATAAAAAAAATACAATTAAGACACAATATAGATCTAGTAAAAAAAGCCGAAGAAAACAAAAGACTACGTTTAGAAAGAAATAATTGGATAATTGGCGTTGTAGGTATTTTAGTGTCTTTACTGTTTTTGTATATAGCTAACTTATACAAGTTAAAGCAAAAAAATTTACGTTTAAAACTATCAGAAAATGAGCTAGAGCAACAACGTAAATTAGAAAAACTAAAATCAGATTCTCAAGCAAAAATTATTAATGCTGCAATAGATGGTAAAGAAACTGAAAGAAAACAAATTGCAGAAATTTTACATGATAATGTGAGTGCGTTACTATCATCAGCAAATATGCATTTACAAGCGACACAAAAGCAATTTAAAGGAGATGAAGTTCCAATTGAAATTCAGAAATCACAACAAATTATATTAGAAGCATCCCAAAAAATAAGGGAGTTATCTCATAATTTAGTATCGTCTGTACTGTTAAAGTTCGGTTTAGAATATGCTATTAAAGATGCCGCCAAAAAGTATTCTAATTCAAGTTTACGCTTTTTTACTGCAATTTCTAATGTTAATAGGTATGCTCAAGAATATGAAATTAAAATTTTTAATATTGTTCAAGAGTTAATAAATAATATTTTAAAACATAGCAAAGCAGAAAAAGCATATATAGCTATGGAAGAAGAAGATAGTATGCTAACCATTATGGTAAAAGATGATGGAAAAGGCTTTGATACTAATAAAAGTAAAGACGGAATTGGGTTGAACCAAATTAGAGCGAGAGTAGATATGCTAAATGGAAGTTTTGAAATAGAATCTGCTAAAAATATAGGTACTAAAATTATAATAAAAGTTCCAGTAGTAAGAAACCAAGTTCCTAAGAGCGCTTAGATAGTTCTATAACTTCCATATTTTTGATATTTCCATTATCAATTTCAAATCTTACCATAGTTCTAACTTTATGAAAACCATGCTTACCAGCTGCACCTGGATTTATGTGTAATAACTGTAATTTTTCATCATATTGAACCTTCAAAATATGCGAGTGTCCACAAATGAAAATTGTTGGAGGGTTTAAATGTAATTGCTCTCTTATTCGCTGATTATATTTCCCAGGATATCCCCCAATATGTGTAATCCAAATAGTTACGCCTTCAAGTTCAAATCGGTTATCAAGAGGGAACTCTGCTCTAGCATTTTTATCATCAATATTACCATAAACAGCCCTAAGCGGTTTGTGTTTTTTTAAAGTATCTGTAACTGCTAAATCACCAATATCTCCAGCATGCCATACTTCATCGGCCAGTTTTACAAATTTTAATATTTGATCATCAATATAACTGTGCGTATCTGATAAAAGTAAAATTTTCTTCACACCACTAAAGTACAAATAACCAAATAAAATCCGTAGTTTAGCTATTTAAAAAATAACAGTTTTTTGAGGTATTTTTTAGCGCTTTCATACAACGGAAAAAACTATTACGGTTGGCAAATTCAACCCGAAGTAATTTCAGTACAAGAGCAAATAAATAAAGCAATTAGTACTATTTTACAAGAGGAAATAAATATCGTAGGAGCAGGTAGAACAGATGCAGGTGTACATGCTTCTCAAATGTTTGCACATTTTGATACTAATAAAGTGTTGCAAGAAAATTTTACATATAAGCTAAATGCCATTTTACCTAACGATATTGTAATTTACAAAACCATAGTTGTTGATGACGAGGCACATGCGAGATTTGACGCTACAAGTAGAAGTTATGAATATAAAATTTGGATGGGTAGAAATCCGTTTTTATTAGACACTACATGGCAACTTAATTATAAAAATATTGATATTGATGCCATGAATAAAGCCGCTAAAATTTTATTAGAATACGAAGATTTTGAATGTTTCTCTAAAGTTAAAACAGATGTACATACTTTTAATTGTGAGGTAACAGAAGCGTATTGGAAGCAAAAAGGCAATGAATTAACTTTTTATATTTCTGCAAATAGGTTTTTACGAAATATGGTAAGAGCCATTGTAGGTACTTTATTAGAGGTAGGCTTGCAAAAGAAATCTGTAGAAGACTTTAGAAATGTTATTGAAAGTAAAAACAGAGGTAATGCTGGTGTTTCGGTTCCAGCAAAAGGATTATTTTTAACCAAAGTAGCATACGATTATATAAGTTTTGAGCAAGAATAATACAGGAAATGCATTTGATATGAAAATTTTTGCAAGACTGATGAGTTTTGCAAAAAGATATCGTGTACAGTTTTGGGTAGCAACTATATCTACCATTTTATTATCTATATTTTCAGCAGCCAGCCCTGTTATTCTACATTGGGCGGTAGATGATTTTACGGTTACAAAAGATGTGAATAATTTATTGTACTACACTATTTTAATGTTAGTAGTATTAATTATTCAGGTAATTCTTCAGTTTACATTTATTTACTACGCAAACTGGGTTGGGCAGCATATTATTAGAGATATGCGCGCTAAAATTTTCAGAAATATCATGCAATTTAAAATGACTTATTTTGATACCAACTCGGTAGGTAGATTGGTAACCAGAGTGGTGTCAGATATAGAAACAATTGCGAACTTCTTTTCTCAAGGAGTTTTTATGATTGTTAGTGATGTTTTAAAAATGCTAGTGGTAATTGTAGTAATGTTTGTTATTAATTGGAAATTAGCATTAATAGCCATGTCGGTTATGCCAATTTTAATTTATGCAACCAAAATATTTCAAATAGCTATCAAAGCAACATTCCAAGATGTAAGAAACCAAGTAGCAAACCTCAATGGTTTTGTTCAGGAGCGTGTTACAGGTATGAAAATTGTGCAATTATTTAATAGAGAAAAAATAGAGTATAAAAACTTTATGGAAATAAATGATAAGCACAAAAAAGCTCATATTAAAACGGTTTGGTATTATTCTATTTTCTTTCCAATTGCAGAAATATTATCATCCATAGCAATTGGTTTAATTGTATGGTTTGGAGGTTTGCAAGTTATAGAGAACTATAGTGAAACAAGTTCAGTAGCTAACGGAATTGCTCAAGTTGTAAAAAGTAATGGAATTACTGTTGGTGCAATATTAGGATTTATACAAATGGCTCAAATGTTATTTAGACCTCTTAGGCAAATTGCTGATAAGTTTAACCAGTTACAAATGGGAATTGTTGCTGGAGAGCGAGTGTTTAAGGTTATGGATACGAATAGTTTTATTGATAAATCAGGAACAACGTCAGCAAATAAAATTAAAGGAGATATCACTTTTAAAGATGTTAGGTTCAGCTATGTTAAAGGTGAAGAAGTACTTAAAGGTGTTTCATTTGAAGTTAAAAAAGGAGAAACTGTTGCTATTGTTGGGGCAACAGGAGCAGGAAAGTCTACAATCATTAATCTAATTAGTCGTTTTTATGAAATTGATAGTGGAACTATTTTAGTTGATGATACGCCTGTGCAAGACTATAGTATAGATACATTAAGAGAACAAGTAGCTGTTGTTTTACAAGATGTTTTTTTATTTTCTGATAGTATTCTTAACAATATTACCTTAAAAGAAGAAACAGTAACAAAAGAAGAGGTAGAAAGGGCAGCAAAGCAAATAGGCATTCATGATTTTATCATGAGTTTACCAAACGGATACGATTATAATGTAAAAGAAAGAGGTGCTATGTTATCATCGGGGCAGCGTCAATTAATTGCATTTTTAAGAGCTTTTGTAAGTAAGCCAAGTATTTTAATCTTAGATGAAGCAACCTCCTCTGTAGATACACATTCAGAACAAATGATTCAGTATGCAACTGATGAAATTACTAAAGATAGAACTTCAATTATTATAGCGCACAGACTAGCTACAATTAAAAAAGCAGATACCATTATAGTTATGGACAAAGGAGTAATTGTAGAAAAAGGTAATCATCAAGAATTATTAGCAAAGGAGAATGGTTATTACAAAAATTTATATGATAAACAATTTAGTTCAGATACAGTATAGGTGTATACAGCTTTAAATAAGAATATTTTTTAAGTACCAAATACTAAAAATTATAATTGTAAGTTTAGTTAGAGTATAAAAAAATGTACGTTATAACGATAAAATACAGTATTGCTTTTAGCTTTGATTTTAAACAAGGTATGCATTAATTAAGTTATATTTTATTTGTTTAGTACAATCAAAATGTTACATTTGTTATACAATCTTAAACTAAAAATCATTAACAATGAAAAAAGTAATTTTATCTGTTTTAGTTGCTGGTTCTTTATTAGCAACTTCTTGTAAGAAAGCTGAAAAAGCTGCTGACGATGCAAAAAACGCTACTGAAGCTGTTGCTAACGAGGCAAAAGACGCTGCTGCTGAGGCTGCAGAAGCTACAAAAGATGCTGCTAACGAAGCTGCTGACGCTGTAACTGAAGCTGCTGATGAGGCTAAAAAATCTGTTGAATCTGCTTTAGAAGGTGTTGAAATTCCATCTTTTGAAAACGCAGAAGTAACTGAGCATTTAAAGTCTTATGCTGAGTACGCAAAAGAGTACATTGCTGCTGGAGGTGATGTAGTAAAAAATGCAGATTTAGCTAAAAAAGGTACTGAATTAGCTGCTAAAGGTAAAGAGTTATTAGCTAACTTAGATGAAGCTGCTGCTGCTAAATTCAAAGCTACTATGAGCGCTATCCAATCTAAAATGGCACCTGCTAAATAATTTTAGATTTACAAATCATAAAAAAGGCTCTCGATTATCGAGAGCCTTTTTTATTAATCCTGTCCCGTCCTAAAATAAGTTTACACCAATAAGACTTATTTTATGAATAACAGTTTACGCAAGAAAAAGC